>NC_011296.1:920000-1281267 GCF_000020985.1 Thermodesulfovibrio yellowstonii DSM 11347
CCAAACCGAAGCCCCGGTAAACGGCGGCCGTAACTATAACGGTCCTAAGGTAGCGAAATTCCTTGTCGGGTAAGTTCCGACCTGCATGAATGGCGTAACGACTGGGCCGCTGTCTCGGGGAGGGACCCGGCGAACTTAAGCAACCGGTGAAGACGCCGGTTACCCGCAGCTAGACGGAAAGACCCCGTGCACCTTTACTACAGCTTGGCAGTGAGTTCTGGCAATACATGTGTAGGATAGGTGGGAGGCTATGAAGCAGGAACGCCAGTTCCTGTGGAGCCGTCGGTGAAATACCACCCTTGTGTTGTTGGGGCTCTAACCGTGAGCCGTTATCCGGTTCCGGGACACTGCCTGGCGGGTAGTTTGACTGGGGCGGTCGCCTCCTAAAGAGTAACGGAGGCGTCCAAAGGTCTCCTCAGGCTGGACGGAAACCAGCCGTTGAGTGCAAAGGCATAAGGAGGCTTGACTGTGAGGCTGACAAGCCGAGCAGGGGGGAAACCCGGGCTTAGTGATCCGGTGGCTCTGTGTGGAAGGGCCATCGCTCAACGGATAAAAGGTACGCCGGGGATAACAGGCTGATCGGTCCCAAGAGTTCATATCGACGGACCGGTTTGGCACCTCGATGTCGACTCATCGCATCCTGGGGCTGAAGTAGGTCCCAAGGGTTGGGCTGTTCGCCCATTAAAGCGGTACGTGAGTTGGGTTCAGAACGTCGTGAGACAGTTCGGTCCCTATCTGCTGTGGGCGCAGGAGACTTGAGGGAGGCTGCCCCTAGTACGAGAGGACCGGGGTGGGCGGACCTCTGGTGTTCCAGTTGTCGCACCAGCGGCAATGCTGGGTAGCTATGTCCGCAAGGGATAACCGCTGAAGGCATCTAAGCGGGAAGCCCATCCCAAGATTAGGTCTCCCGTCCTGAGGAAACTCAGGACCTAAAGGCTCCTGGTAGACTACCAGGTTGATAGGCTGGAGGTGTAAGCATCGTGAGGTGTTTAGCCTACCAGTACTAATAGGCCGTGAGTCTTGACTTACTCTTTTATTTCTTCTTGTCAAAAAATATTTTATAGAAAGAGGAAGGGTTAATTCCCTTTCTCTTTTTTATTTATTTTTTTATTTAAATTATTAAAAAGGGGTTGAATTTTTTTAAAAAATTAGTAAGATTGAAATATAAAATATTTTATAGAGGATTAATATGAAGGAAAGAGATATTTTTGAAGAAATTGTAAATCTTGGCAAAAAAAGGGGAAAACTCACATATGATGAAATTAATGAAGCCCTGCCGTCAGAATACTATTCTCCTGAGGAGATTGAGGACCTAATAGATGTTTTAAGTGATATGGGAGTGAGAGTAGTTGATGAAGACGAAGAAGAAGTATTTTTAGAAGAAGAGGAAGAAATTGAAGAGGAAGAACATGTAGAGGATTTAGTTCAAGCATATTTTAATTCAATGGGAGATATTCCAATACTTACCAAAGAAGAGGAAGTAGAACTTGCTAAAAAACTTCAGGAAGGAAAAAGTATAATTAAAGAGACGGTGATGGGACTATCTCTTTATCAAAAAATTTTAGAAGAAATAAATAAGGAGGAAGATTCTGAAACTTTAACTGAAGAAGATAAAGCTGAAGAAGCATTAAGCAGAACAATTATTCGTTTAGAAAATTTAATAAATGATATTGAAAAGATAGAACAAAAAATCAAAGAGTATGGTTCTTTAAAAGAGTTGCGTAAACAAATAAATGAGAAAAAGAGAGTAGGTGAAAATACAAAACAATTAGAAAATCTTTATAAAGAAATTCATGCAGAGATTAAAAAAATTGAAAATGAATCAGGACTTAAGATAGATGAATTAAAAAATATTTGGCAAAAGATATATAAAGCTAAATGCCTTGTTGAAGATACAAAAAATGAATTAATTACGAGAAATTTAAGACTTGTTGTGAATATTGCAAAAAACTATGTTGGAAGGGGACTTCCTCTTCTTGATTTGATAGAGGAAGGCAATATAGGACTTATGAAAGCTGTTGATAAATTTAAGTATGAAAAAGGATTTAAGTTTTCTACTTATGCAACTTGGTGGATTAGACAGGCTATTACGAGAGCTTTAATTGACCAAACTAAGACAATAAGGGTGCCTGTTCATATGATGGAGTTCTATAATAGAGTTACTAAAGCTTCCCGTGAACTTACTCAACAACTTGGTAGAGAACCAAATAATGAGGAAATTGCTGAAAAACTCGGAGTTCCTGTAAGAAAAGTAGAAGAAGTTTTCAGAGCTATACAGGATCCTATAGGACTTCAAACGCCTATAGGAGACGAAGATACAGAGTTAGAAGATTTTATTGGAGATAAAACATCCCCTTCTCCTGTTTCAGAAGCTGAAAGAACAGAGCTTAGTGAGCATATTCAGCGAATTTTGAAAACTCTAACCCCAAAAGAAGAAAAAGTAATAAAAATGAGATTCGGAATTGGTGAAGATAGAGATCATACACTTGAAGAAGTTGGAAGATATTTATCTATTACAAGAGAAAGAGTGCGGCAAATTGAGACAAAAGCTTTGAGAAAACTTAAACATCCAAGTAGAATGAGACTTCTTAAGATGTTAACAAGTGATATTGTAGAAAACAAAAAGTGAGTTATCTAACAGAAATAGCAAAGCTTTTAAGGTATTATATTCTCAAATCAACAACTCAGGCAGGTTCAGGACATCCCACAACCTGCCTTTCATCAGTAGAACTCATGGCAAGCCTCCTTTTCGGAGGCTTTTTTCATTTTGATGCAGACAATCCTGATGCTCCAAACAATGATAGACTAATATTTTCAAAGGGACATGCTGCGCCACTTCTTTATTCTCTCTGGACAGTGGCTGGTAAACTCACAGAGGAAGAGCTTCTTACCCTGAGAAAATTCGGCTCTCCCCTTGAGGGGCATCCTGTAAGAGCATTTCCATATTCAGAGGCTGCAACAGGCTCACTTGGACAGGGACTTTCAATCGGAGTTGGAATGGCAATAAATGGAAAATACATTGATAGACTTCCTTATAGAGTATTTGTTTTGCTTGGTGATAGTGAAATGGCTGAAGGCTCTGTATGGGAGGCAATTCAGCTTGCCGCGTACTATCAGCTTGACAATCTCATTGGAATAATTGATGTAAACAGGCTTGGTCAGCGCGGTGAGACAATGTATGGACATGACCTTGATGCCTATGCAAAGAGAATTTCTGCATTTGGATGGAAAACAATATGCATTGATGGACATGAGTTTAATGAGATTTTTAAAGCCTATGAGGAAGCATTAAAAAGCGATGCTCCTACAATGATTATAGCTAAAACAATAAAGGGTAAAGGAGTCTCTTTTCTTGAAGATAAAGAAGGCAGACACGGAGTGGCACTGACTGAGGCGGAGTTTAAAGAAGCTATAAAAGAACTCGGTGAAGTAAAGAAAGTTACAGCTTTAATAAAAAAGCCTGAGGAGTTGAATCCTAATCCTAAACCCATAGAAATAAAGGAATTCAGCAAAAGATACAGTTTCGGTGAAATGGTTGCAACGAGACGTGCCTATGGTGAGGCTCTGGTTAAGATATTTCCTGAGTTTCCAGATATAGTTGTTTTAGATGCAGAGGTAAGTAACTCAACATATGCAGAGATATTTAAAAAATATTATCCTGAAAGATTTTTTGAATGCTTTGTGGCAGAGCAGAACATGGTAGGTATGGCTGTAGGGCTTGCGTTGAGAGGAAAAATTCCCTTTGTCTCAACCTTTGCAGCTTTTCTTGCCCGTGCCTTTGACCATATTAGAATGGCTCAATACAGTGAGGCAAATATTAAGTTTGTTGGCTCTCACGCTGGTGTCTCAATTGGCCAGGACGGACCAAGCCAGATGGGGCTTGAGGACATAGCAATGATGCGAAGCATTTTAAATAGTGTGGTGCTTTATCCAAGTGATGCAGTATCAACAGAAAAGCTTGTAAGAGAGGCTGCTAAACACAATGGAATTGTTTACATTAGAACTACACGCTCTGCCACACCTGTGATTTACAGTTATGATGAAGAATTTCCTATCGGAGGGTCAAAAGTTTTGAAAGCATCAGATAAAGATTTATTTACAGTTGTAGGAGCAGGAATCACACTACATGAGGCATTGAAGGCTTATGAAGAATTAAAAAACAAAGGGATTTACATTAGAGTAATTGACCTTTACAGTGTAAAACCATTGGATACTAAGACTCTGAAAAAAGCACTTTCTGAAACAAAGGCGATAATAACAGTTGAAGACCACTATCCAGCAGGTGGAATCGGAGAGGCTGTAAAAGCTGAGATAGGCTCTGACAGAGTTTATAGCCTTGCTTGTAGGAAAACCCCAAAAAGTGGTACACCCGAAGAACTTCTTGATTATGAAGAAATTTCAGCAAAAGCGATAGTGAGCAAAGTTCTTGAGCTTACGAATAAGATTTCTTAAATTTGGTAATTCTATAGGGCTTTCTTCTATATCTTCCATAAGTAATTTTATTGCTTGAGGAATGAATTTGAGGAAGTTTCTTTTGCCTCTCTTTAGGGATAAAAAGCCGTAAGCACCAAGTGCTTGCATGTGTCTTTGGATTCTGCACAGGGAGAGTTCCTCAAGAAAGGCTAAAGGCGGAAGGTTGGCTAAAGAATTAAAAGCTCTCTCAATGTAGTAATTTACAAGTTCCTGCCTTATCTTATCATTTAACTCTACATAAGGGTCCCAAAGCAAAGAGGCTATATCATATGCTGCTGGTCCACATCGGGCTGATTGATAGTCAACAAAGTAGACTTCATAATTGAGAGAAGATTTCTCGGCACTTTGTGCCTCGGAATGACAGGAATTGAGTGACTTAAGCATAATGTTTTGGCTTTGCAAGTCTCTGTGAAGGATTACTTTTTTTGCTTTTGAGAGTTTTTCTGCGATGAGATGTAGTTCTTGCTGTAAGTCAGCCAGATATGTGTCTCCAATGGTTGATAAATTGAGTTTAAAAACTCCCTCCACGCATTCTTTCAAAAAATACTCACTTTCCCATATGAAATAGGTATAGTCAAACTCTGGCAGATTTGCTTTTAATTCTGATGCTTCAAAAGAGATTTTCCAGTGCAAATTTGCGACGTGTTCAATTATTTTTTTGTATACATTGAGTATTTCTTTTATATTTCTCTTACACTGTAACCAACTGTAAAGGGTTAGGTCTCCTAAGTCTTCAAAGATAATTAATTTTTGTTCTTTACTTACATTAATTATTTCAGCAACAGGAAAGCCTTTTTGTTTTAGGAACTTTCCAATGGTAACGGTTTTATCAAACTCTTGATTTATCTCATTCCATTGGCAAAAGACATTATCATTTTCTCTAAAATAATTTCTCGTAGAGCCTCCATGAGTGAGTATCTCTTTTTTACCCTGCCAGTTAGAGATGGAAAGCATAAAATCTTTACCTACTATGCAGTTTGAAATCAGGGTAGTTTCAGGTGAAAAATCTGTCTCAGGCAGAATGATAATGTTTTTACCTATAAAAGATTTTTTGATTCTTACATTTCTTTCAATTACTATGTTTCCCTGAGGTTCTATAAGTTCACATCCAGTTGAAGTAGGATGAACATAGAGGGATGTAAAATTTCTCTTTAATTTATCAAAGACTGCACGGGCAAACCCTTTCGGAGTGCCTATGTCATACCAGAAGCTATATTTTGCTGGAAAGACTTTTACTTTCAATCCCTGAGCCTTAGCTTTTAACCATAAATCAATGACTGATGAATGACCCTCTGGCAGAAGTTCTAAAACTTCAGGATTGTATATAGCCACTCCTGTGAAGGCAAAAAGAGACTGAAGGCTGAAGGCTGAAGAGTTAATTCCAATTAAATTGTCTTCTTCATCAACAATTAGTTTGTTGTCTGGTGGACAGTTATGCACTAAGAGAGTAATACTATTCCCTGAATCTATATGCCACTTTATTGCCTCTTTTAGATTTCCATCCCAGTAAATATCACCATTGTGAACGAGGAAAGGGCTGTCTTTGAGAAAATTCCTTGCATTATAAAGTGCTCCACCTGTGTTTAAAATTTCTTTTTCATGAAAAACTGTAAGAGAAAAGCCTCGTTCTTTTATGTCTTTTATGTATTGTTCAATCTCTTTCGCTTTATAGTGAAGATTTATCCCTATGCGTTCTATACCTGAAGATTTCAAAAAATTGTAAACATAATCAAGTAAAACCTCACCTGCGATGGGGAGAAGTGGTTTTGGAATATGCTCTGTGATTGGTCTTAGTCTTTTTGAAAATCCAGCAGCAAGAATGAAGCCCTTTATGCTTTGAGTTAAGAATTCGCTGTCTTTCGCTCCTGAGATATCTTTTGACATTTCTAAACTCGCTCCGCTACAGCCGCAAAACTTGCCTTTCAGGCTCAAACAGTTGTGACTGTTTTACACTCCTCTCGTTAAGAAATGTTACCAAAAAATATCTAAACTCTATCAATCCAGCTCATCCTCAAATCTAAAGTTATTCATAAAGCAAATATCTATTCCTAACTTTTTCAAAGGCTAATACTTCCTCGTTCCACCAGTCTTCTATATCTTTCAATGGCGTTCCTTTTTCAATATTTTTTCTTAATCTATCAGAGCCAGAAAGTATGTCAAAGGGAAGCTTTTCAAATTCATACTCATAGGGAGGTTGTCTCCATAAATTCACTTCTGGATAAAGTTCATGTATGGCAAGCAAAATCGCAACAGCGGTTTTAAAAGGTTTAAACTTTTCTCTATCAATAACATGTATTTGCGCACCTCCACAGAGTTCACCTGAAAATTTATTGAAAGTAGGAGTAAAGTAAAGGGGTCTAAAGATTACACCTTTTAGTTTAAAATCTTTAAGCCTTTTTACAAGTTTTTCAGGCTCAATAAAAGATGCACCGAATATTTCAAAGGGTCTTGTTGTTCCTCTTCCCTCACTGATTATTGTTCCTTCAAAAAGGCACATTCCGGGATAAACTGTTGCTGTATCCAAAGTTGGCATATTTGGTGAGGGCATTACCCACGGAAGTCCTGTTTGATCAAACCATTGATTGCGTTTCCAACCTTTAAGGGGTATAACAGTGAGGTCAAGCTTTGGATAGAAATTGTCCTTAAAATACAAAGCAATCTCGCCAATTGTCATTCCGTGCCTCACTGGCAGATGATGAAGTCCAACAAAGGATGAAAAATCTGGCTTGAGCACAGGTCCTTCAGTGAGATGCCCCCCAATTGGATTTACTCTGTCAAGAACTACTAAGGGTTTTTCAGCTTCCTCACAAGCTTCCATGCATAAAGCCATTGTCCAGATAAAAGTATAGTATCGAGCTCCTACATCTTGAAGGTCTATTATGAAAATTTCAATATCTTTAAGCATTTCAGCAGTAGGTTTCCTTGTTTTTCCATAAAGACTATAAACAGGTATTTTTGTGTTTTTATCAACAAATCCTTCCCACTCAATCATGTTGTCCTGAGTATTACCGAATATTCCATGTTGTGGTCCGAATAAGGCTGTTATTCTTACTTTTTTGCTTTCAAGCAAAATATTCTTTGTATGAACAAGTTTTTTATTTACAGAAGCAGGGTGGATTAGCAGACCCGCCCTGAGTCCATAAAATCTTTTAGGAAGTATATTTTTAAATCTGTCTATTCCTGATTTAATCTTTTCTATTCTCATTTTGAGCAGTATGGAAGATATCCTATAGTCAATGGCTTTTGAATTAATCCGTCTTGACTTATAAGATATATTTCTTTTTTGCCTCTTCTATCTGACATGATTGTTAAAAAATTGCCATCAGGACAAAAAGAAGGTTGTTCATTATTCCCTTCTTTTGTTATTTGATTTTGTGTTCCTGATAGTAAATCAAGAATATAAATTTGGAAACCTCCTACGAGAGAGGAAAAGGCAAGCTTGCTTCCATCAGGGCTTATTGAAGGCTCAGTATTATATCTTCCTTGAAAAGTTATTCTTCTTGCTCCTGCTCCCTCAACGGCTTGATAAATCTGGGGAGAGCCTGCTCTGTTTGAAACAAAAAATATCTGGGATGCGTGCCATCGCGGAGAAGACTCAATCCAACGGGAAGAAGCAACGGTTCTGCTTTTCCCTGAAAGATCAGTTATCTTTATTTGTGATATTTCTCCATCATTTTCAAGATAGATAAACTGAGAATCTCCAATTACATCTCCAAGTTGAAGTAATGCCTTGCTTTTTATTATTTCTTTGTTTAATCTTGTTGAAAGGTCATAAATTTCTATATGCCAAAACTTTCCTTCAAGGGATGAATAAAAAATTTTATTTCCTCTCAGTACAACTCTTGAAATTATATCCCTTCTAATTCCTGTATCATGAATAGTTTTTCCATTCCAATTACTTATAAATATTCCCATTGATTTAGAAAATTTTTTTATAAAGATAAAACGATTAAAAAAAGGTGCTTTTTTGCCTGTCAATAGCTTGTATATATCAGAAGAAATGAGATTTCCTGTATATTCATTGTCATTCAGAGGATATTCTTTTGCGAAGATTGGTGAGGAGGCGGTAACCGTAAACACTTGAATTGAAATTTTATTTAAAGTTTCTGCCCTGACAACAATTTCAACATCAGAAGATTTCCATAAAGAAGGATCAAATCCTTCCCCTTTATACGGGAAAGGTCCGTAAATTCTGAAATACTCGGTAAATTCAAGATTTTCCTTCACTGTATTAAATAAAACAGGAACTTTTTCAAATCCTTCCATTGCTAAAGTAAGTTTTTTTATGCTAGGCTGTGTTATGTCAAGATAAATTTTTTCTGCAAATACTGGACCAATAAAAACAATTGAAATAATAAGAAATAGAGTTGCTATCAATCTTAATTTCATGGTTTAAACCTCAATCCAACCACTACTTCACCCTTAGGAGGAGGAAGCGGTGAAGAGTTTTTAAGAGCTTTGATTACGGAAGAATCAAATAATGTATTTCCTGAACTTTTTTCAAACCCTTCAATAACAATTTGTCCATTTAGAAGAATTCTGACTGAAATCACTGCTTCAAGATTTTTAGGAATAGTATCAGGAATGTTCCAGTGATGCCTTATTAAGCTTGAAATTACTGTTAAATAACTTGATGAAATGCCTTCACCTTTAATATTTTGTTGACCCTTTAATTCAATAGAACCTGATTGAATTTTATCAAGAATTTTCTTTTTAGCTTTAAGGGCATCAAGTCTTTCTTTAAGGAGTTGTTCATCTTCTTTTGTTATTTTCCGTGTTTTTTCAGTAGAGTTCTCTGAAAATGTTTTTTGTTTTATCTGTGCAATGTTTTCTAAGGAGTTTTTTTCATCTGTTGAGGAAACTGTCTGCAATGTATTGTTTGTTTCTTCAATTAAAGTTACGTAGGTTAGATTTTTAAAATCCTTAACTGAGTTTCTTATGCCGAATATTAATAATAAAATAAATAAGCCATGAAAAAAAATTGATAAAAAAAGAGAGGAATAAATCTTATTTGTCATCGAGTTTCTTTTGGTTCTGTTACCATTCCTATTTTTTCTATACCTGAAGCTTTAATTTCTCCCATAACTTCAGCTACAATCCCATATGGAACATCTTTATCAGCTCTTAAAAGTACAGCAGCATTAGTTTCCTTGTATGTGGAAAGCAATCCAGGCAGGTCATCCTTATGGATTATTTTATCATTTAAAAATATCTTCCCTTCTTTGTTGATAACAATATTGATTTTTTCAGTTTCTTCCAAGCTTTTTCCTTTTGCTTTTGGAAGATTAACATCGATACCTTGTTTTAAAAGAGGAGCTGTAATCATAAAGATAATGAGCAATACAAGCATTACATCAACTAAAGGAGTAACATTAATGTCTGCTATTGATGACCTTCTGCGTGGTGTTAATCCTGCCATGGGTATTTTAAAAGAGTTTCAGAAAAGTCTTGAACTTCATTTATTATTTTGTTTGCCTGTGATGTAAAGTAATTATAGGCAATTACTGCCGGTATCGCTGCAAAAAGACCAGCAGCGGTGGTAATTAGTGCCTCTGCGATGCCTGGCGCAACAGTTGCAATAGAGGCAGAGCCTTTGATCCCTATACTTCTGAAGGCATCCATGATTCCCCACACAGTGCCAAAAAGTCCTATAAAAGGAGTTGTTGAACCAGTTGTTGCAAGAAAGCCGAGATAACTTTCAATTTTATTTGCTTCATCAGAGGAATATTTTTTTACTATAGCGTCAAGATTAACGGAATTCCTACCTTGCGTTTCAGCAAAGACTGCTCTATAAAGAGATGCTATAGGACTTAATTCAAATCTTTTAGCTAAAGAAAAAAGTTCCTTTGTTCCATTAGAATTAATAAAAGCATCAAAGAATTTTTGATTTTCTTTTTTCATGTTTTTGAATATTTTCCATTTATAGAATATAATAGCCCAAGAAAATATAGAAAAGAAAAGAAGAATCAGTAAAACAGATTTTGCAATAAAGCCAGTTTGCTTTATAAGGTCAATTACTGTAGGTTCCATAAACAAAATATTAGAACATCCAAATCATAAAAGTCAAATATAGCTGGCAAACAGTTTAAATCTTTGACTTCTCCTTGTTTTTTATGTTAATTTTTAAAAAGAAGGAATTTAAAAATTAAGCTTTTAAGGGGGGTGTATATATGCATACATTGAAAACTCTTGTTTTAATGGTTTTTCTTTCTGTATTCTTTATCTTTGTAGGTTCACTGATTGGAGGTAAACAGGGGGCTACTTTTGCTTTAATTATGGCTCTTGGAATGAACTTTTTTGCTTATTTCTTCAGTCATAAAATAGTGCTTGCTATGTATGGTGCAAAAGAAGTTTCAGAAGCTGAAGCCCCTGAACTTTACAACATTGTAAGAAGACTTGCACAAAAGGCAGAACTTCCTATGCCAAAAGTTTACATAATAGATTCTGAACAGCCAAATGCTTTTGCAACAGGACGTTCACCAAAGCATGGAGTTGTTGCAGTTACAACAGGCATTATGAGAATACTCTCTCGTGAAGAACTTGAAGGAGTTATTGGTCATGAGCTTGCCCATATTAAGCATAGAGATATACTAATAAGCACAATTGCTGCTACTATTGCAGGAGCTATTTCATATCTTGCACAGATGGCAATGTGGGCAAATATTTTTGGCGGAAGACATGATGACGAGGAAGGTGGAGGGCATCCAATCGTTGCGCTATTAATGATGATAATAGCTCCATTAATTGCTATGATAATACAGCTTGCAATAAGCAGGTCAAGAGAATACGCCGCAGACGAGGACGGTGCAAGGATTGCAGGAAATCCACTTTATTTATCAAATGCTTTACGTAAACTTCATTATGCATCTCAGGCAATACCTATGGATGCAAATCCAGGCACTGCACATATGTTTATTGTGAATCCTCTTTCTGGAAAAACATTGATGAAGCTTTTCAGCACCCATCCACCGATTGATGAAAGAATTGCTCGTCTTGAGGCTATGGCAAGGAGATACTAATGGCAAAAGTATTGATTTTAATGGGTAGTGACAGTGATTACGATATAATGAAAAAAGCTGTAAAGGTTTTTAAAGAGATGGATATCTCATTTGAAATTGATATATGTTCTGCCCATAGAACACCAGACAGAGCTAAAAAGTATGCTGAAGAAGCTGAAGAAAAAGGCATTGAGGTAATCATAGCAGCTGCTGGCATGGCTGCACATCTTGCAGGGTTCATTGCAGCTCATACAGTTATTCCTGTTATTGGCGTTCCTGTTGCAAGTGGTGCATTAAACGGGTTTGATGCATTGCTTTCAACTGTACAAATGCCTCCGGGAATACCTGTGGCAACAGTGGGAATAAATGGTGCTGAAAACGCAGCATATCTTGCATGTGAGATTTTATCTTTGAAATATCCAGAAATAAGAGAAAGAGTTAAACTGAAAAGAAAAGAAATGTATGATAAAGTTCTTGAGAAATCCGAAAAAATAAGAAAAGATTTAACAAATATTTAAGCTCTCTAAATTCAATATTTTCTTATCTTTTATCGTCATACACATAAAAAATCCATAGAAAATCTATAAAAAATCTCATTAATTTAATCCAATATAACTTATTTATATTTTTAAAATTTAATAAAAAAATATTGACAAAGTTTTATTTTTTATTTAAAATTAGACTATTAAAACTTTATTAAAATAATAAAACAAGGAGTTTAAGATGAGCATTCTATTACTTGGAGGAATGGACAGACTTGAAAGACACTATTTAAATGAAGCAAACCAGAGAGGTATTAATCTCAAAGTGTTCACAAAACCGACAAAAGAGATAGGCAGGAAGATTGGCAAGGTTGATGCAATAGTCATATTTACTGATAAGGTATCGCACTCCATTAAACATGAAATTATAAGTTTTGCCCGGGCAAAAGGAATACCTTTTTTTATGTATCACAGTTGTGGACTTTGCACCCTCAGAAAATGTCTTGATTCCATTAAAAATCTAAAACAAAAGGGAGGATTGGCATGAGAAGTTTAAGGTATGTTTTTGCAGTTTTTTGTATTTTATTTGTTCCTTTTAACTCTTATGCAGTAGACATCACGGACAAGCTATCTATTTCAGGGGCAGCAACGGGAGTTTACCAATGGTTAAACAAAGCTCAAGGGGATGTGCATAACAAAGACCGTGGTTCAGCAGTAATTGATTTTAATGTATCATTCAAACCAACTGAAAATGATGAATTTTTCCTAAGGGCAAGCTTTGCAAAAGGAAGCGGATTTCATTCAGAAAACTCAGGATATCCCTTTAAATTATCGCCAAATGCTGATGACCTTTTTGTTGACTTACGAAACATGAATGGGCACTCAAGAGACCATCTACAGGAGCTATGGTATTCCCATAAGTTCCCTATTCAGAAAGATATCTCACTAAAGCTTACTGCAGGAATAATTGACTCTACAACCTTAATTGATGACAATGCCTATGCAGCAGATGAAATAACTCAATTCATGAATGAAGCATTGGTTCACAATCCTCTTGCAAATCTTCCAAGCTATGATGGAGGTGTTGCAGCAGAGTTTGAGTGGGACAAGTTTCATGTGAGATTAGTTGGTATGCGTTCAAAAAATGACAATGAAGACATGGATGTAAGGCACTACAACTGGTTTGGAGCGCAGGTGGGATACAAACTTGAGACTCCTATTGGAGAAGGAAATTACAGAGTTTATGCATATACAACGAACAAAAGATTTGAAAACTGGGATACTGATGCATACAAGGCACTAAAAGGCATTGGAGTATCCTTTGACCAGCAATTGATAAAGGATATATTGGGAGCTTTTTTCAGGGCAGGATGGCAGGATGACTCTGCAAAAGTAAATTATAACAGAATGTATTCAATTGGATTAAATCTCAATGGAAGTGTATGGGGAAGGAAAGATGATGAAGTAGGAGTTGGTTATGCCTATCTTAAGAGTCCATCAAAGAATGAAGAACTCAACAACAGTCAGGTTTTTGAGGGATATATTAAATTCAAGCTATTCAGTTATAAATCTCTTAGTTCAGACATAACCTTTGATTATCAATATATCCGTGACAAAGATAGAGACTCCGAAAACACAAAAGCAGGCAATGTATACGGTGTTAGATTAAACTTTAACTTTTAATGGAGGAGGTAAAAAAATGATGCCACTTGCTTTAGTAGCTGATGGTGAAAAGGTGGAAATTGTTGATTTTATAAAAAAGGGGAAATCTTTATTTTGTCATCTAAGAGACATAGGACTAATTACTGGAAAGGTTGTTGAAGTAGTAAAAAATCAAAAACACGGTCCTATACTTTTAAGGATTGATGAATCAAGATTAGCCATTGGCAGAGGAGTAGCTATGAAAATCATGGTAAGGAGGATAAAGTGAAACTAAGTGAGTTAAAGGTAGGTCAGAAAGCCAGAATATTATCCATAAACACGAAAGGTGTTATCAGAAGAAGACTTATGGATATGGGTGTTCTCAGTGGAGAAATTCTGAGGGTTGAAAAGATTGCTCCCCTTGGTGACCCGATTGATATAGTGATCAAAAATTATCATCTATCATTGAGAAAAAACGAATCAGAAGGAATTGAGGTGGAGGTGTTAGATTGAGAAAAGTAACAGTAGCAGTTACAGGAAATCCAAATTCAGGAAAGTCAACTTTAATAAATGCCATTGCAGGCATAAGCCTTCAGATTGGTAACTGGCCTGGAGTGACTGTAGAGAAAAAGACAGCCACTCTTAAAATTGATGAACTTATGGTAAACCTTGTTGACCTTCCTGGAACATACAGTTTAAGCCCCTACACACAGGAAGAGGTTATTGCAAGGGATTTTCTTGTACAGGAAAAGCCTGACCTGATAATTGATGTTGTTGACTCCACAAATCTTGAAAGAAACCTCTATCTTACGGTCCAACTTCTTGAGCTTGGGATACCTATTGTTGTTACACTTAATATTTTTGATGAGGCAAAGAAAAAAGGTTATGAATTTGATATTGAAAAACTCGAGCAACTTCTTGGAGTGAAGGTTATTCCTACAGTAGCAACCAAGAAAGAAGGCGTAAAAGAGATTCTCAATTACATAAAGGAGTTTGCCAATGGAAACTATGCTGTGGTACAGCAAAAAATTAATTACGGAGAGGACATAGAGAATTCAATAAAAATAATAGAGGATGAATTGAGGGTAAAAAATCCAGCATTGCTCAATGAATATCCTTCAAGATGGCTTGCTATAAAGCTCCTTGAAGAAGACGAGCTTGTTCTCAAAGAGACAGGAATAAAAAAAGATGAGTCTTTTTTAAAAAAGGCAAAACAGCATTTTGTCAGTGCTCATAATAAAGATATTGAATCCATCCTTGCTGACATAAGATACGGAATAGCGAGTGGAGTTACGAGAGATGTTTTCAGAAAAAGGGAGGTCAGGAGGCTTGACCTCACTGAGAAAATTGATAGCGTGGTGCTTAACAGATATCTGGGAATACCGATTTTTCTTCTTGCCATGTGGCTTGTCTTTAAGATCGCCTTTGATTTTTCAACGCCTCTAAGTGACTGGATTGATTCAACAGTAAGCGGTCCCGTTACAAAGTGGAGTAATTTTGTCCTTAAGAGTGTTGGAAGTCCAGAGTGGCTTGTATCCCTATTTACAGAGGGGGTCATTGCAGGTGTTGGCGCAGTTTTGGTATTCGTGCCTGTAATTGCAATGATAATGTTAATTATCACTCTTCTTGAAGGAAGTGGTTACATGGCAAGGGTTGCCTTTGTGATGGATAGGCTGATGCACTCTATAGGGCTTCATGGTAAATCATTCATACCCATGCTTTTAGGCTTTGGATGCAATGTGCCCTCTATTTATGCTACCCGTGTTCTTGAAACAGAAAGAGACAGAAAGCTTACAGCCATGCTTGTGCCACTTATGTCATGCGGTGCGAGACTTCCCGTTTATGTGATATTTATTGGTGCTTTCTTTACTCAGAATGCTCCTACGGTGTTGTGGTCCCTCTATGTGCTCGGAATATTCATGGCGGTGTTACTTGGATTTGTCCTAAAGAAAACTTTCTTTAAAGGTTTTGCACCTGTTTTCATAATGGAACTTCCTCCCTACAGAGTTCCAGTTTTCCGAGACCTGATGGTTCATACATGGCAAAAACTCAAACATTTTGTAATAAAGGCTGGAACCTATATTTTTGCTGCATCAGTTATAATGTGGTTTATGCTAAACACTCCCTATGGAGTTGAAAAAGAAAACTCTGTGCTTGGTAGAGTTGGAAAAACAATAAGTCCTGTCTTTGCACCTCTCGGATTTGGTACTTGGGAAGCTTCATCAAGCCTTGTTGCAGGCTTGATTGCAAAAGAGGTCGTGGTAAGCACAATGGCACAGATATATGTGGGAGAAAATGAGGGAGAAAAGAAAAAAGCTTTAGAAGAAGGCACTTCTGAGACTCCTCAAAAGGAAGAGGCAAAAGGATTTTTTGAAGATTTGAAAGATACTGTGATGTCCTTTGCAGTTTCAATTAAAGATGCTTTTTTGAGTTTGTTTTCAGGATTTGGTATACAGAGTTTGTCAACTGTAGAAGGTGAGGAACAAAGACCGCTTCAGTCAAAGCTGCAAGGAATTTTTACCCCTCTTACTGCCTATGCTTTTCTGGTGTTTGTTCTTCTTTACTGGCCCTGCGTGGTTGTGGGAATTGCCATGAAGCATGAGTTTGGAAGTTGGAAGCTATATGGACAAGCATTACTTATTCATTCAGTGATGGCTTGGTTTGTTGCTTTCATTATCTATCATGGAGGAAAAATTCTTGGTTTTTAGGTTTTTTAATGAAAAAAGGAATTTGATTTCTAAAGGTTACTATGAGGCTAAAGCAAGGGGTCTTTCCCTGTTGAACGTGGAGGAGACTCAAAGAGAGCAAAATGGTATGGAACAGAGGTCTTTTTTGTTTACGAGAGCAAGCAACCCTTCCAACCTAAAAAACTCAAGTCTCCTCCTATTGAGATTTATGGAAATTCCTTACTCTGCTTACGCTCTGTTCGGAATGACAGTAAAAAAGGAAGAATAGTCTTAATAAAAAATAGGAGGAGGGAAGAAATGCCTTTAACTGATATCTTACTGGCTGTCATTATTTTCGGAGGAGCAGTATATCTTCTTTACCGTTCCATCTGGAAGAAGAAAGGGCACTGCTCTGGCTGCAGGAGTACATATTGTAAAATAAAGGGAAAAATTTTGTTATAATTTAATGTGACTGATGAAATAAAGTTAGAGTTGACTGAAAATCTGGAAGATTATTTATATGATATTTTTGAGATTTTAAAAACTGCTCCTATTGTCCGTATAAAGGATATTGCAAAGAGAAGAAATGTTAAGCTTTCAAGCGTAGTTGTTGCTGCTAAAAGTCTTGCAGATAAGGGTCTTATAAATTATCAAAAATATGGCTATATAACCTTAACTGAAAAAGGACTTGAAACAGCAAAAAATATAGAGGTAAAGAAAAATATACTATATAAATTTTTAACTGAAATCCTGAGGGTAAGTCATGAATCAGCTCAAAAAGATGTCCATAAAATGGAACATGATCTTTCAGAAGAAACAATAAAAAAAGTAATTGAATTTACTCAATCCTTTGGTAAATCTGCTTAATTTAGAAGTCTAAAAATTAAAAATCATATTACGGTGGGCATTTACTGCATATTGATGCAAAAAGAGAAGTTGAAAGGTATCTATCTCCTCTGTCAGGCAATATTACAACAATAACGCCACTTCTTATTTCACTTGCTTTTTTAAGTGCTATATGCATTGCAGCACCTGATGACATTCCAACAAAGACACCTTCTTTAAATGCTAATTTTCTTGTTGTATCAAATGCTTCTTCATCATTTACATAAATTCTTTCATCCAGCTTTGAAGGGTCAAAAATTTTAGGCACTATTGACTCAGACATATTTTTTAATCCCTGAATTCTGTGCCCGGGAACAGGCTCAACTCCGATTATTTGAATGTTACTATTAAATTCTTTAAGACGCTTGCTAACTCCCATAACTGTTCCTGTTGTTCCCATTCCTGCTACAAAGTGTGTTACTTCACCTTTTGTTTGTTCTATAATTTCTTTAGCTGTTGTTTCATAATGAGCTATCACATTTGCTTCATTATCAAACTGATTTGGCATAAAATAAAGTTCAGGCGCATCCTCATAAATTTGGTGTGCAAGCCTTATTGCTCCATCTGTGCTTTCTTCCGCAGGAGTAAGAATAAGTTCTGCACTTAAAGCTTCAAGAACTCTTCTACGTTCAACACTGACACATTTGGGCATAACAAGTTTTATTCTGTATCCCTTAGCTGCAGCAATCATTGCAAGTCCGATTCCAGTGTTTCCAGATGTAGGTTCAAGTATTATTTTATCTTTAGTAAGAAATCCTTTTTCTTCAGCTTCTTTTATTAAGTAAAGAGCTGTTCTGTCTTTGATTGACCCTCCAGGATTTGCTCCTTCAAACTTTCCATAGAGTATAACTTTTGGATTAGGATTAATTCTGTCAAGTCTGATTAAAGGCGTATTACCTATAATATCTATAACACTCATAAATTTAATTATATCACAGGCTTTTAAATTTTTTCCTTACTTTCTCAATTTCTCCGCAACTGAATTTTCCCTCAGGACATTTTCCTGTTATACAGGCTGGTCCAGCATTTTTAAAAAGTCTTGGTGCAATTTTTTTTACAAGCTTTAACATCTCTGTTGCAAGTTCTCTTATTTCCCACTGGGCACGATTGCAACATCTTACTTTAAAAAAATGCAGTAACTCTCTTGCATTCATTGTTATCACTATTTTTGTCTCTGCGGCATTTGGAAGAACAAATCTTGCATCCTGTCTTGCAAGTTCTCCTTTAAGTCCTTGCTTTTCCAGTGCGTGAAGGATTTTACAATAATATTCATGGGACTTTTTCATCGCTTCAATAAATAAAGATTGTATTTCACTATCTTTTTTAATTGTATCAGGGATTATATAATCAAATCCTTTTTCTTCACTTACATATCTTTGAGACTGCTGACTATAAGAAGCTATTCTGTGCCTTACAAGTTGGTGAGAGCATGCACGTGAAATTCCTTCTACTGCAAATGTAAAGGATGCATGTTCAAAGGGACTCAAATGTCCGCTGTTAATAAGAAGGTTTATTAGATTATCTTTATCATTGTCAGATAGCTTCTCTTTCAATTCTTCTATCCCGACAGGACTGTAACATAGTCTTGCAGAAAGAGCAACCACATTTTCAGGTTCTGGAGTATGGGTAAGAATTGAGACTTTTAAAGAAGCCTCTTTCATATCACTCCCTTTGTAGAAGGAAGTTGTTGTCCATAAATCCGAGATGCATCACTTAGTGCTTTTGCAAAAGCCTTAAAAACTGCTTCTATTATGTGATGTAAGTCTTTCCCATAGAGGACATTGATATGAAGGGCGATTTTTCCATGATTAGAGACTGCTCTAAAAAATTCTTCAAACAGAGAAATATCAATATCTTTAATATATCCATCAAATTTAACATTATAAATAAGAAATTCTCTTCCTCCGATGTCTATTGAAACCTGTGCAAGAGCTTCGTCCATTGGAATGGACGCAAACCCATATCTTTTTATTCCATTTCTATCTAATAAAGTTTTATCAATTGCTTTACCCAAAACAATTCCTAAATCTTCAATTAGATGATGATAATCTACATGTATATCTCCTTTTGCTTTAAGCTTTATATCAAAGTTTCCATGAAATGCTAAAAGTTCAAACATGTGATCTAAAAAGCCTACTGAGGTATTAATATCACTGTTACCAGTGCCATCTAAATTAAACTCCAACTTAATATCTGTTTCTTTTGTTTTTCGGCTTACTGAGGCTTTTCTCAAAACTATCCTCCCAATATGTTATTTAATACTTTTAAAAACTCTTTATTTTCTTCCTTGGTGCCTACAGTAACCCTCAGTGCATTTTTGATAGTTGAAGACATATCTCTTATCAAGATCCCCGATTTTATCAATTTGGTATAGACATTTTGACTGTTTTTTACTTTAAAAAGAATAAAATTAGCTTCTGAAGGAAAAACTGTCACACCTTTTATTTTTGAAAGTTCTTTTTGTAGCCTAATTCTCTCTTTAACTATTTCAGTTATAAAATTTTTTATCTGAGCATAGAACTTACTGAGGGCTGCTGTTGCAATATATTGAGTAAGAACATCAACATTATAAGGAAGTCTTACTTTGTTGGCTTCACTTAGTAAATTTTCATTCCCGATAAGATATCCTACTCTTAATCCAGCAAGTCCGATTTTACTCAAAGTTCTAAGTATAGCTAAATTATCAAAATCTTTTAAAAATGGTAAAAAGCCTCTATCACTACAGAAAGGCTGATAAGCTTCATCAATAACTACAATTGAAGGATTTTTTCTTGCTGTATCAATGATTTTTAAAATTTTATCAGTAGAAAAAGTATTGCCTGTAGGGTTATTTGGAGAACTAATAAAAATTAAACGAGGTTTTTCTGTTTTTATTAGATTTATCATTTCTTCCTCGTTTATGTCAAAATCGCTGTCAAGCTTAGATTCAAATTTTTTGACTCCGACTGATTGAGCTATTATTCCATACATTGCAAAAGTAGGTATAGGATAAAGAACAGGACCTCCAAAAGTAAGTATTAAGTAGTATATTAATTCATCTGAGCCATTGCCTATCATTATGTTTGTATAGGAAATTTTCATTTTTTTTGCTAAAGCTTTTCTTAATTTTAAAGCCTCAGGGTCAGGATATCTGTTAAGAGGAATATTAACTTCTGAAATAAAATCAGATAATTTTACAGGAAACGGTGATTCATTAGCATCAAGTTTAATTTTGCAGGGAATTTCTTTAGCCTGATATGGACTTAGTTTTTTTATGTTTTCTCTCACAATAAATGCAGGATTAAACTTATTCATAGATTTTTATCATAATTGGTTATTAAAAGATTGTCAACTCTGATATTTTAAGGGTATAATAATGCCTTATGGATATAGAATTTATAAGAAATATTGGACATGAGTTGTTTAAAAAGATTTCCACTGTAAGACCTCAATTAAATAAAACATCTTTAGGGCAAGGGGCTTCAGGAGATATAACTTATCCAGTTGATAGATTAGTAGAAGATATGATAATTGATTTTTTTGAAAAAGAAGGCATTAATGTAAACATCATAACAGAAGAAAAAGGCGTAAAAACAATAGATGCTAACCTTCTTACTCTCATAATTGATCCAATTGATGGGAGTAAAAATGCTATTTCAGGTATTCCATTTTTTTCTACGTCAATTGCAATAGCTGATGGTAAAACATTAAAGAGTCTTCAACTTGGTTACATCATTAATCTTGTGAATGGAGATGAGTTCTGGACAAAAAGAGGTGAGGGTGCTTTTTTTAATGGAAAGAAAATCAAAACTGATAAAAAAAGTAAACCCTTAATAATTGGTTTTGAAGCATCAAATCCATATATAGCTATAAAAAATATTCTACCTTTGTTTAAAATGGCAAATAGGGTAAGATGTTTTGGAAGCACGGCTTTAGACCTTGCATATCTTTCCATAGGAGCTTTGAGTATTTTTGTTACTCCTACTCCTTCAAGAATTTTTGATTTTTCAGCAGGAATTTTAATTGCAAAAGAATCAGAAGCAACTATAACTGACATTAAAGGTAATTCAATTGAGGAGCTACCAATTGCTTTTGATACAAAGACAACCCTTGTGGTATCTGCAAGTGAACTGCTTCATAAAAAAGTATTGGAATTAATTGATAGAGAATAAGTAATGGAGTATTCATCTACAAAAAAACTGACTCTCACACTCGGTATAACTTTTTTTATATTTATAGCTGAGCTTATAGGTGGCATCATCAGCAATAGTCTTGCCTTACTAAGTGATGCAGGACATGTTTTTACAGATTCTTTCGCAATAATTTTAAGCTTGCTTGCATCAATTATTGTAAGAAAACCTTCAGGTAAAAAAGCTACTTATGGGTATCATAAAATTGGGATTCTTGCAGCTTTTATAAATGGAGTAAGCCTCATTGTGATTGCGGGACTAATATTTTTTGAAGGATATAGAAGACTGATAAATCCTCCTCATATTGATTTTAATATAATGCTTCCTGTGGCTTTTTTTGGTTTTATTGGCAATCTTGTAATGGCTTGGATTTTAGGACATAAACATGAAGATTTAAATATTAAAAGCGCTTGGCTTCATGTTCTTGGAGATACAGTTTCCTCTGCAGGAGTAATTATAGCTGGTTTAATAATAAAATTTACAGGATGGCTTATAGTTGACCCTTTAATAAGCTGGTTTGTAGGTTTTATTATCATTTTGGGTGGAATAAGAGTTGTTAAAGATTCACTCTGGATTTTTCTTGACTTTGTTCCAAAGGGTTTTGATATAGAAACCATATCAGATGAAATTAGAAAAATCAAAGGGATTATTGATATCCATGATGTTCATATATGGTCAATTGGATATGGAGTTACTGCATTTTCAGCTCATGTAGTGGTGGATAACTGCCTCCTAAGTGAAGCTGATATAATAAGAAAACAGATTGAGAATAAACTTACAAATATCGGAATTAAGCACAGTGTTATTCAGATAGAATGTATTAGATGTGAAAATAGTTCAATTTACTGTGATCATAAAAAATCAATGAATCACGGTCACCACTAATTTGTTTAAGTATCTGTTCAAGTCTGAACTGTAATTGGAGATGTAGCCCTTCAAGTTCTCTCAGTCTTTTCAATTTTTCTAAGGGTATTTTTTCTTTTATTTTATCGCATATAAAATTAATACAAAAAGCATCTCTTGCAAAAAGAACGCATCCTGAAGTTGTAAGGAAAAAACACATATCAGGAAATTCTGGTTCATCAGGGAACTTTGTTCCTAATAAAATATTTATCAGAAGAAGTTCATCCGTATATTTAAATTCTATTGCACTGCCACAACAGGCTTTACCCTCTTTGCCACATTTAGCGCATATTTCAGTCATTCCAGAGAGTAATCTTTCTTTATCTTCTTGAATTATAAACTCTTTTAGTTGTTTAAGTAATTCTTCTATCCTGGATAAGATGCCTTTTTTTTCTAATTCTTTAACTCTATCTTTAAGGATATCTATTTTTTCATTCATTAAATGCATAATTAATTTTAAACCTTGTGGTTAAAAAGTTGTGATAAAATATTTAAATGAGAAATTTAATTTTAATTATTTTGTTTCTCCTTATTCCCACTCTGCTTTCCGCTAGTGAATCAGCCTATGTTTTTGTTATTGATGAAAATTCAAATCCTTTTCAGGGTTATAGACTTCTTGAAACTCAAAGGGATGATATTTATATGACAAAAATACAGCCTATAAAAAAGTGGATTACTGTTCCACGTTCTCAGTTAATTGTTGTGCAGGATGGATATGTTTATCCTGTAAAGGATTCTATAATTATTGATAAACTAAAAGGGATTGCGTTGTTATTAATTGATTTTTCTCAGAGAAAATCTCTTTATTTTAATCCAGAAGAAATATTGATAGATAAAGATATAAAATTGCTTATTGAAAATAAGAAAAGAATTCTTCCAAAGGTTAAAGAACTTTTTCCATCTGAATTTAAAAAAATAGAGATTAAACAAGAAAAAATCCTTTTATCTGATTATGTTGCATTAGCTGAGCAATATGAAAAAAATGCGCAGTGGAGTAAGGCGTTATCAATTTATGAAGAATTGCTCAAACAGGAACCAAAAAACAAAAAAATTATAAACAAAATTGGACTTATTTACTACTATCTCAGTGATTTTAAGAAAGCAAAGGAATATTTTGAGATGCTACCAAAAGACGAAGAACAGACAATCATAAAGCTTGTTGGAATTTATATCATTGAAAAGAATTTTGAAGGAGCATTGAGAGTTATTAATAACTCAGGATTGAATTCTCCATATTTGCATTATCTTAAAGGTGTAGTTTACTATTTAACAAATAGAAAAGAAGAAGCTTATAAACAAGTCTCAATATTATTTTATATGGACAATAATCTTGCTCAAAATTTGAGAGATCTTTTGAGATAGTCTAATCAATAATCCTTACATCTATGATTTTTTCAACATTAAAATGTCTTTCCTGGTTTCTTAACATGCAGAATGCCTTTAAACCAAGAAATGTTTTATTTGCATATTCCATATCTCCAATGTAAACAGGCTTAATTAATCTTTTTGTCTTTATATCAGTTGATTTCAGGTAAACTATTTCAATTTCTTTCCCCTCATTTATTGCCGTTTCAATTATTGAAATTTTTTCTTGGAGTGGGAGATTTTTTTCTGAATGGTTATATTGAAATTCTGTAAGAAATTTTACTATTCTTCTGTCAAGAAGGACATTTTTCGGATAGACAGGCTTTTTTAATATCAATCCTTCAAGTGAACGACATCTTGAAAGAGCTACATATAGCTGTCCATGAGAAAATGTCCCTCTTCCAATGTCAAGTAATACTTTATCAAATGTAAGTCCCTGACTTTTGTGGATTGTGATAGCCCATGCAAGTTTTAAAGGATACTGCGTGAACCGACCAATGACGTCAGTTAAAATTTTTTTTCTATTTTTGTCATAGTAAAATTCATACATCTCCCATGTAAATGGAGTGACTTCAACAATTTCTCCATTTGTAAGTTCAACCAGTATTACATCAGGTTCAGCTTTTTTTGTGTTTATCTCAACAATTTTACCAATATCTCCATTTATCCACCTTCCTTTTGAATCATTATTAAGAAGCATTACCTGCGCGTCAACCTTGAGTATAAGTTCCTGAGAAGTTGGAAGGTCTTGTTCACTAAATTCTCCATCAACAAATCCGTAATATTTAAATTCTTTATTTTTAATTCTTGAAAGTTTATCAAAGTTTACTTCTTCTGCCATTTTATTGGTTGTTGTAAGATAAATATAAAAGTCATCTTCCGGAGGATTAAAATCAGGGTTGACTTTTTGATTCAATTTTTCAATAATCTCATCTGTAACAGTATTATTCCTTATTGAATTAAGAATTTCAAGGAAAGCACTATCTGACTGTCTGTAAACCTTTTCAAGTTCAATAAATTCAAAATCGCATTTTTGAAAAACATTAGAGCTAAAAAAATATGGAGTTTTATAGAGTTCTTTGAATACCCCCTTTTCTTTGGATGTAACAACAGGAGGAAGTTGATATAAATCACCGATAAATATCATCTGAATACCACCAAAGGATTTCTTTTTATTTGGTCCATGAATTTTTAAAAAACTATCAATACAGTCAAGAATATCAGCCCTTACCATTGATATTTCATCAATAACAATGCAGTCAAGTTTTTTATAAAGATTTGGATTTTTGGGTTTAATTTCTTTTACTTTATACAAAGTAATATCAGGTTTAAAATTAAAAAAAGAATGAATTGTCTGTCCCTTAACATTTACTGCTGCTACGCCTGTTGGTGCAATTACTGCAATATTCTTTGTTGTATTTTCTCTGAAGTAATTTAAAAATGTTGATTTTCCTGTCCCTGCTTTTCCAGTTATAAATAAGTTCTTCTCTGTATTTTCAGCTAAATGGAAAGCTTTAACGAATTCTTCATTTAAATCAAGCTCTATCATGGTAGAATTTCTATTGGGGTTCCATCAGGTACAAGCTTCCATATTTCATCCATCTCTTCATTTGTTACAGCAATACAGCCTTCTGTCCAGTCATCAATTATGTGATATTTACCAAGATATTCAACATGTTTTGAAAGTCCATGTATCATAATTCCACCACCAGGATTTACATGTAACTTTATTGCTTGTTCAATATCTTGTTCATTTGGATATGATATTTTTAGGGCTTTATAAAAATTACTGTTTGGATTTCTTCCTATTATGTAATATCTTCCTTCAGGTGTTTTGCCATCTCCTTGCGAAACCTTTTTCCCTACAGGAGTTTTGCCAAGCGCAACTTTATAAGCTTTAACTATTTTCCCTTCTTTCATTAGAAACATAGCTCTTTTTGATTTAATAACAACTACTAAATCAACAGTTTCATACGCTAAAGAGGTATTAACAGAAAAAATAAAAATTAAAATGCTAAAAAGAAGCATTCTTGAGAGCATGTTTGCAGAGACATTTCCTTTCTTCAGGTAATTTTTTTATGGTTTCTTTTATAAGGAAACCAACTGCATCAAGTGAATCCTCCATCGTTTCAATAACTTCTTTAACTGTAAGAGGAAATTTTGATATTCCTGCAGCATAATTGGCAACAACAGCCACTGCTGCATAACAAATTTCAACTTCTCGTGCTAAGGAAGCCTCGGGCATAATTGTCATACCAATAATATCAGCACCAATATTTTTAAAGAATTTTATTTCAGCAGCGGTCTCAAGTCTTGGTCCATTGACACATATATATGTAGCATGAGAGATTACATTAATGCCGATTTTCCTGGCTGTTTCTAATAAATAATGTCTTATTTCACTGCAGAATGGTTCTGTAAAATCTATGTGAACAACCTTTTTCTCTTCATAGAAAGTATTAGCTCTCATTCCTTGAGTAAAATCTATAATTTGATTGGGTATTACAATGCTGCCAGGTGGTATGTTTTCAGTTAGTGAGCCTGTAGCAAAAACTCCAAATATTCTTTCAATTCCAAAATTTTTAAATCCGTAAATATTGGCTCTATAATTAACTTTATGGGGTGGTATGCTGTGTTTTTGTCCATGTCGTCTGAGAAATAAAACTTCTATATCATCAATTTTTTCTATTTCATAAGGGCAGGAAGGTTCACCATAAGGTGTTTTTATGGTAATAATTTCTTTTTTTGCCTCTGATTCACTGAGTCCGCTGCCGCCAATTATTCCTATTTTCACCTGTTGTTTGTTATGCATTTTTCCCAAATGCGCCCAGGAGGATTTGAACCCCCGACCTACGGATTCGTAGTCCGCCGCTCTATCCTACTGAGCTATGGGCGCTAAAAATATTATAACATAGTTTATTTACACTCAGAGGAAACTTTTATTATAGTTTTCACATTCCCTCTTGGATTAAAATCACCTATTACTTCTAAATTTCTTGGCTTAAGAAGATTATGTAGATCCTCATAAATTTTATTTGTAACAGCTTCATGAGAAATATATTTGTCCCTATAAGAATTAAGATAAAGCTTTAAAGATTTAAGTTCAACAATTTTTTTATCAGGAATATAGCTTATTTTTATTGTTGCGAAATCAGGATATCCAGACCTTGGACATAAACAGGTAAACTCAGGAAAACTTATTTCAATCTTATAATCTCTATCAGGGTATGGATTGTCCCATGCTTCAAGTAATGCTTCTTTTATGGCTTTTTCCCCATATAACATTAATTTTCCCCCTTATACAGATTCTAATACAAGATTTTTTAGAGCTTCAATAAATTTCGGTGAAGTATTCAATGAATCAACTCTATGGAGTTGTATTCCAAAATCATTTGCCTTTTTTTTATAAACAATATCAATTTCATATAAAGTTTCTATATGGTCAGAAACAAAACTCACTGGAACAACTAATACTTTTTTATTTCCATTTTTAGCCAGTTCTTCAATTATTTCTTCAGTTGATGGTTTAACCCATTTAACAGGTCCTGTTCTACTTTGATAACCTATTTTAAATTGTTGTAACTTCATTTTATTGGCAATAGCTTTGACGCTTCTTTCAACTTCCAAAATATAAGGGTCTCCTTTTTTATAAAGTGAAAGAGGGATACCATGAGCACTAAAGAGAACAAAGCAGTCGTTTCCAAATTTTTCAAAGGATTTTTCAATCTGCTCAATCCATGCATCAATAAATAAAGGATAATCACACCATGAACTAATAATTTTGAACTCAAAATATCCATTTGCACATTGTTTAAATTTTTCAACTACAGATGATGTTGTGGCACTGCAAAATTGTGGATAAAGCGAAAGTGCAATAATCTTTTTTATATCTGATTTTTTTAATTCATTTAGAGATTCTTCAATAAACGGGTGCCAATAACGCATTCCAGGAAGAACTTTGAAATTGTTACCCAGAGCTTTTTCAACTGCTATTGCTTGGGCAGTTGTGATTTCTTTTAATGGAGATTTTCCTTTAATTTTTTGATATGCTTTTTTTACTTTCTCGGCTCTGAAGAAAGAAATGAACCATGCCAGTGGTTTCTGCATAAAACCAAAGTTTGCTATGTATGGATCACTGAAAAGATTATAAAGAAAAGGCTTTACTGCTGTAAGACTATCAGGTCCTCCCATGTTGAGTAATAATACCCCAATTTTATCCATTCCATCTCCTGTAAAGATTATTCTCAATTTCTATGCAATCAAGAAGTTTACCAACAACAAAGTTGACTATATCATCAATACTTTCTGGATTATTATAAAATGCAGGAATTGGGGGTGCTACAATAACACCAATTCTTGCAAGTTTAAGTAGATTTTCAAGATGAATTATACCAAGAGGCATTTCTCTTGGTGAAATAATAAGTTTTCTACCTTCTTTAATTGTTACATCAGCAGCCCTTGTAATTAGATTATCTGCGTAACCGTGAGCAATTGCTGAGACAGTCTTCATAGAGCACGGAACGATAAACATGCCACGAGTTTTGTAAGAGCCGCTTGCTATAGGAGCATCAATTTGGTTTTCAGAATAAAATTTTATTTTAGGATTATTGAACCTTTCTTTAAACTCATGAAAATTTTTAATTTCTGTTTCCAGTTTCATCACATATAAGGCTGAATTAGATAAAATTAAAGATATTTCAAAATTTTTAATAAGTTCTTCAAGAAGTCTGATTCCGTAAATTATACCTGAAGCTCCTGTTATTGCTAAAATAAATTTCTCCATTATTTTATATAGTAACATATTGATGTAATGTCATAAAGATGGATTAAAATAGGAAAAAATTTTTGTAGGAGGATAAATGATGAAAATAGGTTTTATAGGACTTGGAAATCTTGGAAAGGCTATGGCAAAAAGGTTAATTTCAGAAGGTGTTGAATTGATTGTCTGGAATAGAACTATTGACAAAGCAAAGGAATTAGGATGTCTTATAGCTAATACTCCGTCGGAGCTTATATCTCAAGTAGATATGCTTATTCTTAATCTAAAAGACAGTATTGCTGTAAAGGATGTGCTAATCAATCAAAATGGGCTTATTTATGGTAATTGTGAAAATAAAATAGTTATTGATACCACAACAAATCATTTTGAGGAAGTTTTAGAATTTTATAGTCTTCTAAAGGAGAAACGTGCTTATTATCTTGAATCTCCTGTATTGGGAAGTGTAATTCCAGCTTCTCAAGGACTTTTAACAGTACTTGTCAGTGGTGATAAAACTGCTTTTGAAAGAGCAAAGTTCATACTGGAGAAAATTGGTAAAAGTATATTTTATCTTGAAAAAGAGGGAGTTGCAACAAAAATGAAGCTGATAAATAACCTTGTTCTTGGCAGTTTTATGGCAACTCTGGCAGAAGCTATTGTATTTGCTGAAGAATCGGGTATAGATAAAGAGAGGGCAATTGAAATATTACTTTCAGGTGCGGGAAATTCTATGGTTCTCAATGTAAAGAAACAAAAGATTATTGATGAAGATTTTACACCACATTTTACAAACGCTTTGATTTACAAAGATTTAGACTATATTCATGATTTAGCAAAACTCCTGAAAAGACCATTATTCACTGGAAGCATTCTCAAGGAGATTTATGCTACAGCTCTATTAAAAGGAGTTGAAAATGAAGACTTCTCCAGCATTTATAAAATTTTTAAAAACTTCTAAAAGTAACTGAAACTAATAAAACTTTCCGATAAGGCTTTTAATCTTTTCAAACGCAAGTTTTTGCTCAACAAGAGGCTTTTCCTTAATCACAGGAATTTGTTCTTCAAATACAGGTCTTGATGTTTTATAAACAACTCCTATAGGGATACTATCACCCCATTCAAGGGATTTTTCAAAGGCTTTAGCTCTGTCAAAAGGATCATAATTTTCAGAAAGCCTGTATACTCTCTGTCTGTACCATTCAAAGGTGTTTATTTTATTAAAGCTAACACATGGCTGAAGAATGTCAATTAGACTAAATCCCCTGTGAGTTACTGCTTCTTTGATTAGTGCTTTTAAATGCTCCATATCACCGGCAAAACCTCTTGCAACAAAACTACAATTAAGCGCAACTGCCATTGCCAATGGATTAAACTGCTCTGAAAAAACCCCAAAAGGCTGAGTTTTTGTAATCATTCCTTTCATAGAGGTGGGTGATGCCTGTCCCTTAGTAAGTCCATAAATCTGATTGTTATGGATAAAAAGTTTCACATCTATATTACGCCTTATGGCATGAATAAGATGATTTCCTCCTTCACCATAGCAGTCACCATCACCTGCCACAGCAAATACCTTCAATTTATGATTGGCAAGCTTAATTCCTGTTGCAACAGGTAGTGTTCTTCCATGAAGTCCATTGAAGGTATTACATCTCGTATAATGCGGAAATTTTCCAGCCTGTCCAATGCCTGAGACTATTACAAATTCATGAGGGTTCAGTCCAAGTTCTGCCATTGCCTCATTGAAAGCTTTAAGTATTGAAAAATTACCACATCCTGGACACCAGGCAGGTTTCTGTCCACTATAATCTTGTAAGGTAGACATAAACTTTCTCCTTTAGTTCCTCTACTGTAAAGGGTCTTCCATCATAGCGATTTATGTGATTTTGAATGCTAAATCCTGTTTCCATTCTTACGAGTCTTGCAAATTGACTCGTAGCATTTTGCTCAATACCTATTGATAACTTTGCATTTTTTAGCACATTTATCCAGTTTTGTTGTTCAGGAAAAGGATATATCTCACTGAAATGAAGCATAGCAATTTTAAATTTATCAGAGAGTTCATCAACGACTTCCTTTGCAATTCCATACATTGAGCCCCAACAAACAATTACAATATCTGGAGATTGAATTCCATAAAGTTGGGGTGGAGCAATTTCTTCCCTGATAAGAGGCATTTTTCTAAAAAGTCTCTTTTCAACCATCTTTACTCTGGTCTCTGCATCCTCAATAATATGTCCTTCCTCATCATGCTCATCACTGTCTGTTACCACAAGATGAGAGGAACGTCCAGGAATCCCTAAGGGTGAAATCCCTGTTTCTGTAAAGGTATGACGCTTGTATTCTTTTAGCTTTTGAAATTCTTCTCTAATTCTATAATCAGTATATTTCAAACTTGTAAGGTCAAAGTCTTTATAGCTCCATTGACTGTCTGCAAGATATTGATCTGTGAGAATTATGACAGTAATCTGATACTTTTCAGCCAAGTCAAAAGCTTTATTAGTAAGATAAAACGCTTCTTCAGGACTTCCCGGCGCAAATATGACTTTTGGAAACTCTCCATGTCCTGCAAAGAGAGCATACAGTAAATCAGCCTGTTCAGTTCTTGTAGGCAATCCAGTTGCAGGACCAGGTCTCTGAGCGAGGGCTATTACAAGAGGAGTCTCAGTCATCGCTGCAAGAGATACTCCCTCAACCATCAAAGCGAAGCCACCCCCTGAAGTTCCAGTCATTGCCCTTACTCCAGCAAAGGATGCACCTATTGCCATATTTATGGCAGCAATTTCATCCTCAGCCTGCTCAACCACTATGCTGAAATCTTTTACGTTTTCTGCAATAAAATTAAAAATTCCCGTTGATGGAGTCATTGGATAGGCTGAATAAAAATTTAATCCTGACGCAATTGCACCGGCGCCAATTGCTTCATTGCCTGTAATCAGCATTTTGGAAGTCTCCAACCCTGATATCACGAATGAACAGGTAAGGCATCGCTCCTTTGCAAATTTATAACCTGCTTCTGCTGTCTTTAAATTTGCTGATATAACATCATCACCCTTTTTCTTGAAAGTTTTCTTTATAAGTTCATACATAATCTCAGGAGACATTCCAAGCATTCCAATTACTGCACCAACTGCAACGGTATTTGCCATTATTTTGCTTCCACCATAAGTTACTGCTAATTCAGATAGTGGAATATCAAGAAAATTAGATTTCTCAAATTTTTGTCTTAAAAATGAGGAATCATAAAGGACATGTCCATTTGGTTTTAATTCTCTTTCATGCTGGGTTATGCTTTCATTGTCAAGGGCAACGAGAATGTCAATGACACTTTTTGAGGCAGTTACGGGATTATTGGATATTCTAATCTGATAAAAATTGTGTCCACCTCTTATGCGGGATTCATAGTCCTGATGGGTGAAAACATAGTAACCTGCCCGAGCAAATATGCGGGACAGGGTCTCACCTATTGTCTGGATTCCCTGTCCCGCTTCACCACCTATTTTTATTGAATAATCCATTATGTAGGAGTTACGCCATATTTGACGATGTTAATTAAATTGTCATCAGGCTTTGGAAGACCTGCAATTTTCCATGCAACAATCGGGTCTATTAGTTTTTCTGCAATGCAATCCTTTGGTTGATTAATGTTTTTACAGACATGGCTTAAAACAGGGAAATAATTGTAAATTTTATAGTACTCATGAATGAATTTAACTATATCAAGTTGCTCTTTTGTGAGAGTTCCCACGCCTTCTTTTATTGCAATCATCTGAGCTACTTTTTCATTCCAATCATTGATGTTTTTTAGGTATCCTCCTTCATCAAGGGCGACTGTCTTCTCAATTGCTTTGTACTGAGCCACTTCTTCAGGTTTTTCCCTTTCAAATCGTTCCTTTTCGGTGAAGTTTTTAATGAACTGTCCAATCTGCACTCCAAGATAAACACATTTTACATTATTCATGCAATCGTCTGCATCTTGCTTATCAAGATGGGTTATTAGTTCAGATGTTCCCTTTTGAAATCTAATTATGTAGGATTGTTTTTCTTCACTGTAATAAATGTTAACGTTGAAACTCTGTTGTTTTACTTCCGGGTACATCTCAAATATTTTATTTTTTAAATCTTCAATTGTGTAAGCCATTTTTAGCTCCTATCTAATTCTTTTTTCTACTTCTTTCCAGTTTATGTTTTTAAAGAAGGCTTCAATGTAATCTGCTCTTTTTAGTCCATAATCAATCATGAATGCATGTTCAAAAACGTCCATTATTAGAAGGGGATTGCAGCCAGCTGGATGCCCTACATCATGTTCATTAATCCAGAAATTAATTAATTTTCCTGAGAGGATATCCTGATATAGAATTATCCAGCCTATACCACGCATTGTGCCTGTGGCTTTAAAATCCTTAAGCCAGTTTTCAAAACTTCCGAAGTTTTCATTGATAAGTTTTGCTAATTTCCCATCCTTTGGAAATACTCCATCTCCACCAAGATTTTCAAAGTAGTACTCATGAAGTCTAACACCATTCCATTCCCAGCCAAGCCTTCTTTTAAGTTCTGCATACTCGGGTATGGTTGTTTTGCCTTCCTTTAACATTGTTTCAAGAATCTCAAGAACTTTATTTGTGTTTGTAACATATCCCTGGTATAGTGTGAAGTGATTTTTAAGAAGTGTCTCACTAAAACCTGGCATGCCAATCAGTTTTGAATAATCCTTTGCCTCATATGGCATAATTACCTCCTAAATTATAGATTTGAGACTGTTCAAAAACTTGTAATTTATTGAAAATCAACAAATTACAAGTTCTAAAATTTTTCAATTACCTCCACTGTCATTCCGAGCCGAGCGAAGCGAGCCCTGAGCTGCAGGCGAAGGGTCTGCGAGGAATCCTCAGATTCCGATTTAAGGAGGAGATCCTTAGGCTTCGCTTCAGGATGACCCTTTGGGTCAGATTCCTCGCGCCCATTGAGGGTGCTCGGAATGACCTTTAGTAATTAAACAGCCTCTGTAAATTTTATAATCAATATTAACAAATAAAATTTTAATTGTCAATATCTCTTCTCTCTAAGGTTAAGAGACAGTATCCGGAGATGAAAAATTTTTTTATTGAATAATATGATGGATTAAAAAATTCTTTAGAATCTCAGCTGTATTTAAAACTTTTTCACTCATTGGTTTGCCAAAATTGGTATTTTCAGGCTGAATACCGATTATGAGAACTTTACCTTTGATTCTTGATTTTATATATTTTATACACATTTTAAGATTAGTCTGATGACTTGAAATTTTAATGTTTTGTAAATCTTCTTCTTTTAGAAAAGCTACAGAGCCTGGTTCTTGTTGCATATGGAAAGCATCAATAAAAATAACAGTGTCTGGCTGTTTCTGAATTATTTTTTCAATAAATCTTTCAGGTTGTTCTTCGCAATCAATTAAAATTGCATTTGTTTTCCTATTGCTAAGTTCTTTAACGATATATGAGCCAACAGCGTCATCTCCTCTAAGAGGATTACCTATTCCTGCAATTAAAACTTTTCCCCTAATGTTATTTAAAAATTCATTTAATTCCAATTTGTTCAGCTACGAGAGGCTTTATTTTCTTTTTTGATATACCAAGTGCTTGGGCAATTCCAAAAAGAATTGCTTCAGGACGTGGAGGACATCCTGGTATGTATAGATGAACAGGTATTATTTTATCAACTCCGCCAACTACATTGTAACTGTCAAACCATATTCCGCCTGCTGTGGCACATGAGCCAAGAGCAATAACAATTTTTGGTTCAGGAGTTGCCTCATAGACTGATTTAACAAATTCTACAGTAGGTCTTGTTACAGGACCTGAAATAACCAATGCATCTGCATGTCTTGGTGAACTGACCGCTTTCATCCCAAACCTTTCAATGTCATAATAAGGTGTGAGTACATCAAGAAGTTCTATATCGCAGCCATTACATGCTCCAGTATTAACATGAAATATCCATACTGATTTTTTGAGTGCTTTCTCAGCTAATTTTTTAAGCAAGGACATTTTAGCCCCCTTAGTCTATAATTTTAATAATCCCCCTTGTTGCACTGTCAATTATAGGATAAATAATTTCTGGATATATTCCAAAAATTATTAGCAATACAACAAATAATCCAGTACAAAATATCATCAGAAATGGTACTGAACTATTAGAAACTTTACTTTTGTCATTTTTCTGCCAGAATATTGATATAGCAGTTTTTAAAAGAATGACAACACTTAAAAACTCTGAAACAATTAACAATATAGATACTAATAAAAATCCTTCATTTGTAAGCGCCAAAAATATTGTAATTGAACTTAAAAAGCTTGCAAAGAGAGGCATCCCTCCTACTGCTAAGGTTCCTATAAAAAATGATATTGTAATCGCAGGCATTTTGATTATTAATGTTTTTATTTCTTCAATCTTTCTGCTTCCACATGTATAAATTATTGCACCTGTAGCAAAAAATAATGCTCCTTTCATGAGAGTGTGATTGATAAGATGAAATACTCCTCCGAATATTCCTTCATATGTTTTTAAAACTAAAGCCGATGCAATAAATCCCATTTCACTGATACTTACATATGCTATAAGTTTTTTGATATCTTTTTGATTAAATGCAAGAATAGCTCCAAATAACATACTCAATGATGAAAGAGTTATTACCAAAATCTTTATCTCTTCATAGTTAAACGAGAATATTGTTACTGTACGAACCAATCCATAAAATCCGAGTTTTGTTACAGCTCCGGTTAAAAATACTGTAACTGCTGAAGGAGATTCTGCATATGAGTCAGGTAGCCATAGATGGAATGGTATCAAGCCTACTTTTGTAAAAAATCCTATAATAAATAAAAATGCTGACAACAAAGCAATATTTCTGGGTAAGCTTTTAATAACTTCTCCAATATTGGTTATCATTACAGGATTTCCAGCCATATAGAAAAGTAAAATAATCCCCAACAAGCTAAAAAGAATTCCTACATTAATTAAAATAAGATATTTAAATCCTGCTTTCAGTGATTCTTTATTTAAATTAAAGACAATAAGATAAACCGAAAGAATGCTACCGAGTTCAAGTGTAATATACAACCAGAAAAGATTATTCAAACTGAATGTGAGATTCATAAATCCTGTTGAAAGAAGTATAACACTATAGTAAATATGAAAGTTTTCTTTTCTATGGCTGTATGCTTTGGAAATATAAGCTGATGAATATAAAATTACCATTAGAGCAACAAACTCAACCATTAATTGCATAATTATACTGAATCCATCTATATAAAATGTTTGAGTAAGCAACAACGCCTTTTTATCTGATAGATTTAAGGCATTCCAGCATGAAGCTGTAGAGAATATAGCTAAACTTATTGATAAAATTGAAATTAACTCTTTTATAAATCTTTTTTTACCGAAAAGAAAAACTATCAAAGATGCCAAAGAAGGAGCTATGAAACTAAAGAAATATATCAACCATTCAAAGCTCATAGTTGACTCCTTTGAGAGTTTGATTCTTTAAATTTTTTAATCTCTTCTTTAACAAATACTTCATTTAGTCTGATAATAAGATAAACAAAAAATAGTATAGCTATAATGAAATTAAAAGTTAGAGAAATCTCAATAAATTTTGGCATATGTGGAATCATGCTTATTATTAAAAAATGGATGCCGTTTTCAATAATAAAAAAGCTTATTATCATTTTTACAATGTCTCTTTTAGACATAAAGAGACAAAAACCATAAATAAAAAGAGTCAATCCACATGAAAAGCTTGAAATTACATAAGGGAGATAGAATGATTTAAATATTTCAACAAAATGATAACCAACAGAAAGCACAACTATTGATAAAGCTATAGAAAGAGGATGAGATATTGATGGTTTTGTTTCTATTTCAAGTCTATTTTTTAGACATTTAAGTAAAAGAATTGGCATTAAAATGGCTCTTACAACTAAATCTAATATTCCTATGAGATAAAGAGATGATATTTCATTGATGTATCCGATAGTAAAAACTGCAATAACAATAAACAGAGAATGAGGGACAAGACTTAAAACTGAAAATTTTAAATTTTTAGCTTCGCCTGTAAGAAAAGTAAAAAATAAAATTGCGATGTAGATTATTTCCATATTACACTCCTAATAGAGCTAAAAGTATAGATGTTAATGAAAAAAGAGCAAGAGTTAAATTATATTTCAATGCTTGGTCAATCCTGAGTCTTGGATTTAAAGCCTCAATAAGTGTACTTATAAAAATAATTGCTGTGACTTTTACTAATGCAATTAATATATTCAGTAAATCGTTTTCTAAAAAGGGCCAAGGAACAAAAATTTGTGTAAATACAAGGCAGAAAAGAACCTGTCTTGACATGTTTGCCCATTTAACGCACGCATACTTAGGACCACTTAATTCAATTAAAACACCTTCTGCGATTTCCTGTTCAGCTTCAGATATATCAAAAGGAATTTTACCAATCAGTGCCTGAAGTGAAAGAAATACGCATACTGTTGACAAAAGCATTGAAACATTTGGACCATTTGAATAATACCATAAGACTATATCTCCAATTTTAAAAGAACCAGCGTTTATAGCACCTGTTATAAGAGCAATTGCGAGAATTGGTTCAACTGAAAGATGAAGCATCATTTTTCTTGAAGCTCCGATATAAGCAAAGGGATTTTCTGAGGCAGAGGCTGTAATAATTATTGCAATTCCAACAACTGTGATTATATAAATAAAAAGAAATATATCGCCCCAGAAGTTTAATGGTGGAGTTAATTCTGTTATGGGGATTAAAAGAGATGCCATACCGATACTTATAATTGAAAGATATGGTGAAAGTCTGAAAAGCGGATTTATTGTTGACTTTAAATCTTCTTTGCCCATTAATTTGATAATATCGTAGTAAGATTGAAGGGGAGGAGGTCCGATTCTGCTTTGTATTAATGCTCTTACTTTTCTTGTAAATCCATCAAAAAATGGGGATAAAATTAAAACAATTAATATATTCACAATGGATGAAAAAATTACAAATTCAGGATTCATTACCTTCCTCCTGAAAAATAAAAAAGTAAAATAAAAATGAAGATGCTACCAAATATTAGCCATATAATATATTTTTCTGTTATTGAATTATAAATCTGAGCTAAAAATTCAAAAAATTTTGTCAGTTTATCTACAATGGGATAGTAAAGCCATTCATCAACTCGAAGAATTTTTAAAAAGCTTTCTGGTACCGAAAATTTAATTGCTGGAATTCCAACTGGATAAAATCCTTTAAATTGAATCTTTCCTATTTTGAAGCTCACGAGATCTTTAAATGGCTGATAAAAACTATGCCCCTTGTATACCACTTCTTCAGGAGCATGTTCTTTACCGCCATACCATGTTTCTACATCTCTCTTTGGTGCTTTAGCATATCGTTCAAAAGAAAAAATTAAAATAGTCAGAATTATTAAAGGAATCATGATAAAAATAGGAAACCAGGCACCTTGGGAATAATTTTCAACAAAATTGATACCAACTCCTAACATATTACCAACAAATACTGAGGAAAATTTTGGTAATGAACCAGATGAAGCAATTACCGCGTTATAAATAATTTTTAAAGGAATAAAAGGAAATAGCCCTGCTAAAAGGCAAATAAATGCAAGTATTATTTGAGATAAAACCATACTCCATGGTAGATTCCTTTTTTCATCAATTGTACCTTGAAGCTTTCCCATAAAAGCTGAGTTTACAAATTTAAGAAAAGATGCTAAGGTTACGGCAGAGATAAAAACAGAGATAATTCCAAAAACTATAAATGCTCCCCTTATCAAGAAGAATACTTCTGACTGTTTTGCTGACCAGATTGATGATTCAAAAATCAGCAGTTTTGATATAAAACCATTAAAAGGTGGAACTCCCGCTATTGATAAAGAACCAATCAGCGCGGTGATTGCTGTAAGAGGCATTACTTTCATCAATCCTGAGACCTTATTCAGGTCAGTAGTTCCTGTTTTATAAAAAATAGAGCCAGCATTGAGAAACAAGAGACTTTTATAGATAGAATTATTAAAAACATGAAATAATCCTCCAACTAATGCAATAGAAGCAAGAAAAGGATTAATTCTTATAAAATAAAGTCCTACTCCTATCCCAAGGAACATATATCCAACCTGTCCAATGGCATGAAATGACATAAGTCTCTTAGCTTCATCCTGTGTTAGAGCAGCAATTGTTCCCACAAAGATTGAAAAAACTCCGAAAGATGCGATTATAAATCCCCATATTTGAGTATGAAATGAAAAAGGTATTACTGAGCAGAAAAATCTAAAAAGTGCATAAACTGCAAGCTTTGACATTACTCCACCAAAAAAAGAAGAAGCTGATGATGGAGGTTGAGGATATGTATTTGGTAACCAGAATCCAAAAGGAAGAACACCAGCTTTTGTCACAAAAGCTATGAAAATACAGAATAAAATAAAATGAGATAGATAAGGTTGATTTTTTATTATTAATGAAAAACTTTTATTGATTTCTTTAAAAGAAAAATCATTGCTATATGAATAAAGTATTACAGAAGCAAGAATTAAAAAAGCTGTTGTCACATGTGTTGCAATAAAGTATTGAAGTCCTCCTTTAAGTGCTGATTTCTTTTCTCTTTCAAAAATAACAAGAAACCATGAACTTAGTGTCATCAACTCCCAGAACACTATGAAAAAGAGAAAATCTTTTACAGAGACTACTCCAATAGAGGCAATAAAAAGTAGTATTAAAAATGGATAAAATCTTTTTGGCGAGTTCGTTTTATATACATCAAGATATTTCCATGAAAATAAAGATACACAAAAAGAAACCAGAGATATTATCAACAGAAATAAAGCAGAGAGAGAATCAATACTTATAGTAAAAGAAGAGTTCAGTAGTGGTTTAAGTGAAAAGATTTCCTGTTCAATAAATTTGTTTTCAATTATTACATCTAAGGAAAAATAAAAAATACAAAATGAAGAAAAAATCATCATAATTAATGTTATAAATCCAGAAAAATTTTTATTTTTAATAAAAGATGTTAAAACCATCCCTGAGATTAGAGCTAAAAAGGAAACATCAATATATTGCATTTAATATCCTCCTAATAATGCTTTAATAAAAGGATAGCCAATTATAGGAGATACAATGTTCAGAACTAAAAGACATATTAAGCTAAGTTTCATAGATAAAGGGATTTTATCAGCAGCGTTCAATACCTTTTGTGATGCTTCACCGAAAAAGACTTTGTGTCCGACAAAAATATACCAGCAAAAAGCAAGAATGCTTTCAAAAATAGCAATTAAACCAAAGAGATTTGTAGTCACATTTTTAAGCTCAAAAGCTCCCGTAAAAATCATAAATTTACTCCAGAATCCTGAAAAAGGTGGAATCCCAATTATCGCAAACATTCCTGTAAGAAAACATGCCGTAAAAAGAGGAAATCTTTTTGAGACTCCTTGAAGTTCTCTAATACTTTTTGAGCCAGTGGCATAGGCAATTGCACCAACTGAGAGAAAAAGTAATCCTTTAGCAAACCCATGATTTATTATATGAAAAATTCCTCCTATTCCCCCTGTTTTTGAACCATAAATTCCGAGAGATATACCAAAAAGAATATATCCAAGATGACCGATTGTTGAATAAGCAAGCAGTTTTTTTAAGTCATCCTGGAAATAATATAAAATCACTGAAACCATCATTGTTGAAATAGCAATTATTCCTATGACAAAAGCTTCACTTTCTGCCAAAGAAGCATTTGAAAGATAAATTCTTGCCATTAAATAAACTCCTGCCTTAACCATTGCTGCTGCATGAAGATAAGCACTTACAGGTGTTGGTGCAACCATTGCATCTGGTAGCCATGTAAAAAGAGGTATTTGAGCAGATTTTGCTGATGCTGCAAAAAATAAAAGGATAAAAACAAGAGACTTAGTAGATAATGACCCGATTACAGAAAAATCAAATGATTTTGCTTCAGAATACATTAAAGCAAGAGCAATCAAGAAACTAAGTCCTCCAATATGAGTCATTATAAAGGCTTTTAATCCAGAAAAGAGAGCTTTTTGTTCTTTTGTATATGAAATTAATGCCCACGAACAAAGAGTTGTTATTTCCCAAAAGAAAAATAGCTGTAAAAAATTAACTGCTGTAACAATTCCAACCATTGCACCTATAAAAAGAAGCATGAAGAAATAATAATTTCCGAGGGGTTTATAAAATTGATGATCAGCATTTAAAGGAGACATATATCCAGCGGAATATAAAATGACCAAAAAGCCAATTACAATTATAAGAATAAGCAAAATTGATGTTAAAGGGTCACAAATAAGTCCGAAATTTATTTCACTATTTAACCATTTAAAGAGTGAAAAATTGTAATAAATCTTAATTTTTGAAATAGAAATCTCAAAAAAATTGAACAGTCCAAATAAAAGCGTAATTAAAGAAAAAATAGAAGCCATAAATCCAGCTTTATTTTTGCATATGTAAGCAAAAAATGCTCCTATAAATGGTGTAATTAGTGTTAATATAAGAAAATCCATAGATAATCCTTAAACATTTCCTTTTCTTTTACATTCAGCACATATTTTAAGTTTGTTAATCTGCTCTTCACTTTTATCTTGAAGTCTTTCTATTTGTTTATTCAACATATTCAATGAAGTAAACGGCTTGCCACAAACAATGCATTTAACCATTTTTATTTTTATAGTAATCTCAAGATCTTTTTTATTATCAGTTGCAAGTTCATACTCATGGGTAATACAAATTGCTTTTTCAGGACAGGCAGCAGCGCATCTTCCGCAATATATACATCTTCCTGACGAAAACATTACTATTCTTTCATCTTTGTAATTTTCAATAGTTATTAATCTTGAAGGACATGTTCTCACGCAATTGCCACATCCTATGCATTTATTAGGGTCAACCTCAAGCCTTCCTCTTAGATTTTCCGGTGGAGTAACCGGAACAAATGGATAGGGTCTTGTGATTTTTTTATGTCTTGATGATAGTAAAAGTGCTTTTATCTTGCTTTTAAACATTTTTTAATTCCTCTGCTGTATAGACCTTTATAGAATTTGTTTTTAAATCAACAATTTCATATCTTTCAGTGCAGGAAAAACACGGGTCAATGCTTCCAATAATTAAAGGAGCATCAGCTATTGAAGCCCCTTTAAGCATAACTGAGAGAGCCTGATAATTTTGATATGATGGAGCTCTTACGCTCCATCGGTAAGGTCTTCCCTCTGGTCCTGTCATGACATAATGAAAAAGTTGTCCTCTTGGTGCTTCAATATATGAGACTGCCTCTTTCCATGGCTCAATTTTTGAGATTTTTATTGAAGTTGGTCCCTCTGGAATATTCTCAAGAATCTGTCTGATAATATTTATTGAAATTAAAATTTCCTCTAACCTTACGATGGTTCTTGCCCATACATCTCCTGATTTGTTCAAAGGAATTCTAATATTTAACATCGGATAAGCAGCATATGGGAAATTAGTTCTCATATCAATATTTATTCCTGAACCTCTTGCAACAGGACCGCATACACAGTACTTTTTAGCATCATCGTATTTTAAGACCCCTACATTTTTAAATCTTAATTGTATTACCTCATCATCAAGAATAATTTCTCTGAGTTCTCTTACTTCCTTTTCAATTTGAGAGATTACCTTGTCTATATCTTTTAAGTGCTGGTTATGAACATCTATTGTCACTCCTCCAACAATATTTATGCCATAAGTTTTTCTATTTCCTGTAATAATTTCACAGATATACATTACTGGTTCACGAATTCTCCAAGCCTGCATAAAAAGCGTATCAAAACCAACAATATGAGCTGCTAAACCTACCCATAAAAGATGACTATGGAGTCTCTCAAGTTCGAGAAAAAGGCTACGAATAAATTTCGCTCTTAAAGGAATCTCAATACCAGCAGCTTTTTCAACTGCTTGACAGTAAGCACATGAATGAACGAATCCGCAGATACCACAAATTCTTTCTGCAAGAAACGGAATCTGTTGATAATTCAAAACACTCTCAGCAAGTTTTTCAATACCTCTATGCACATAAAAACCTCTGTAGTCAAAATCAGCAATTTCTTCTCCATCCACAATCAATCTAAAGTAAGCGGGTTCTTCAAGTGATGGATAAAATGGTCCAATTGGAATAACTGTTTTACCTTCTTCAGGTTTTTTAAGTGGAGCAGGTTGTTTTGATTCAGGTGGTTTACTGTTGTAAGAAAAATTTTTTCTTAATGGATGAACTTCTTGGGGCCAATTATCTGGTAGAACAAGTCTTCTTGGATCAGGATGACCTTCAAAATTTATACCAAATAAATCATTACATTCTCTCTCAGACCATATAACTGCAGGAATTATTTCGGAGATTGAGGATATTGAAAGTTCTGAGGCTTCCAGAGGAATTTTTACAATAACATTCATGCTGTCATCAATAAGTGAAAAAAAGTAGTTAAGTTCAATTTGATTTTTTTGATTAATGAAATCAATTGCTGTAAGATGAGCAAATCTTGCTCCTTGCATTACAAGCAGTTTTGCAACTTCTTTTATTTGGGAAGGCTTTGAGTATACAATAAGGTTCTCATCTGTCGTTTCAACCTTATCGGTTATATTTACTATAGTTTCCCTGATTTCACTCATAATAAAAGATTATATATAAAAAAGTAAATTAGATTCAAATAATAATTACTAATACTCAAATAATATTTTTTTGCTATAATTTGAATATGTGGAAAAATTATGAGGCTGTTCAATTACTGAAGGTCATTCCGAGCACCCTCAATGGGCGCGAGGAATCTGACCCAAAGGGTCATCCTGAAGCAAAGCCTAAGGATCTCCCATTAAATCGGAATCTGAGGATTCCTTGCAGACCCTTTGCCTGCGGCTCAGGGCTCGCTTCGCTCGGCTCGGAATGACAGAGGGAGGTAATTGAAAAAATTTAGGACTTGTAATTTATTTAATTTCAATAGGTTACAAGTTTTTGAATAGTCTCAAAATTATTCGTAGGAGGAGGTATTATGGAAATAGATGCAAGAGGTCTTGAATGTCCTAAACCCATTATACTTGCTGAGAATGCATTATCAAAAATTGAAGAAGGGGTATTAACTATAATTGTTGACAATGAAGGGTCTTTAGAAAACTTAAAAAAATATGCTACAAGATTCGGATATTACTATGAAGTTGAAAAAAATGAAAATTACTGGAAGCTAAAAATAGTTAAAGGTTATACATGCCAGCTCAATAACATATCTGAAAAAGCAATTAAAAAAAATTTACTTGTTATTATTTCATCAGATGTGATAGGAAAAGACGAAAATCTCGGAAGGATTCTTATGAAAGCCTTTTTTGATACAATGATAGTAACTGGGCAGTTACCTCAAATGATTTTTTTAATGAATACAGCTGTCAAGTTATCAACCATAGATGAAGAATTTATATCCATTCTTAAAAAAGTTGAACAAATGGGAACGGAAATATTTACATGTGGAACATGTCTTAAATATTACAATCTTGAGGATAGTTTAAAAGTTGGATATAGAGGTACAACAAATCATTTTGTTGAAGGAATGTTTGATTTTCACAAAACTGTGTGGATTGGTTAACCATTGTTGAAATAAAAATATAAAACAAAATAAAATTTAAATATGCCTCAACAATTAAATAAAAATTTAAAATTTATAAGAAGAAAAAAGCATGATATTGCTATTTCCAAATATACAAAAATCATAGAAAAAGAACCTGATAATTATCAAGCATATAAAGAAAGAGGAAATGCATACTACAGAAAAAAACTTTATCATCTTGCAATAGCAGACTATACCAAAGCTATAGAGTTAAATCCTGAATATTTTCTTGCATACAATAATCGCGGAATAGTTTATTCTGTTCTTGGACTTTATGAATTAGCTATTGCTGATTATAATAAAGCTATTGAATTAAAACCCCATAATGGTATGCCGTATAACAATAGAGGATTTACTTATTTATTAATGGGTAAGATTGAAGAAGCTGAAAAAGATATAAAGAAATCAGTGGAGCTTAATCCTAATAATATATATGCATTAAATAGCATGGCAGAGCTTTTTGCTATAAAAGGAATGCCTGAGGAAGCTTGTAAGTGGTTAAAAAAAGCAATCACAAAAGGCTATAATAATTGGAAATATCTTAAAACATCAAAAACATATGATTCTATAAGAAACCATCCATGCTTTCAAGCTATTCTTGAAAAAAGTTTTTAATATCTTCCCACACAGAAATATTTAAACCCTAACTGTTTTATTTTCTGCGGATCATAGATATTTCTGAAATCAAAAAAGAGATTACCATTCATAAGATTTTTTATTTTTTCAATATCCAGGTTCCTAAATTGATTCCACTCTGTAACAATTACTAATGCATCAGCATTTTTTGCAACGGAGTAGGGATCGGAACAGTAGATTATATCAGGAAAAATATTTTTAGTATTTTCCATTGCTGCAGGATCATAAACTTTTAGTAATGCTTTTTTGTTTAAAAGAGTGTGAATTATGTATAGTGCTGGAGATTCTCTAATATCATCAGTATTTGGTTTGAATGATAAACCAAGTATACCTACTGTTTTCCCTTGGATATTGTTATCAAATGCATTTATTATTTTTGCAGTTAATCTTTCTTTTTGTCTCTGATTAGCCTCAATTGCAGCCTTAACAATACTGAGTTCAACTCCTTTTTCCTCAGCAATTTTAACAAGTGCCATTGTATCCTTTGGTAAGCATGAACCTCCAAAACCTATACCTGCATGAAGAAATTTAGAACCAATTCTTCCATCAAGTCCCATTGCCTTAGCAACAGTATTTACATTTGCTCCAACTGCTTCACATAATGCTGATATTTCATTGATAAAAGATATCTTAGTGGCGAGAAAACTGTTAGTAGCATATTTTATTAATTCAGATGTTGCTATGTCTGTAATTACAAAGGGAGTTTCAATTAAATATAGGGGTCTATACAGATCTTTCATTATTGCAATTGCCTGTTCACTTTCTGCTCCGATTACAACTCTATTGGGACGCATAAAGTCTTCAACAGCCGAGCCTTCTCTTAAAAACTCAGGATTTGAAACAATATCAAATTCAACAGGTTTTTCAAGATTTTTTTTGATAATTTCTTTTATCATTAATCCTGTTCCAACAGGAACTGTGCTTTTTGTAACAATAACTTTATAACTTTTCATATTTTTTGCGATTTCTTTTGCAACTTCTTCAACATATTCAAGATTTGCAGAGCCATCTCCACGAGGTGGTGTTCCTACAGCAATAAATACTACAAGAGATTCATTAATAGCTTCATCAATACGAGTTGTAAATTTTAATCTATTTTCCTTTAAATTTCTTTTTACAATATCTTCAAGTCCTGGCTCAAAAAATGGGATAATTCCTTTTTTAAGTTTCTTAATTTTTTCATGATCTTTATCTACGCAAGTTACAAAAACTCCGAATTCAGCAAAACATGCACCTGTAACAAGTCCAACATACCCTGTCCCAATTATAGCTATATGCATGAATAATCCCCCTTGTTATATAAATTTTGTATTTAATATTATACCTTATCTATATATTCTGTCTGAAATTACTAAAAAATATTATTTCCCAGAATTGTTGTTCCTTTCTAAATAAAGCATGTCTTTGAATGACTTCTTCAAAATTAGTTTTAAGTTGAAATTGACTTTATAAAAATTTTAATTTAAAATAATTCTAATTTAGAATGATTATTAAACAATAAAGGAGGGATGTAAAAATGGCAACTTTTAAATGTAGTAACTGCGGAACAACGAAAGAGGGGAAATGTAAACCGAAAAAATGTCCAAAATGTGGTAAAACAGGTACAATGGAAAAAGTTTAAAAAATTAAAAATGCATGCCCTATTTGTAAATTTAAAAAACCTGGCTTCTACGCTGTAAAATAAAAAAGCCGTGGCATAAACCACGGCTTTTTTATACGTCCCCAAGGGGATTTGAACCCCTGTTACCGCCTTGAAAGGGCGATGTCCTAGGCCTGGCTAGACGATGGGGACATTAAAATGAGCCGCGTTGGATTCGAACCAACGACACCCGCCTTAAAAGGGCGGTGCTCTGCCTGCTGAGCTAGCGGCCCATTAAATACTTTAATAATCTAAACTTTTAAAGAAATTTTTGTCAAATATCATTAGAGTTTTACATTTTAAATGGGCAGGGACGGAATTGAACCGCCGACACGGGGCTTTTCAGGCCCCTGCTCTACCGACTGAGCTACCTGCCCATTTAAAGCAACGAAGATTATTTAAAAATAATACATTTTGCCCTAAAAAGTCAAATAAATTCCTCTTTCTCGTGGAGAGGGATGGTGGGAATTGAACCCACTGCACGAAATCTTCGTGCATCACTGGTTTTGCAGACCAGGAGAGACACCAGTCTCGCATCCCTCCTGATAACTTTAAAATAAATATTTCCGAAAAGTAAAATAGATTTTTCCTATTAAAACCACATTAGTTTATCAAAATCATATGGGGGAATGTGAATTTTTATAAAACCAATAATTGGAGCGCGATCAATTAAATAACAATTTTTAAAAATCTCTATAAAAAGATATATATTTTCTTCCTGTTTTATATCTATAATTTCAAAAGGCAGTTCTATTTCAAATATTTCATTAAAAACAACACTTTCAATTTCTTTCTTTTTTATCCATATTTCATTTTCTTGAAAAAATACTTCTGCTAATTGAGCTTTTATATTGTCACAAACTATCTTTATTCTCTTGGGTTCAATAATTTGTATGTGTAATTTTAAATCTTCAAAATCTTTAAGCGAAGAAAAAGGGTCAAGCCTAAGAAAAAGACTCTGTCTATTAAATCCGTAATAAAGATATGAAAACAGGCTTTCTGCCCTATGCATGCTTCCACCCATTCTTTGTAAGTTAAACCTTCCTGCCTCAAGCCATTCAAAATAACCTGTTATTTTTCCATCAATTTTTGGATATATAAATCCCTTCGGCTCTATTTCTGGCTTAATCTCTCTCATTTTTTTACTTATAGGAATATAGAGAAAAGATGGAGGTTCTTTGCCAATTTTTAAATATACACTCATTAGATGATGTCTATAAATATCATCAAAAACATCTTTTGTTTCTGTATAATGTTCATCACCATACCACCAGTTCCAATCACTTCCTTCTGAAATGTATATTTCTTCCCATGCCTGAGATGTATTTTTATTAGGATTTTCTTTTTGATAAGAAAGTAGTTCCTGCCTCACTTTATAAAGATAATCCCATGAGAGATTGTCTTCTTCATGTCCTATCCATATTGAAAAATTTGCATTAATCCAAGAGCCAGGGAAAATTTTTTTTAATGTTGTTGCATAAGGATTTTGTCTAAGATAATCTGAAAATGTAATAGTTTTTATATCTTTACTTTTTTGTAGACTTCCGTATAGTTTTTCAAGAAAAATATTTCCATCATTTTCATAATATTCCCAGGCATTTTCTCCATCCAGAATTACAGAAACTATTCCAGAGGTCGTTGAGGAACGAACTCTTTTTAAAAAATCATCTACTGCTTTCTGAGCATCCCAGCTTGAATAAACAAATCCTATTAAATCTGAAAGAATTCTATCTCTAAAAAAAATTTTTACTCCTTCAAATTCATACATCTGATAAAGCATTGAGGGATTAATTAAATTTTCACCAACTCTAAATTTCTCATTTATTGATTTGCTCAAGATTTCTTCATCTGTTGCTATCCATTTAATTCCTGCTTGTGCAATCAATTTTATTATTTCTTCACTTACTGAGCCTTCAGATGGCCACATTCCATAAGGTTTAAAGCCAAATATTTCCTCAAAATAGGAAATGGCTTTATTTATTTGAGTCTGAGCATCTTCAGGTGCTTTGAAATTATACTGAGGTAATAATGCATAAGGCATACATTCTTTTGCTTTATAGTTATCATAAATTAAAGGAAGTATAGGATGATAAAATGGAGATACTGAAAGTTCAATCTGTCCTGATTTAGCCATTTCTTTATAAGATGGAATTATCTGTTTGATAATTTCAATATGTTTGTCAAGAAGGAGTTTTTTTTCTTCTTCTGTGAAATTGGCTTCTTTGTTCTGTAATTCTTTTAGAAAAAAATCTTTTTCTCTATGTAAAGGGTCTATCCATACAAGATTAAAAAGAACTTGAATATCTCTAAATTCCTGAGGTGTAAATTTCTTTGATATTTTTAAAGGATCACCATAAATTTTCCCCCTTTTTTCAAGTAATTCTCTGTATCTTTTAAATGGATATATCATGTTTTTCCAGTTTGCAAGGAAGAAATTTTCAAGAATAAAAACTTTTTGCTCTTCATTGAGTTCTTCTGCAGGAATAATAGTGTGTTCAAAGAATATGTCAGTTGCTCCATTTTCATACTCTTTAAGTTGTTTTAATAAAGAAGGCACTAAATTAAAGGTAATCTTTAATTCAGGAAATTTTTTTAAAATAAGAAGCATATCAAGATAATCTTTTGTTGCATGAAGCCTTACCCATGGAAGCATAAATTTATTCTTCAATGGGTCATAATAGTATGGTTGATGCATATGCCAGAGAATTGCTAAATTAATGCTCATTTTTCTTCTTTTTGGAATTGAAAAACCATTTCTCCCGGCTTTACAAGCCCAAAATTTTCTCTGGCATATTTTTCTAAATAAGAACGATCATTTTTTAAAAGTTCTATTTCATTTTTAAGAAGCTTATTTTCTGTTGAAATTTCATTAATTTCTTTCAGAATTTTCTGTTCATTCTTTTTTAATTGTCTATATTTTAAATAGCCCATATCTCCAAAGAAAAAACTATAACCAAGAAAGAGAATAATCAATAAAAACAGGAAAAAGAATATTTTATCTTTTTTCTTTCTCTCTCTTAAAAGTTGTTCCTTAAGAGAATATTTTTTCATCTTAAAAGCCAAGATTATAAAAAGCTGAAAGCCCCTTGAACTGAGCTACATCATTTAGCTCTTCTTCTATCTGTAGAAGCCTATTATATTTAGCAATTCTCTCACCCCTTGAAAGAGAACCTGTTTTTATGAAGCCTGTATTACATGACACTGAAAGGTCTGCTATTATTGTATCTTCTGTTTCACCAGAACGGTGGGACACAACCGCGGTGTATTTATTATTCTTTGTAAGTTCAATGGCTTCCAGAGTTTCAGAAACTGTTCCAATCTGATTAAGTTTAATAAGGATTGAGTTTGCAATTCCTCTTTTCATTGCTTCTTTAATTATTTTGGGATTTGTAACAACAAGATCATCTGCCACAATTTGAATTTTATTTTTAAGTCTCTGACTTATTAATTCCCATCCTTCCCAGTCTGCCTCACTCATTCCATCTTCTATTGAAATTATTGGATATTTATCAACCAGAGCTTCATAATAATCAACCATGTCTTTTGAATCAATCTTTTTACCTTCAACAGTATAAAATCCTTCAGCAAAAAATTCTGATGCAGCAGGATCTAAAGCTATATAAATATCTTTTCCAGGTTCATATCCAGCCTCTTTTATTGCATCAATAATTAGTTTAATTGCATCTTCATTTTTTTCAAGCATTGGAGAAAATCCGCCTTCGTCACCAACTGCTGTGTTTAGTCTTTTCTTTTTGAGAATTCCCTTTAAACTATGGAAAACTTCAACCCCTGCTCTTAGGGCTTGAGAAAACTTTACAAAACCAGCAGGAACAATCATGAACTCCTGAATATCAAGATTGTTATCTGCATGAATTCCGCCATTTATTATATTCATCATTGGAACAGGTAAAACCTTTGCATTAGTACCACCGAGATATCTATAAAGTGGAAGTCCAACTTCTTCTGCAGAAGCTTTGCAAACAGCCATTGATACTGCTAAAATCGCATTTGCACCGAGTTTACTTTTATTTTCTGTCCCGTCAAGTTCTATAAGAAATCTGTCAATGCCTTCTTGATCAAGAGATTCCATACCAATGATATTTGGTGCAATTTCATTTATTATGTTGTCAATAGCCTTTTGCACTCCCTTACCAAAATATCTCTTTTTATCACCATCTCTTAACTCAAGAGCCTCTCTTGTTCCTGTAGAGGCTCCTGAGGGTACGGTAGCTCTTCCCATAACTCCGCTATCAAGGTAGATATCTACCTGAACTGTTGGATTTCCTCTTGAGTCAAGTACCTCTCTTGCGATTATATCAATAATTTCTCCCATAATAAAACCTCCTTTTAGATAAAGTTTAACTATAATATCTCAAAATGGCAAATTCAATCAACGCAGTAAAGAATAGAATTACACACCCTGGAATAATTTTTTTATAAATTCCCAACATATCTGCTTTGAAATACTCTCTTGTAAGGATTAAACAAAGATGAAGTGGAGAAATAAGAACACCTACATATCCTGAAACAAAGGCAATAGAGATTTCATAAGCCAATGTTTCTTTTAAATGTAAAAGCAGAGGGAAAGTGCTTCCTACAAATCCTACACTTATTCCTGTAATAAGTCCAATAAATAAAGGGAGTGTTATAAAAATAACTAAGTAAGGAATCCCCGATTGTGTAATTGTTTTAGCTATCCCATCTACAGCACCTGAAATTTGAAGCATTTCTTTAAAAATAATTACTCCAGCTACAAGGATAAAAACATCTGATGTAAAACCATATCTTATGATTGATAAAATTTCTCTAAGGTTCTTTTTATGATATAAGCATACTATTAGAATATTTATAATAAGAGCGATGTAAAGTTCAATTTTAAAGATTATTACAGTCAAAAGAACAAGCAATATTGGTGTAAAGCTGAATAAATTTTTCATATGATTTTTGGTTTTATCAAATTTTTGTTCATTTTTTAAATTATGCATACTTAAAATAAAACCTGTAATGAAGAGTATTAAGGCAATAGGAAGATTTAATAATATTAGTTTTCTTAAAGAAACACCACAGATTGCTGATGCAAGAATTATCCCAGGATAAAGTGGTAAAATAAGTTCCCATGGATGTCTATACCAGTAGTTTATAAATGCTTTTTCCTCTTTTGATATATTTAGATTTCGCGTAGCTGAATCAACCATTGGTGCTGAAAGATATGCTCCACCAAGAGAAGGTAACATACCAATTATCAAAGGCATTGATACTATTGAAAGCTTTTTATTATTAAGCATTGACTGAGAGGTTTCTGTCATTTTCTGCATTAATTCTGTTTTTCTTAGAGCATACTCAAAAGATTTAATTAAAGTAAGAGATAAAAAAAGATTTATTGAGGTATGTGAACTAATACTTTTTAAAAGCGTTAATGATAAATTTTGAAAATCAAACCGATAAAAAATCAAGAATATTACAGAACTTGCAAAAAGAGCATATCCCACATTTACTTTTTTACGAAGTAAAAATAGGATAAAAATAAAGATAAAACAAACTTTGACAATATCAATCATTTTATTTTGTGAATTGCTTCACCAGATATGTCTTTAATTGCTTCTCCTATACACTCAGAAAGAGTAGGATGGGAATGAATTAATTCTTTTAAATCATTTATCTTTATCTTAAATTTTACAGCCATTGCAAGTTCATGGATAAGTTCAGAAGCATCTGCACCAACTACATGAGCACCAACTATAATGTCAGAGTCTTTATCTGCAATTACTTTTATAAAGCCTTCAATCTCTCCAACTACGTGAGCTTTGCCAATCGCTCTAAAAGGAAAAATTCCTTTTTTAACGTTAAATCCTTTCTGTATAGCATCAGCTTCTTTTAATCCAACTGAGGCAACTTCAGTTACTGTAAAAATTGTTGAAGGGATAACAGTATAATCCATCTTTTTGTTATCTCCCATGGCATTTTTTGCTGCTATTTCTCCTTCTTTGTAGGCAACATGAGCAAGTAACCAATTTCCTATAACATCACCTGCTGCAAAGATATTTTCAATATTTGTTTGCATTCTTTCATTTACAATAATTTCTTTTTTATTGCCAAGCTTGATTTCAGAAGTTTTAATACAGTCAGTATTGAAAGCTCTGCCAACAGATACAAGAACAATCTCAGATGTTAATATTTTTTCATTTGAAAGAGTTATCTGAACTGAATTATCAAAAATTTTTAAGTCCTGTATTCTGACTCCGGTATAAAACTGTATTTTTCTTTTTTTGAAAAGTTTTTCTACTTCTTTTGAGATATCTTCCTCTTCCATTGGTAAAATTTTGGGCATTAATTCTATTAAAGTTACTTTACTTCCTAAAAGATGGAATATCCATGCGAACTCACATCCAATAGCTCCTGCTCCAATAATTGTAATTGATTCAGGTATTTTTTTTAGATTCCATAAGTCATCGCTTGAAAGAATTTTTTTACCATCAAAACTAAGCATTGGAAGTTTAGCAGGTTTTGAACCTGTAGCAATGATTATTCTATCAGCCTGAATTTTTTCTGAAGTTTCTTTTAAAAATACTGTTTGTGGATTAATCAATTCTGCTTCTGATTTAATAATTTTTACCCCCGAATGTTTTAAAAGCATCAGTAGTCCCTTTTTTTGAGTATCTACCACATTATCTTTTTTTTGCATCAAAGTTTGTAAATCAACTGAAATGTTGGGATAATTTATCTCATTAATGATTTTTTGATTTTTAATCTTTTCCAGTAATCCAAGAGAATGAATTATTGTTTTTGTAGGAATGCATCCTTTATTAAGACAGGTGCCACCAAGTTCTTCTCGTTCAATTAATAATACCTCTGCACCTAATCTTTTCAAGGAAAGAGCAGCAACGTAACCCGCAGGACCCCCACCAATTACAACTGCTTTCATTCTCTTTCTTCTTCAAGGTAACTTTCATAATCCTCATAATCCATTAAGTCTTCTAATTCACGAGGATTATCCATCTCAATCACAGCAATCCAGCCTTTTCCATAGGGGTCTTCATTAATAATCTCTGGGTGGTCAATTAATTCTTCGTTGATTTCAACAATTGTGCCACTAACAGGAGCTATTACAGGTGAGGAAGTTTTTGTTGACTCAATTTCTGCCATTTCTGTATCTGCTTCAACATGGTTATCAATCTCAGGCAGTTCAATATAAATAATATCTCCAAGAGATTCCTGGGCGTAATCAGAGATTCCAACTTTTACTTTTTTAGTTTTACCTGAGATTTTTACCCAGGTATGCTCTTTGTGAAATTTGTAATTTTCTAAACTCATTTTTCCTCCATTTTTAAAAAGTTTTTCATTTTGATTATTTAATTTGATAGAAAACAATTTGTCAAGTAAAAAACAAAAATTATTGTTTTTTCTCAAATAAATTTTTATTTTTTGAGGATTTATTTTATTCTTTGTATCCTTGCACCAAGTTGAATAAGTTTTTTATCAAGTTCTTCATATCCGCGGTCAAGATGGTAAATTCTATCAATCAGTGTTTCTTCTTCAGCAATTAATCCAGCAATTACAAGGGATGCTGATGCTCTTAAATCAGTTGCCATAACTGGTGCGCCTTTTAATTTTTTTACTCCTCTAATAGTAGCAGTATTTCCTTCTACTGTTATATCTGCTCCCATTCTTCTAAGTTCAGCTACATGCATAAATCTGTTTTCAAAAATTGTTTCTTTTATTACACTTGTTCCATTTGCTACAGTCATCATTGCCATAAATTGTGCCTGCATATCTGTTGGAAATCCAGGATAGGGCATTGTTTTTATATCAACTGCTTGAAGTCTCTTAGGACCGATAACCCTTATTCCGTTTTCTATTTCTTTAAAACTTATTCCTGCATCCTTCATTTTTAAAATTATAGCATCAATATGGTCAATTCTGCACCCTTTTAAACTTATATCACCCCCACATGCACCAGCAATTGCTATAAATGTCCCTGTTTCTATCCTATCAGGTATAATTTCATATTCTTGAGGAGGCTTAAGTTCATCTACTCCTTCTACTTTAATAATACTTGTTCCAGCACCTTCAATTTTTGCGCCCATCAATATTAAATAATTTGCAAGGTCAACAATTTCAGGTTCTTTTGCAGCATTTTCAATAATTGTAGTTCCCTTTGCTAAGGTTGCAGCCATCATTAAATTTTCCGTTCCTGTTACAGTTGGAATATCAAAATATATTTTAGTTCCCATAAGTCGTGAAGCTTTTGCAATTATATAACCTTCCTGAAGAGATATTTTAGCGCCCATTTTTTGAAGTCCGTTAATATGAAGATTTACAGGTCTTGCACCAATAGCACACCCACCTGGCAAAGATACTTTTGCTCTACCAAATCTTGCTACAAGTGGACCAAGCACTAAAATTGATGCTCGCATTGTTTTAACAAGGTCATATGATGCTTCAAATTTATTTATCTTTATAGTATTGATTTTGCATAATTCATTAAATTCAACTATGCCTCCCATTCTTTTTATAAGTTCAGTCATTGTAAAAACATCTCTTAATTTTGGAATTCTTTTAAAGATATGCACCCCTTGAGCCAGGAGAGTAGATGCCATAATTGGAAGGGCTGCATTTTTAGCTCCGCTTATTGTAACTTCACCTTTTAAGGGTAATCCTCCAAAAATAAGTAGCTTATCCATGTTAAATATATTAAACTAAAATAAGAGGATAAGGAAATATGCTTACAATAGAAAATGTAATAGAAAAGGTTTTGCAATATAGGCCCAATGCCAATGTTGAGCTGATAAAAAAGGCTTATATTTTTTCAAGAGAAGCTCATTGTGCACAAAAAAGAAAAGAAGGTATTCCATACATATATCATCCTTTAGCTGTTGCAGCAATACTTGCAGATATGAAACTTGATTCCACTACCATAGCAGCAGGGCTTCTTCATGACACAGTAGAAGATGCTGAAATGACAATTGATGACATTGGTGAAATATTTACTCCAGATGTTGCCTTTCTTGTAGATGCTGTGACTAAATTAAGCAAACTTCAGTTTTCAACTGTTGAAGAAGCACAGGCAGAGAGTTTCAGAAAAATGTTTCTCGCTATGTCAAAAGATATAAGAGTTATTTTAATAAAATTCGCTGATAGGCTTCATAATATGAGAACAATTGAGTTTCTTCCTCCGGATAAACAAAAAAGAATAGCAAAAGAGACTCTTGAAATATATGCTCCACTTGCAAATAGACTTGGAATTGGATGGATGCGTTCAGAGTTTGAAGACCTCTCATTTAAAGTACTTTACCCTGATGAATATGATGACCTTGTCAAAAAAGTGGCAAAAAGAAAAGAAGACCAGCAGGCATATATTGATAATGTAATAAATATCCTTTCTGAAAAAATTTCAGCAATGAATATTCCATTCAAGATATATGGGAGAGTGAAACACTATTATGGAATATATCAGAAACTTATTAAACAAAAAATTCCTTTTGAACAGGTTTACGATGTTATAGGAATAAGAATTATTACAGACACAGTTCCACATTGTTACGATATTCTTGGGATTATTCATTCATTATGGACACTGATACCGGGTAGATTTAAAGATTTTATAAGCCTTCCAAAATCAAATTATTATCAATCACTTCATACAACTGTTATAGGACCTGGTGGTGAAAGGGTAGAATTCCAGATTAGAACAGAAGAAATGGATATAATTGCAGAAGAGGGTATTGCTGCACATTGGAGATATAAAGAAAGAAAAGATTTAACTGAAAGAGAAGCAAAAATTGTTTCAAGGCTTAGAGACCTTATTAAAGAAATATCTGATCCTAAAGAATTACTTGATGCTGTAAAAGCAGAAGTTGTGCCTGATACAATTTATATTTTTACTCCTAAGGGAGATGTAAAAGAACTTCCAGTAAATTCTACTCCAGTAGATTTCGCATATGCTATACACTCTGAAGTAGGAGCAAGATGCGCTGGTGCAAAAGTTAATGGTAGAATAGTTCCTCTTAATTATCAACTCCAAAGTGGTGATGTAGTTGAAATAATAACAAGCCCTCATCAGAAACCCAGAAAAGACTGGTTACAGTTTGTTGTTACTCAGAGAGCAAGAAATAGAATAAAACATTTTCTCAGACAGGAAGAAAGACAGCAGGGAATTGATATAGGAAAACAATTGCTTGAAGCAGAATTACGTAAACAGGGCATTCAATCATCTATTCTTAAAACTGAAAAAATGGAAGAAATTTTACAAGCTTTTTCTGTTCAATCTATTGAGGATTTATATCTTCTTATCGGACATGGGAAAATATCTGTTCATCAGGTTGTGAATAGACTTTCTCCTGAAATTCCGCAGGATGAAATAGTTGTCCCCAAAAAAGTCATTCCCAGAAAAGAGCATAAGCAGTTTATTTCTCTTAAAGGAGTTGATGAGGTTCTATATCATATAGCAAAATGCTGCATGCCTGTGCCAGGAGATGAAATCATAGGCTTTATCACAAGAGGGAAGGGCATATCAGTACACAGAAAGGATTGTTTAAACATTCAACATTTGGAACATGATAGATTAATAGAGGTTTTTTGGACAGCCGATGATAACTCAAAAGTTCAAACAAAGATAAGCATAGAATGTATTGATGCACCCGGGATTCTTGCAACTATCACAGCTCTTTTGTCAGCAAATCAGGTTAACATTACTGCAGTAAAGGCTAATTCAACATCAGATAAAAGGGCATTAATTGATTTCACTATTGAAGTAAAGGACAGAACGCATCTTTCAGATATCATCAATAAAATTTCCCAAATTGGTGAAGTTATATCAGTAAAAAGATAAATCAACCTCTATAGCACCTTTTCTTATTAATTGAGGAGGATCAACAGTAGCATCAACTATTGTTGAAGGTATTCCAGGAAGCTTTCCTCCATCAATTAATAAATCAATAAATGAATCTTTGAAGTATTTCATTACAGTTTCAATGCAATCTGCAGCAGGATAGCCTGATATATTTGCAGAAGTTGCGGTAATCGGAAACTGAGATAGTTGAATCAGCTTCAAAGCAAATGATTCTCCAGGCATTCTCACTGCTATTTTATTGTCTTTTGTTATTCTTTTAGGCAGATTTTTTTTTGCAGGAAGAAGTAAAGTTAAAGGTCCAGGCCAGTATTTTTCTATAAACTTTTTTGCTATAGAAGGTATAAATTCAGTAATTAAGTCAAGATGTTGTAAATTTACAATCAGTGGAAAGCTTTTTTCTTCAGGACGTTTTTTTATTTCAAATAGTTTTCTAAGAAGTTTTTTGCTGTCATATTTTACACCTATTCCATAAAGAGTTTCAGTAGGATAAATTATTATTCCATCATTTTCAAGTATTTTTAACACTTCTATTATATCTATTTCTTCAGCTTTTACGATTTTCATCTAATTCTTCAAGTAATGCATGAAGTTTTTTTAACTCTTGTTTTCCAATTTCTTTATCTTTAAAATAAATTTCTTGATATTCTTTAATAAAGCTTTCTGCTTTTTGTTTTAAGGTTGAATCATTTATTATTGAAATAAACTCTTCCAATCCTTGATATTTTTTTCTTTCAAATCCGTATTTTTTCATTATACTAAAAAATCTGTTTAAAGGGCTTCTCTTTTCTTTAACATAACAATAAATTTTAAAAGATACATACAAAATAATTAAAAATAATGGAATAAAAAAAGTTTTTATATCAAATTTAATCGCTGGGATTTTTATAGATTTTGCTAATTTAAGCTGGGCTTTTATATCATAATCAAGCACAATACTATTCCATAGATAATCAATAAGGTGAAAAATAACAGGCTCTATATCACGAGATATTTTACCTGACGGATCAAATCTAAGCCATTTTCCATCAATCCATGCTTCAACCCATAAATGAGCATCAGAAGCCCTTACAATGTAATAGCCCCCAAAAGAATTATATGTTCCTCCTTTAAATCCGCCAACAACTCTTGACGGTATACCCTTAATTCTCAACATCAAAGCCATAGCGGTTGCAAAATATTCACAGTTTCCTTTCTTTTTTTTGAATAGAAAATCTTCAATTGAATTTTCACCTGTGGGCAGATCTCTAAGAGAATACTGATAGTTACTTAAAAATTTTAATATTCTGTCTATAATTTCTTTTTTATCTGATGCTTGAAAGGTAATTTCTTTTGTAAGCATTTCAATTTTTTTTGAAGTATCAGGAGGAACTGTAATATAAATAGATGAAGGGTTATCTTCCTTAAGTTGGTAGTTTATAAAAGAAGTGGCAGAATATTTTATGTTTTTTTCTAATGGAAAACCTATCCTGTAAGTTCCAGGATATTCATATAAAACATTTTTTAAAGAAACATTCAAGGGATAATCAAGAGTTGGCAGATACTGTTCTGTTAAAGGCTCAAGGGTTATAGTATAATTTATTTTTTCTCCATAAATATTTGATTTATCTGCTCCAGAAACTTTTTTTTGCCATACCTTGCCATTAAATGTATCAAATGTAATAACTCTCCAGTAAAGTTCTTTTTCTGGTAATTTATTCATTTTTATTCTCATTACTATTGTTCTGTCTTCTTCTATATCCCTGATAGAACCAAGATTTACAGTTGATGAAAAACCAGTTTTAGTTTTAGTAAAACCTACGTCCATTAAGGGAACAGGAGTTCTCGGTAAAATAATAAAAAAGAACGCACTTAAGGGGATTGCTGCAATTGAAATAAAAATTGCAATCTTCATAAGATTTAAGAGTCTTTCAAAATTTATAGATTCCTCTTTTATTTCTTTGATGTATGTAAGCAATAATATTGCAAAAATCGTAAAAATAAGCATTAAAAGAAGTCTTAAAAGAAATATCCACGAAAAATTAAAAAGTGAAGAACTCCCAAGCAAAAGCAATGAAAGGAGATAAATTTGAAAATATTCTCTTGAACTTTTTTTACTCAGAAATCTTACAGAAAGAATTAATGTTAAAGATTCTATTGATGGCAAAAGAATATCTTCTGGAGAGGAAATCATAAATGGCATAATAATCAGAACAACAGAAATAATATTTAGAATCCATACTGGTAAAAAAATTTTTCTGATATGTAGCAATATAGAACTGATAATTATTAAAACAAATATAAAATTTACATAATAAGAAATATAAGGGAAAATTGCAGTAAAAGGTATTACTGCAATCAAAATACTCAAGGCAAAGATACTATTCTGAACTTTACTCAGGGTTATAAATTGCAAGAGCATAAAGCATTCTCCTTAGATGAGGTTGTCCTGTATCTGGAGGATAAAAGTCTTTACCAAGTTTTAATCCTATAGGATTTCCCATTTTTGAAAATTCAATCAGTGCATAAACTGTTTTGCTAATCTTTTCTTCAATGTTTCCGTGGAAGTCATTCAAGCTGATAATAATAGGACTTCCCTGTGGAGGTGAAAACTCTTTTGTTTTGAGAGAAGATGTTTTTGCTGTTGCTTTCCAGTGGACATATTTTAAAGGGTCCCCCTGGACATAGGTTCTTACTCCTGTAACTTCACCATCATAAGATTTTCCTCTTGAAATACTTGATTCTTTAAGAGTTTTACCTTCTAATGTTAAAAATGATAAATCACACTTTAAGGGATGTGGAAGCACTATTATTTCAAAATTTATTGGGATAGTGGTTGATCTTTTAAAAAAATAAAAAGGAAAGAAAGATGAAATTATTATTTCTTCAAGAATATATTTGCCTCTCTTAGGAAATATTAGATTTATATAAAAGATGCCTTCACCTTTCAGGTAGGGTATGACTATTTCATTCTGAAGTGCTTTAATTCTTAAAAGAAAAAGTCCAAAAAAATATTTATTTTTTGCTTTAATTTTTAACTTCGCAGGTTTTAATGCAAAAATATCTTGTGATTTCATAATTGAAATTTCAATATTTTTTAGATTAAAAAATGAAACAATGCCACTTAAAGTCATAATACTTAAAAGGAAAGACACCATCAGAAACAATAAATTGTTTCCTGTATTTACTGCTCCGAAGCCTATTAAAAGAGTAATTGCTATATATATCCACCCAGTATTTGTAATTTTTACGGAGGAGTGGAAATAGTTTGAAGGATTGATGATATCACCTCTTCTTTTGATACAATTTCTTCTTTAAGTATTATGCGATGGGGAACAACAAAAGGAATCATTTCTTTAACATCCTCTGGAATTACGTAATCTCTTCCACGAAATTTTGCATAAGCTTTAGCAGTGTATGTAATTGCAAGTCCTCCTCTTGTAGAAAGACCCAATAAAATACGGCTGTCTTGCCTTGTAATATTTATAAAATCAAGTATCCAGTTAATAATTTTATCCGATAAATAAACCTGTTTTATTTCATCTTGAAGCCTGATTATTTCCTCTTTATCCATTACAGCGGTGAGTTTATACAGTTTTTCTCTTGAACTTCCTTCTTGAAGTATCTTTTTCTCAGCTTCTTTTTCAGGATATCCTATACTTATTTTCATCATAAATCTATCAAGCTGACTTTCTGGTAACGGAAATGTTCCATAAATTTCAATCGGATTCTGGGTTGCTATCACAAAAAAAGGCTTTGGAAGTTTATATGTTTTTCCATCTACTGTAACCTGTTCTTCTGCCATTGCTTCCAGAAGAGCAGACTGTGTCTTAGGAGTTGCTCTGTTTATTTCATCAACAAGCACTATATTGTTTAAGAGAGGACCTGCTTTGAACTCAAATTCACCTGTATTTTTATTGTATATTGAAAGTCCTGTAATATCGGTTGGCAGCAAATCATTTGTGCATTGGATTCTTCCAAAGCTTAAATTAAGTGCTTTTGATAAAGAAATTGCAAGAGATGTTTTACCAAGTCCTGGAAAGTCTTCAATTAGGAGATGCCCCTTTGAAAATATGGAAATAAGAGAAAGAATTATTGCTGTTTCTTTACCCTGAAGATACTCTCCAAGACAGTTGATAATCTGAAGTATTTTTTGATTTTTTATCTTTTCAATCATAAAGAGGGGGACAATGCCCCCTCTTTTATTTTAACCTTCTAAATAAACCTTTTCAACAGGTGGTGCTACTTGTTTCTTACGGGACAATACTCCAGGTAACCAAACAGAAGGACCTGATACTTTTACATTAAAGGCTTTTTCAATTTTTGAAGCATCTCCTGAATAGAAAAGTTCGGTGCCTTCCTTTACTATGTCTGTTGCCATAAAAATAACCATGTCATAGCCTTTGCTACTCTTTAAATCATTGAGATATTTAACAAATTCATCTTTTCTTTCATAGACTTCTTCAATATCAACAACTTCTGTCTGTCCAATACCAACTTTTAGTCCTTTGAAGTCATAGTCTTTGAAGTCAACATGAACAACATCGGCAATTGGTTTTCCTTTGATGCTTGCTTTAGCTTTTTTGAGGTCAACGCCGAATTTTGTTATATCAGAAATCCCAGCAACTTGGGCAAGCTCTGCAGCAATTTTTTTGTCTTCTTCTGTTGTGGTAGGAGATTTAAATATTACTGTATCAGAAAGAATTGCAGAAAGAAGCAAACCAGCATATGCTTTATTTGCTTTTACTTCATTAGAGAACATTTTTGCAAGAATTGTTGCTGTGCTTCCTACTGGTTCAACATGAATGAAAATAGGGTCAGGATAGTTAAAGTTCATTTTGTGGTGGTCAATAATTGCGAGTATTTTCTCTGCTCCGTCAACTCTTTGTTTTTCTTCGTTGTGGTCAACAAGAACAAGTGTTTTCCCTGCAGCGTTCTCTAAAATTTCAGGGGCTGGAACACCGAACTGTTTAAGTGCGAATTCTGTTTCCTCATTAATTGGACCTGCTGTTGCTGCTTTGTACCCCTTAATGCCAGCATAAACAATTGCTGAACAGACTGTGTCTGTGTCTGGTGCCTTATGGCCGATTACATAAATATCGCTCATCTTTTCCCTCCTAAAAAAATTTTTTTAAAATTGTAAAATTTTGACAATTTCATACTTAAAATGTCAAGGAAAGAGCCATTAAAATTTAAAATAGAGTTATTAAAGCTTTTCAAGTAATTTTCTTACTGATATTTTTAGTTCTGGATGAACAAAATCAGGTGCAATTTCGCAAAGAGGTTTTAATACAAAATCTCTTTCATGCATCAGTGGATGGGGTATGGTTAGTTCATCACTTTTGAAAATCAAGTCATCATAGAATATTATGTCAATATCTATAATTCTGGGTCCATATCTCACAGTTTTCTTTCTCCCAATCTTCTTCTCTATTTTTTTTATCTCTTTTAACAATTCAAGAGGCTCCAAAGAAGTCAGGCATTCAAGTGCCTGATTTAAAAACTCAGGCTGTTCAGTATATCCCCAGGGCGAAGTATTATACAGAGAAGACTTTTTTGAAATCATTAACCCGCAGGCTTTCAGTTCATTTATAGCATTATCAATATTTTTTCCCCTGTTCCCTAAATTTGAACCAAGCAAAAGATAAACCTTATGCATAAAAGATATTTTAATGGTATAATTAGAAAAATTCTATAGTAATTTAATTGATAATTAAAGGGACAAAAAAACTTTAAATATTAATTAATAATTTATGCCACTTGAAATTGAATTTAGCAAACATTCATTATTAAAAATAGATATACTGAAATCTCATGGGATTGAGATAACTAAAGAAAAAATTGAAGAAATTATCAAAACTCCTGATAAAATAGAATTAGGATATAAGGAAAGACTAATAGCTCAGAAGGTTATTGATGAAATCCATGTTCTCAGAGTTGTTTATGAATCCAGTTCAGAAAAGATTTATGTAGTAACAGTTTATCCGGGAAGGAGGTTAAGGTATGAGAAAGATTAGGTACAGTAAAGATGTTGACGCTCTTTTGATAGAACTTTCTGATAAACCTATAGACTATGCAGAAGAAGAAGGACAAATAATTATTCATTTTTCAAAAGATGGAGAACCAGTTCTTTTGGAAATACTTGATGCAAAAGATTTTATTCTGAATTCTCTTTCAAGCGTTGTAAAAGAAAAAGTAATAGCTATTCCATAAGAAAATAGACCATTAAGAATTTGTTGTGGTATATACAAAATGAAAAGATCACTGATGCTGCTCAATTAATAACGGTCAGATTCCTCGCCTTCGGCTTGGAATGACATATAGAGGTAATTGAAAAATTTTAGGGCTTGTAATTTATTGAATTTCAATAGGTTACAAGTTTTTGAGGAAGTCTCATAACCAAAAAGGAGGTTTTCATGCTTAAGGCAAAGGTAAAATGGACTGGTGGTTTACAGTTTGTGGGACAGTCTGGAACAGGTCATGCAATTGTTATGGATGGAAGTCCTGATTATGGTGGTGAAAACTCTGGAATGCGTCCAATGGAGCTTTTGCTTGTGGGTTTGGGTGGTTGCAGTGGTATGGATATTGCTTCAATTCTTGCAAAGAAAAAGCAGGATGTAAGAGGCATAGAGATAAATGTAAATGGCAAGCAGCCTGATGAATATCCAAAAAGATTTACAGAAATAGAAATAGAGTTTATTGTGAAGGGGAAAAATTTATCAGAAGAGGCAGTAAAAAGGGCTATTCAGCTTTCAATGGAAAAATACTGTTCTGTTAAGGCAACGCTTGAACATTCAGCAAAAATTATTCATTCATACAAGATAGTTGAGGTGGATTAACTGCGTCCGTATTTGTAATAGGCTGCGCAGCTTCCTTCAGAACTTACCATACAGGCGCCAACAGGATTTTCCGGAGTGCATATTTTCGCAAATAAGGGGCATTCGGTTGGTAGTTTAACACCTCTTAAAACAAGCCCACATTTACATCCCTGTGGTTCTCTTACTTTAATCCCTGAAATACTGAATATTTTTTGAGCATCTCTATAAGCATATTTTTCTTTTAGCTTAAGCCCGCTTTTTGGGATTATTCCAATGCCACGCCAGTTACTGTCAGCAGGTTCAAAGTATCTGTTTATAAATTCAATTGCTTTAGGATTTCCATCTGGTTTCACCGCATCCTTGTATTGTATCTCAACCTTTGGTTCATTATCCGAGATTTGTTTTAATAGCATTGCGATTGCATGAAGAATATCGTCAGCATCAAATCCTGTAATTACGCATGCTTTTTTATACTGTAAAGGAATGAACTCATAAACTTTGCTACCGATTATTGTGCTTACATGCCCTGGAAGAATAAAACCATCAAGTTTAAGCTCCTCTGTATTTACAAGGACTTCTAATGCTGGAGGAACTAACTTATGCACAGAATAAATATAGAAATTTTCAATGTTTTTCCTGTCTGCCTCAAAAAGAGTACCAGCAATAAGTGGAGAAGTAGTTTCAAATCCTACAGCAAAAAAAACAATTCTTTTATTTTTATTGTTTTCAGCTATTTTTAAAGCATCAAGAGGGGAATAAACCATTCTTATATCAGCTCCTTCAGCTTTGGCTTTATACAGAGAACCATTACTTCCAGGGACTCTCATCATATCTCCAAAAGTTGTAAGAATAACATCAGGTTGTTTTGATATATAGAGCATTCTATCAACATCTTCAATCGGAGTTACGCATACAGGACATCCTGGTCCACTTAGTAGTTTTATATTTGAAGGTATCAGGCTTCTAATGCCATGCCTAAAAATTGAGACAGTATGAGTCCCACATACTTCCATTAAATTTATCTGTCTTTGGATTTTTTTTGAAAGTTTTTCAATGACTCCTATAAACTCTTTCAATTCATTCCTCCCTCTTCAAATATTTTATCTGTTAAATTTTTAACTTCTTTAAATCCGTATATATTAAAAGTATTTAATATCTTTTCAAGATTGTTTTTCCATTTATTAAATTCATTGACTCTTATTTCTTCTATCTTTTGCCAATCATTTAATATCAATGCTTTTTCAATTTGATGCATAGTAATTTTCAAAATTTTTTTCTGATATACTCCCTGTGACAGAATATATAATCCAAGAAGCTTTCTATCCTTTTCAATAAATGCTCTATGAACAGGTCCATTTTCAGATAAATCAGCAACAAAATCTTTAATTCCTCTCAGAATATGTTCGGTTTTAGAGGTGTCACAATATTTTATAATTTCATTCCACTGAAGAGTATTTTCTTTTTGTTCTGCAATCTCATGATAAAGCACGATTTTAGAATATTTATCAACAATATTTTTAAACTTTTCAAAGGGATATTTCCATTCATTGGGATTACCAAATTCTGATAAAATAATTTCGTATATCACTCCTTTTTTACTAACCCAACTCTGTAAATTTTCCCATAACCTGTATTTTATATCAGTTAATCTTATAAAAATATTTTCCCCAATACTCATTCCGGGTGATGAGAAGATATCTCTTACAACTTCCTTATCAATAAAATAGACATTATAACCATCAATCTTTTCAAATCTATGTATTGAACCAATAAAAAAGCTCGGTTTCATAAATAAAGCATATCCTGCGCCATAAACAAAACCATTTTTTACAGTAATACTATTTATACTATCAATATCAAAGGGAGAGTAAAAATTGCCATTAATTTTAATTGGGATTAATTTAGCATTCTCAAGCTCTTTCCATCTTTTTTCTTTTTTTTCAATCCAGGGGAATATTTCCTCATTTTTTATATTTTCCCATGGTTCAAGCTCTCTTTCAATTTTAAAGAGTTCTCTAAGACGCAAAAGTAACGTACAGATTGAAAAGTATCCCCAATAATTAGCATCTGAAACATCACAATTATATTTAACAGTATTAAAAAATTCAGGATTTAACATAGTTTTATCATATCATATTAGCAGGTTTTTCTTGAACAAATAGGTTACTGTGGTTTAACATACAAATATGGTTAAAATTTTAGAGAAAATTTTTGGCACAAAAAATGAGAGGGAGCTTAAGAGGTACTTTACAATTGTTGAAGACATAAACAGATTGGAGAGTCAGATATCCTCTCTTTCAGATGAAAAACTAAAGCAAAAAACAGATGAATTCAGAGAAAGACTTGCCAAAGGTGAAAGCCTTGATGACATTTTAAAAGAAGCTTTTGCAGTTGTTCGTGAAGTTGCAAAGAGAACTCTTGGAATGCGACATTTTGATGTTCAACTTGTTGGTGGACTGGTTTTGCATGAAGGCAAAATTGCTGAGATGAAGACAGGTGAAGGTAAAACCCTCGTTGCAACTCTTGCTGCCTATTTAAATGCCTTAGAAGGCAAGGGTGTACATATTGTAACTGTAAATGATTATCTTGCCAGAAGAGATGTTCAATGGATGGGAGCAATATACAATTTTCTTGGATTAAGTGTTGGTGTAATTCAGCCGGATGCTTCATTTCTTTATGATCCTAATTACAGATTACCTGATAGACGTTTTGATAGACTTCGTCCTTGCAGTAAAAAAGAAGCTTATCTTGCAGATATAACTTATGGAACGAATAATGAATTTGGATTTGACTATCTCAGAGATAATATGCGATACAGCATAGATGAACTATGTCAGAGAGAACTTAATTATGCAATTGTTGATGAGGTTGACAGCATTCTTATAGATGAAGCAAGGACACCCCTTATTATCTCAGGTCCATCAGAAGAATCAACAGATATTTATTATGCTGTAAACAGAATTATTAAATATTTAAAGCCTGAAAATGACTTCAAGCTTGACGAAAAACTTAAAACAGTTGTATTGACTGAGCAAGGCTCTCAAAAGGCTGAAAAACTTCTCGGAATAGATAATTTATATAATCCTTCAAATATACAGGTTGTTCATCATATAAATCAGGCAATTAGAGCTCACTATTTCTTTAAAAAAGAGGTTGATTACGTTGTTAAGGATGGAAAGATCGTCATAGTTGATGAATTCACAGGAAGACTTTTAGAGGGAAGACGCTGGTCTGATGGACTGCATCAGGCAATAGAAGCAAAAGAAGGCTTAAAAATAGAAGCAGAGAATCAAACCCTTGCAACCATAACATTTCAGAATTATTTCAGAATGTATAAAAAACTTGCAGGAATGACAGGAACTGCTGATACTGAAGCATCAGAGTTTGCAGAGATATATAATCTTGAAGTTGTTGTTATTCCAACGCATAAACCAATGATAAGAGAGGATTATCCAGATGCAGTATATAAAACAGAAAAAGCAAAATATGAGGCTGTTGTAAAAGAGATTGAAGAATGTTATAAAGTTGGGAGACCTGTACTTGTTGGAACAACGTCAATTGAGAAATCTGAATTAATAAGTAAAATGCTCAAGAAAAAAGGAGTTCCTCATAATGTTCTCAATGCCAAATACCATGATAAAGAAGCCGAAATAGTAGCTCAGGCAGGAAGAATTGGTGCTGTGACAATTGCTACAAACATGGCAGGTAGAGGAACAGATATACTTCTTGGTGGAAACCCGGAATTTCTTGCAAGAGAAATGCTTGCGGGAAAGGACTATACAGAAGAGGAATATAAAAAAGCTTTAGAAAAAGCGAAAGAAATCTGTAAAGAAGAACATGACAAAGTTGTATCCCTTGGAGGATTGCATATTATTGGAACAGAAAGACATGAATCCCGTAGAATTGACAATCAGCTAAGGGGTAGGGCAGGTAGACAGGGTGACCCTGGTTCATCAAGGTTTTATCTTTCTCTTGAAGATGAACTATTAAGGCTTTTTGGAGGAGAAAGACTTCAGAGTCTTATGCATTTTTTAAAGATTGAAGATGATACTCCCATTGAAAATAAAATGGTTTCAAAAGCCATTGAGAACGCTCAAAAAAGAGTTGAGGCTCACAACTTTGATATAAGAAAACATTTACTTAAATATGATGATGTAATGAATAGTCAAAGGAATGAGATTTATTCTTTTCGTAAAGAAGTATTAGAAAGTGATTCTTTAAAAGATAAAGTTTTTGAACTTCTTGAGATAGAAATTGATGAAATGGTTGATTTTTATTTAGCTCAAGAAAGTGAAGGAGTTGAAAAATTAAAAGAACAGCTAAGTGCAAGATTTGATATAGAAGTTGATTTAAGCAACAAATCAAAGGATGAGATAAAGGAATATTTACTTGAAAAACTTAGAGAAGCTTATGAAAAGAAAGAGCAAAAAATTGGACAAGAACTTATGCGTGATGTGGAAAAGATGATTTTCCTTCATGTAATAGATACAAAATGGAAGGACCATCTCTTAGGAATAGACCATATAAAAGAAGGAATAGGTTTAAGAGGATATGCTCAAAGGGATCCTCTTGTAGAATATAAAAAAGAGGCATTTGAACTTTTTGAGGAAATGTCAAGAAATATTATATCAGACATCCTTACAAGGCTGTTTAAGATTCAGATAAAAGAGGAATCTCAGGTCAAAGTAGCAAGGGCTCAAAAAATTCAGAGAAGTGACGGAGATGGTGCACGCCGTCCTGTAGAAAAACCTAAAAAAATTGGACGCAATGACCCATGTCCTTGTGGAAGCGGGAAAAAATATAAAAAATGCTGCGGTAAAAATAGTTAATCTTTAATTTCCACTGGTTTATCTCTTTCTTTATCAACAATACATAAAAATCCAAAAGGTTCTTTATAGGGATTTAAAAGTTGATGAATTTCATTTGGTGCAATATAGGCTATATCAAGATATTTTAAAACTTTATATTTATTTCCTAATCTAATCTTACCCTTACCCTTAAGGCATATAACAACATGAGCATGCTTATGATACTCCAAAGAAGAGCATCCTCCTTGAGCTATTTCAAAATATCTCACCTCAAACTTAATTGCATTGCTTGCTATAAGGGGAAATCTTTCAATTAAAGCCCAGTTTCCAGATTTATCTTTATAAGGAATGCTTTTTATCGTATTCCATTGATTGTTTTTAAATCGTATAATTTTATTTTTTGATAAATTTTTTTTATTTTGAATATCACAAAAATTGTTTTGCTTTTTTATCTTTTCCATGTTATATAATTATAATCCAAAATTGAAAATAATAAAAATTCTAAAATAAAAAGGAGGGGATTATGTTTGAAAAGCTGGTGAATTTTTTTAATTCTTTCTCGTTGAGTAAAAAAGTCTTTATTCTTGCTGTTATCTCAATCCTTATTGTTTATTCTATTGTGGCATTGGTTATTTATCTTCAAACAAAATCCAAAATTGAGTATTATAATATTCAAGCACTAAAGAGAGAAGTAGCACTTATTAAAGAGCAGATTAGTTGTTTTGATGAAACTGCAAAGGATTCAGCGGAAAAATTTATGAAGATTTTCCAAAGCATGGCTCCAGGCATTAAACCTAATAATGATGTATGTGATAAATTCACTTCATTGACAGGTGGTTCAGTAGCAACAATTTTTGAGAAAAAAGGAGATGACTTTTTAAGAATTGCTACATCTCTTAAAAAAGAAGATGGAACAAGAGCGGTAGGAACAACACTTGATAGAAATCATCCTGCTTATCCTTTGCTTCTTAAAGGTGAAACTTATGTTGGGAAAGCAACTCTTTTTGGTAAAGATTACATGACCAAGTATGTGCCTGTTAAAGATTCTTCAGGTAATGTAGTGGGTGTATATTTTATAGGATTTGATATATCAAAGACAATGAAGCATCTAAAAGATTTTATTCGCTCTATCAAAGTTGGTAAAACAGGATATATGTATGTTATTGATACATCTGAAAAAAATAAAGGTACACTAATTGTTCATCCTGCTTTAGAAGGGAAGAATATTATTGATAGCAAAGATGCCAAAGGAAAAGAGTTTATAAAAGAAATGATACAAAAGAAAGAAGGTTTAATTTATTATCCATGGAAAAATCCAAATGAAATATTTGCAAAGGAAAAAGTTGTTGCTTATACTCATTATCCTGCATGGAACTGGTTAATTGGTTCAGGGACATATGTAGATGAAATAGCAAGCGAAGTCGCGACTGTAAGAAATATAATGTTAGCAGTAAATATTCTTGGTGCTATTTTAGTATCCTTACTTATATTATTTGTCACGCAGAGGTCTTTAAAACCATTACCTGATATGGCATATAAGCTTGAGGATGTAGCAAGAGGAGACTTTAGTAAAATAGGTTTTGGAAAAGGCTACAGAAACAGAAAAGACGAGATAGGACTTATTGCAAGAAGTATAATTAAAGTTCAAGAATTTACTCAGGCATTGGTTAAAGAAATAAAAAATTCAGCTACAATGGTCAATAGTGTTATAGGATCCTTAGAGCAAAACATTGATAATGTAAAGACTAAGACAGATGAACAGACAGCTCAGGCACATCAGATTGCTACCGCTGCTGAGGAGATGAGTCAGACAATTACTGATATTGCTAAAAATGCAGCCAGTGCTTCTGACCTTGCAAATGAGTCAAGAAATGTTTCAAATGAGGGTGTTGCCCTTTCTGATAGTGCCATGAAAACAGTTCAATCTGCAAATAAATCAACAGTACAGTTAAAAAAGACAATGGATGCTTTAAATAGCAGAGTTGAAGAGATTGGTGATATCGTAACAGTTATTAAAGACATAGCAGACCAGACAAATCTTCTCGCCTTAAATGCAGCAATTGAAGCAGCAAGAGCAGGGGAGCAGGGTAGGGGCTTTGCAGTTGTTGCTGATGAGGTAAGAAAACTTGCTGAAAGAACAATCAAAGCAACAGATGAAATAACAGAAAAAATTACAGCTGTTCAGAACGAATCCCGTGAATCCCTTAAAAGCATGGATATTACTGCAAAGGAAGTTGCAGAGGCTTTAAAGTCTTTAAATGAAGTGAAAAAATCTCTCAACAAAATTGCTGATTTTTCCCAAAAAGTTAAAGACTCTATTACACAGATTGCAACGGCAACTGAAGAACAATCCTCAGCCAGTGAAGAGGTAGCGCGTTATGCAGAACGTTCAAGTGCACTTGCACAGGAAGTTAAAGGAACAACAGACATGGTGGTTCAGGAAGTTGAAAATCTCAATGATGTGATACGGAAACTTACAGATTCAATAAAAGGTGTGAAAATATAATTGCGAGTAGCAAAACTTTATAAATTTGGAGATATAAGAATAGAAGAAATACCCTTACCAGAACCTTCACCAAAAGAGGCTCTGGTAAGGGTAAAAGCATGCGGAATATGCTCTGGTGATGTAATGCCTTGGTATATTGAAAAGAAAGCACCTTTAGTTTTAGGACATGAGATTTCAGGAGAGATTATAAAAATTGGAGATAAAATTAAATCAGAAATATCTTTGAAAGAAGGAGACAGAGTAGCGGTTCATCATCATGCGCCGTGTATGAGCTGTTTTTTCTGCAAAAGAGGTGACTTTGTTCAGTGCGAAACATGGAAAAAATCAAAGATTATTCCTGGAGGACTCGCTGAATACATAGTTGTTCCAGAAGTTAATTTAAAAAATGACACTTTAAGGCTTCCAGATTCAGTATCCTTTGAAGAAGGAGCACTTGTTGAACCAGTTGCATGTGTTGTTAAGTCTTTAAAAAGAGCAAACATAAAAAAAGGTGATACTATAGTTGTAATCGGGCTTGGCGTAATGGGACAGATACATATAATGCTTGCTAAAGAATTCGGTGCTGAGAGAGTTATTGGTGCAGATATGGTAAGTTTTAGGCTTAAAAAAGCTTTACAAGCTGGTGCTGATTATGTAATTGATGTTTCACAGAAAAATATTTATGAAGAAATAAAAAAAATAACAGATGGACTAATGGCTCAAGAAGTAATTGTTGGTCCAGGAAATGTAAATTTAATTACGGATTCTTTGAAACTTGTTTCACGGGGTGGTACGCTTTTAATATTTACTCCAACACCACCTGAAGAAAAATTAAGTTTCTTTGTAAATGATATTTACTTTAATGATATAACTATTACCACAAGTTATTCATGTGGCTCTGATGATATGAAAAGAGCATTAAATTTTATAGAAACTGGTATAGTGCGTTCTAATTTGCTTATTACTCACAGATTCAAGCTTAACGAAACTAAAAAAGCATATGATATTACATCACTTGCCAAAGATTCCCTAAAATGCATGATATTATTTTAATTAATTGAATTTTTGTCTGTTAATTATATTGCTAAACTGTATTGCTGAATGTCTTTTAAATAGTTTTGCCTGTAATTTTGAATTATATTTTTATTTCCGTAATATTTGCCATTAATTGTTATAAAATGCTTTGCTCTTTTTATTACAACTCCAAGATTTTTCAATCCATCAAGTGTTAACATTGTATTTTTTCTTTCTTTTAAAATTCTTTTTGCAGAAGTAGGTCCTATTCCTGGAACTCTCAGAAGTGTTTCAAAAGAAGCTTTTTGAATTTCAATAGGAAATAAATTAATATTTTTTAATGCCCAATCAAGTTTGGGGTCTATTTTTTCATCTAAATAAGGCTTTTCATCTGAAACTATTTCTTCTGTATGAAATCCATAATATCTTATGAGCCAGTCAGCTTGATAGAGTCTATGTTCTTTAAGAAGTGGCGGTTTTGAAATTTGAGGAAGTCTCGGATCATCATTTACTGGAATATATGCTGAGTAATAAACTCTTTTAAGTCTACTGTTATTTCTATAAAGATTTTCAGATAGTTTAAGAATTTGATAATCTGTATCTGGAGTGACTCCAACAATTAATTGAGTTGTCTGACTTTTTGCACCTATGGGCTTACTTTCAATAATTTTATTAATCTTTTCAATTGCATTGACAATAGAAAGCAATCTTTTTTCAGGAGCAATTAATGAAAGAGATTTTTCAGTTGGCAATTCTAAATTTATGCTTACTCTATCTGCTAATGTGATTGCTTCAGTGATGGCTGTTTCATCAGAATCTGGAATAATTTTTAAATGAATATACCCCTTAAATTGATATTTTGTTCTTAAAATTTTAACTGTATCTACCATCATTTCCATTGTTTTATTGGGATTACCAATTATTCCAGAACTTAAAAAAACTCCTTCAATCTGTTTTTTCCTATAAAATTCATAAGCAATTTTTGCAAATTCTTCAGGTTTTAGAACTGTTCTTGGAATATCGTTTCTTTTTCTATTTATGCAATAAGCACAATCATTTACACAAAAATTTGTAAGTAATACTTTAAGAAGAGCTACACATCTTCCATCAGATGTCCATGTGTTATGTATTCCAAATTTAGAAAAACTTTCTTTTTTTGAAAAATTTTTTCTATCAAATGATGGTGAACAAGAAACATCAAATTTTGCACCAGTTGCAAGAAGGGATAATCTCTCGTAGATATCAGGAATTTTTTTTACAATCATTTCAATTTATATATTAACATTTTTTAGGTTTTTTATTGACTAAAATAATCTTTTGCTGGTAAAGTATTTATTAAAATTCTAAAAAGAGAGGAGGGGAGAAACTGGATGCCCTCTGTAAATGTTAGGGATATGGATTCATTTGAGGCAGCGCTGAAAATGTTTAAAAAGCAGTGCGAAAGAGAAGGAATACTTTCTGAAATTAAAAAAAGAGAACATTATGAAAAGCCAAGTGTTAAAAGAAAGAAAAAAGTTCTTGCTGCCAGAAAAAAATTAGCAAAAAAAATGAAAATGTTATCAAGGTAATTTCTGTCTACTAATATGCGGGAGATTCTGTGAAAGCAGAATCTCCTCAATTTTATTTGATAACCAGGAGGATTCATGAAACTGATAGAGCTATATAAAAAAGCCATTCAAACAGGAATTGAAAATGATCCAAGAGGTAAAGAAGAAGTTTTAAAAGAACTTGAAAAAAGAAAAAAGGATTATGAGGGAATTCCTGATAAGAAAAAAGAATTTTTTGATACAGAATCTCTTGAAAATCCTTATAGCGATTCAAGAATTCTCTTTGGTACAGGTGATGAAGAGATAAAGACAATAATTGCTGGAATAGATATGGAAGTAGGGGAATTGGTTTTAGCGGATTCTTTAAGGAAAAATGGCACTCAGGTAGATTTAGTTCTCTCACATCATCCCGAAGGCGGAGCTTATGCACGACTTTTTTCTGTAATGTATATGCAGGCAGATATTCTTGGAAGATTTGGTGTCCCAATAAATATAGCTGAAAGCCTAATGGAAGGTAGAATAAAGGAAGTAGAAAGAAGATTAATGCCTGTTAATCATACAAGAGCTGTGGATGCAGCAAGATTACTCAATATACCTTTTATGTGTCTGCATACACCAGCAGATAATATGGTTGCTACATATTTACAAAAACTTTTTGATGAAAAGAAACCTTATACATTGGACGATGTTATAGAATTACTTTTAGAGATTCCTGAATACAGAGATGCAGAAAAAAATAATGCAGGACCTAAAATTCTCATTGGAAGTAAAGAAAGAAAAGCAGGAAAAATATTTGTAGATATGACAGGTGGAACAGAGGGCTCAAAAGATATCTTCCAGAGTATGGCTTTAAGTGGTATAAATACAGTAGTTGCTATGCATTTAAGTGAAGACCATCGTAAAGAAGCAGAAAAAAATCATATAAATGTAGTTATTGCTGGACATATAGCCAGTGACACTGTTGGACTAAATTTACTTCTTGATAAAATAACTGAAGGGGAAGATATCAAAATTTTAGAATGTTCTGGATTTAAACGTATTAAAAGGCATTAAGCCTTTGGAATGGATTATCAGAAAGTTTTAGAAGAAATAAAACACAGATTAGATATAGTAGAACTTATTTCCGAATACATAGATTTAAAAAAAACAGGTCAAAATTATAAGTCTCTTTGTCCTTTTCATTCAGAAAAAACTCCTTCATTTTTTGTAAACCCTTCAAAACAAATTTTCCATTGTTTCGGATGCGGAAAAGGTGGCGATATTGTCACTTTTGTGATGGAATATGAAAAAGTAAGCTTTCTTGAAGCTATCTCAATTCTTGCCCAAAAAACAGGTTTAGAATTTGAATCTGTAAAAAAAAGTATATCTCATATTTCCAAAGAAAGGCTTTATGCAATATACGAGAGTGCTACACGTTATTATATGGAACAGTTGAACAATTCTGAAAACGCCAAGCAATATCTTATAAAAAGAGGAATTAATCAAAAAACTATAGAAATTTTTCAAATTGGATATGCTCCTGCAGAAAAAAATTCTTTATATAATTTTTTAAAAGAGAAAAATTTTGATGATATCTTAATTAACTCATCCAGACTGGTTAGCAACTCTTATGATTTTTTCAGAAACAGAATTATTATCCCAATTCATGATTTAACAGGTAGAGTTATAGGATTCGGAGGAAGACTGATAGATTCATCATCTGAACTCCCAAAGTATATTAATTCTCCAGATACGCCGATATTTAAAAAAGGAGAAAATCTTTTTGGATTATGGCATTCAAAACAACACATTAGAGAAAAAGGATATGTAATTGTAGTGGAAGGATATATGGATGTAATCCTCTGTCATCAATATGGATTTAAAAATGTAGTTGCTCCTTTGGGAACTGCTCTTACCCAAGAACAGTTAGAAAAAACAAAAAGAATTTTGAATAATTTAAAAAAATTCACCAATAAAATATTATTAATATTTGATGGAGACGAAGCCGGAATTCATGCCGCACAAAGATCATTATTACCACTTTTTTATGGTGGTTTTATAGCCAAGATAGTTTTATTACCTGAAAAAGAAGACCCAGCCAGTTTTTTACAAAAATATGGAGATAAAGCATTCAAAAATTATATTTCAAAAGCTCTGTCTCCTATTGATTTAATTATAAAAACCTATCCAAAAAATAAATTGAATGAAGGAATTCACAGTTTTCTTAATAGTTTAAGCTATCTCAAAGACCTAATTTATAGGGATGAGCTTTTAAAAGAACTTTCAGAAAAAACGGGCATTAATGAAAAGACCCTCAGAGATGAACTTAAGCAAATTGTTCATAATAAAAACTTTAAAAAAGAAAAAATTAATATTAAAAATTATTTAGTCTCTAAAGAAGAAGAAATTCTTCTTCGTATAGCATTATCTTATCCTGAAAAAATCAATTATATATTGCAAAAAATTAATATTGAAGATTTTGAAGTGACGATAATAAGGAATATTTTTTCTAAAATAGAAGAGTTACAAAAACATGGTCAATTTTCATTGAATAAACTTTTAAATATAATTGATGAAGAAGAAAAGACATTTATTTCAAAATTGATTATGACTTCTGAAATTGATGAAGAGTTAATAATGCAAAATATGAATGATTGTCTTAAAAGTCTTGCTATTAAATCTATTGATAAAAAAATCAAAAAAATTGCAAAATCAGGAGATGAAAAAACTCTTCAGGAACTAATTAGAATGAAAAAAAATATTATAAAAAATCACAATGGATAAAAGTAAGAATTTTTCAGAGGAACTTGCAGAAAAAGATCAAATAGTGAATAAAACTTCACCAACCTATGATTCTTTAAACCTTTATTTTAAGTGTATTAGTTCATTTCCGGTTTTGTCAAAACAGGAAGAAAAAAATCTTGCCAAAACTATAACTGATAAAAAAATGGAGCTCATAAAAGAACTGCTTCATATACCTTTTGTTCAGAAAAAAATTTATGAATTAAGTAATGTCTTTTCAAAAAATCCTGAAAAAGCTAAAGAAATGCTGGATGATGAAGAAGAGATTGATATTGAACAAATTAAGGAAAGATTTATTAAAGTTTCAGAAAACATAAAAAAAATTATGAGAAGGAAAAAAACTACAAAAGAATTTTTGAAAAAAATTTTTGATATTCCCTTAAGAGATGAGTTAACAAATATGTTTGTAGAAGAACTTGATAAATTCAGAAGAGAAATTATAAAAGGTGAGAATTTACAGCCTATTACAGGGATGACAAATGAAGAATTTCTTGATCATTTTATGACTATAAAAAAGATATTCAATGAATTTACTGAGGCTAAAAATAAGATGATAGAATCAAATCTTAAACTTGTTGTAAGCATTGCTAAAAAGTATACAGGAAGAGGATTAAATCTTGAGGATTTAATTCAGGAAGGGAATATAGGACTTATGAAAGCAGTTGAAAAATTTGAATATAAAAAAGGATTTAAATTCAGCACATACTCAACATGGTGGATAAGACAATCAATCAATAGAGCAATTGCAGAACATTCAAAAACAATTAGAATTCCTGTGCATGTCATAGATAACATATGCAAAATAAATAAAATATATCGTGAGTTATATCAAAATTCTGAAAATGAACCCGATATTGAAGAAATCTCATTAAATTTAAATATACCGAGCGATAAAATTGCAGATTTTCTTGCAATAAGTAAAGAACCTGTATCAATAGACATGTCACTCAGAGATGATGATTCTTTGCTAAAAGAGTTTATAGAAGATATGAATTCTCCGAATCCCTATGAAGAAGCATTACATGATGATCTAAAACATTTAATTGAAAAAGTTTTTTCTTTATTGAGTAAAAGAGAAAAAGAAATATTGATGAGAAGATACGGAATAAATGAAGAAAAACCAAAAAGTCTTGATGAAGTTGGTAAGGAATTCTCAGTATCAAGGGAACGTATAAGACAGATTGAATTAAGAGCAATGAGAAAATTAAAACGGTTATGCAGGCTCAAATGGTTGCGGGAGTTTATTAGAGAATCTTGACTAATCTGCCTTTGTAAGGTTATAGTAATTTTGTAGCAAGTATTTAAAGGGCCCATAGCTCAGCTGGCCAGAGCTACCGGCTCATAACCGGTTGGTCCCAGGTTCGAATCCTGGTGGGCCCATATTTTATAAGGAGAAATGCAACGTGAGTGAGGAATTAAACACTCTTATAAAGTTACAAAAAATTGATTCTCTTATCATTTCTTTAAAACAAAAACTTGAAATAATTCCTCTGGAAATTAAAAAACTTGAAGAAAAAATACAAGAAATTGATAAACAGTTTGAAAATGAAAAGAAAAAAATTATAAATTTAGAAAAAAATAAAAAAGAAAAGGAAAGAGAAATAGAGGATATAAATGAAAAAATAAAGAAACTAAAAGAAAAAACATCACAAATAAAAACAAATAAAGAATACCAAGCACTATTAAAAGAAATTGAATTGATTGAGGAAAATTTAAAAAAAGAAGAGGAAAACCTTCTTTTAATTCTTTATAATCTTGATGAAACCCAGAAAAATCTTAATGAAGTTAAATCAAATCTTGAATTAAAGAAAAAAGAGATAGATGAACAGAAAAAAGAATTGGAAAAAGAAAGAAATATTATTAATCAAAAAATTGAAGCCCTTAAAGAAGATAGAAAAAAATTAATAAATGAATTGCCCCCAGAATTTTATGAAGAATATAGAGAATTGATGAAAAAACATAAAGGACTGGCAGTTGTTGAGGTAAAAAACTTCATCTGTCAAGGTTGTTTTCTTCATATACCCCCCCAGCTTTATGTAGAAATAAAAATAAATCAATCCATTTATCACTGTCCTCAATGTGGACGATTTCTTTACTACAAACCTGAAGAAAAATTAGAGGAAGCTCAGGTTCAGTCTTAAATGAAAGCAAAGATTTACTGCGACGGTGCCTCGCGAGGAAATCCTGGAGATGCTGGTATCGGGTGTGTAATTATTTTTGATAACAAAAAAGTAGAAATCTCAGAATATATTGGTAAAACTACCAATAATGTAGCAGAATACACAGCATTAATTAAAGGACTGGAAGAAGCATTAAGACAAAAGGCACAGGAAATAGAGATTTTTTCAGATAGCGAACTTCTTGTCCATCAAATAAATGGAATTTATAAAGTTAGAAACAAAAATTTGGTTCCACTTTATGAAAAAGCTAAAAAACTTCTGAGTAACTTTAAAAAATATCAGATATTTCATATCTATAGAGAAAATAATTTTATAGCAGACAAACTTGCTAAAGAAGCTTCATGGAAATCAAAAAAATAAGATGTAATTTCTGCGGATTTTTAAAGAAAGGACTTGTTTTAAAACACTATAATTTAAAAGTCTGCTTAGAATGTTTTCCTGCTTTTTTTAAAAAAAGAGTTCAAGAAACAATAGAAAAATTCAAAATGTTTAGTAAAAAAGATAGTATTTTAATTGCTGTTTCAGGTGGAAAAGATAGTATGAGCATTCTTAAAGCACTAAAAGATATGGAATATAATATAAAGGCATTGCACATAGATGTTGGAATAGGAGAAGTTTCCAAAAAATCAAAAGAGTTTGTTCAAGAATTCTGTGAAAAAGAAGATATTTCATTAAAAACTATAAAATTACAGGAAGAAATTCAGTTACCACTTAAAGAACTATCAAAAATATCAAAAAGGCCTATTTGTGCAGTATGCGGAATGCTCAGAAGATATATTTTAAACAGGGAATCCTCAGGTCAAACAATTGTAACAGGTCATACTCTTAATGACGAAGTCGCTTTTATTTTGAAAAACATGATTTTTTGGAACGATGAACTTCTTGCAAGAATCTATCCTGTTTTGCATGAAAAAGAAGGTTTTAGTAGAAAAGTTAAACCCCTTTGCCTTATTACAGAAGAAGAAACCAGATTTTTTTGTGAAACTTTATCTATAAAATATATTGACGAACCATGTCCATATAAATCAGAAGTTTATGAATTATTTAAAAAAGTTGTTTATGAAATAAATTATGACTTTCCAGGTTCAATTATAGGATTTTATAAAGGCTATTTAAAAAGAGCAAAAAGATTCTATCCAGAGAATATAAACAATATATCTCTTCAGTCATGTAAAAATTGTGGATATATGACAATTTCTGAACTGTGTAGCATTTGCAGACTTAAAGAAAAGTTGTTACAATATAAACATGGATGAAGTTTTAAAGGCAGTAAAAGAGAGAAGAAGCGTCAGATCTTTTCTTAAAAAAGATATCTCCGAAGATTTAGTCAAAAAGCTCATTGAAGCCTTAATATGGGCACCTTCTGCTGGTAATCTTCAGGCAAGGAAGTTCTATTTTGTAAAGAATAAAGAAATGAAAATTAAGCTCGCTCAGGCAGCATTAAGTCAGATGTTCATTGCAGATGCTCCTCTTGTTATTGTTGGATGCATAGACAAAGAAAAAATCTATCCAAGATATGGAGAAAGAGGTGTAAATCTTTATGCAATTCAAGATGTTGCCTGTAGTATTACAAATGCTATGCTTGTAGCACATGAAAATGGTCTTGGTACTGTATGGGTAGGAGCTTTCAGAGAAGAAGAAGTTTCAAAAATTTTAGAATTACCAAAACATTTAAGACCTGTCGTAATTATGCCTGTTGGTTATCCAGGTTATGTACCTTCAGTTCCTCCAAGAGTTTCAATTCATGAGGCTATAGAGTTTATTGAATGAAAAATTTTCTTTTAGTTGCTATAGAAGCTGCAAAACAAGCAGAAAGTGTTATTAAAAATAGAATTGGCACAATTTCAAAGGAAGAAATAACACAAAAGAGCATTTCAGACTATGTCACAAAAGTTGATGTTCAATCAGAAAAAATAATAGTTGAGTGCATAAAAAAACAGTTTCCAACACATCAGATAATGTCTGAAGAATCATCAAATGACTATAAAAAAGCAGAATACCTATGGATAGTTGATCCTCTTGATGGAACAACAAATTTTATTCATGGATTTCCTGTCTTTGCAATATCTATTGCTCTAATGTATAAAGGAGAACTTGTTTTAGGAGTTGTTCATGACCCGATAAAAAATGAGACTTTTTATGCTGAAAAAGGCAGTGGTGCATTTTTAAATGAACAAAAAATTAAAGTATCATCAATGAAAGAGCCTGCTCTGAGTCTTATTGCCACAGGGTTTCCTTTCAGACATAAACAATACATTGATACCTATATAAAAATATTTCGAGAACTACTTTACTCGGTCAGCGATCTTAGAAGAGCTGGTGCTGCGGCAATTGACCTTGCCTATGTTGCATGCGGAAGAGTTGATGGATTTTTTGAATTTGCACTGAGTCCTTGGGATATTGCAGCAGGTGTAATCTTAATAAAAGAAGCTGGTGGAGTGGTTTCAGATTTTAAAGGAGAAAATGATTATTTAAAAACAGGGCATATAATTGCTGGTAATAGAGAAATTCATTTATTTTTGGTTGAAAAAATAAAAAAAGTTTTAGATTTTAAGTAAAATTTTTAATAAATTCTAAAACTTTTCTAACTCTTTCAGGAATATCAATATCTGGATTTTTTTCTTTTATTTTGAGCCATTTCCATAATCCAATAGGGCAGATTGTAGCAAAGCTTATTTTGAAATTCCGGCACACATCAGGACGGCTTTCATAAATTTTGCAAAATGCTTCTGTCCATTGATTTCCATTTTTTGATATGTTAACCAAATATGGACATTCTTGATTTTCTGCTTTCTTTTTTCCATCAGGAAGAGGTACAGCCCATTGATAACAACACTCAGCGCATCTAAGACATATAAAATTTTGTTCAACTGTCCCAAGAATTTCATTCAGTAATTTATCATTCAGACTCATATCTGTCCTCCAAAATGTTTAAAATATATTGAATGTCATCAGGCAAGGAAGCCTCAAACTGAAGAAGTTTTTCAGTTATTGGATGTATTAGTTCAATTTTATGAGCATGAAGCATCTGTCTTGACACAGGTATTTTTTTATTTCCTATTTCAATATATGTTTTTCTTCCATAAGTTTTATCTCCTATAACAGGATGTCCGATTGATGAAAAGTGAACTCTTATCTGATGAGTTCTACCTGTAAGAATTTTTACTTTCAAAAAAGTATAGTTTTTAAAATTTTTTATCACTTCCCACTCAGTTATTGCTTCTTTAGCTTTTTTTGATTTTATAGACATTTTTTTTCTATCATAAATTGCTCTTCCTACTGGAGTTGTTATTTTACCTGAACCTCTTAGTTGTCCATATACAAGAGCAAGATATTCTTTTTTTATTTCTCTTTTTTTAAAGGCTTCCACTAATTTATAATAAGTTTCATCATCCAATGCAACAACCATTACGCCTGATGTATCCTTATCAAGTCTATGAACAATTCCAGGTCTAAAAGGAGCACCAACATTTGCAAGCTTCTTTACATGATAAGCTAATGCGTTCATAAGTGTTCCATCAGGATGCCCTGCGCAAGGATAAACAACCATTCCAGCAGGTTTTGATAAGACAATTAAGTAATCATCTTTATAAATAACTTGAATTGGTATATTTTGTGGAATTAGTTTTTCAGAGTTTTCTAATTTCAGAGAAAATTCATCTGAAACTTCAATTAAATCATTAAATTTTATCTTATAACTCTTTGTTTTAACATAATTATTAACTTTTACAAACTTCTTTTCAATTGCTTCTTGAGCTTTTGCTCTACTTATATTTAATTTGTCAGAAATAAAAATATCAAGTCTTTTACCTTCATCAGCTTTTTCAGTCTGTAACAAAATGCTCATAACCCTAATTTTTCTTTTAAAAATTTTCCAGTATATGAATTTGGATTCAAAGCCACCTCTTCAGGAGTTCCTTTTGCTATTAGATAGCCTCCTGATGAACCACCCTCAGGTCCGAGGTCTATTATATAATCTGCACATTTTATTATTTCAAGGTCATGTTCAATAACTATAACAGTGTTTCCCATATCAACAAGCCTTTGAAGTATATTAAGCAGTCTTTCTATATCAACCATGTGTAGTCCAGTTGTAGGTTCATCAAGTATGTAAAGAGTCTTTCCTGTTGGCTTTTTACTCAGTTCTTTAGCAAGCTTAACTCTTTGGGCTTCTCCTCCTGAAAGTGTTGTTGCTGGCTGTCCAAGTGTTATATATCCAAGTCCTATATCTTCCATTATTTGGAGTTTTTGATTAAGCTTTGGTACAGCAGAGAAAAATTCAAGAGCTTCACTTACTGTCATTTGAAGCACTTCACTTATATTTTTCCCTTTATACTTAATTTGAAGTGTTTCTTCATTGTATCTTTTTCCTTTACAGTTGTCACAAACAACATAAACATCTGGTAGCAGATGCATCTTTATTTTTTTTATTCCATCACCTTGACAGGACTCACATCTTCCACCCAGAAGATTGAAGCTAAAGCGAGATTTTGAATATCCACGAACTCTTGCGTCTGGAAGAAGTGAAAAAAGTTCTCTAATTTCAGTCATAACTTGAGTATATGTAGCAGGTGTTGAACGAGATGTTCTTCCAATTGGAGATTGATCAACGCATACAACTTTGTCTATCTGTTCAATCCCCTCAATTGCTTTATAGTTACCAGGATAAACATTTGCATTATAAAGTTTTTTTACTAAAGCCTTATATAAAATTTCAAATATTAATGTGCTTTTACCAGAACCTGCAACACCTGTAACACATACAAATACTCCAAGAGGAATTTCAACATTTATATTTTTAAGATTGTAGGCTTGTGCTCCGATAATTTTTATAAATTTCTGAGATTTTCTTCTTTCTTCGGGTATTGAAATCTTGCTTGAACCTGTTAAATACTGAGCAGTAATTGAATTTCTACTTTTTAAGAGCTTATCAGGAGGGTATACTCCAGTTAGATATCCTCCATCTCTTCCTCCTCCTGGACCAAGTTCAACTACTAAATCAGCATTCATTATTGTACTTTCATCATGCTCAACAACAATAAGAGTATTTCCTCTTATTGAAAGTTCTTTCATGCTTTCTATGAGTTTTAAGCAATCTCTTGGATGAAGTCCTATGCTTGGCTCATCAAGAACATAAAGAACTCCACTTAAATGTGATCCGAGCTGGGTTGCAAGTCTTATTCTTTGGGCCTCCCCACCTGAAAGACTAAATGAAGGCCTATTTAAGCTTAAATACCCAACTCCAATTTTTTGGAGAAAATCAATTTTTATAAAAATTTCTTTTAGTATTCTTTCCGCGATTGGAGCGTTATAAGAAGAAAATTTTAATCCATATAAAAAATTTTTTAATTCATCAATTGAAAAGGTTGATAGCTCTGCTATGTTTTTTCCATTAATTTTTATTGCAAGACTTTCTTCCCTGAGTCTTGTGCCTTCGCAAAGTTTACAAGGAATTAAACTTAAAACATCTATTTCCTCCTCTTCTTCAATATTTTCATAACCCAATCCTTTACATCTCGGGCAAGCACCGTATTTGCTATTAAAAGAGAAAAGTCGTGGGTCAATGTCCGGTAAACTTATTCCACAATTGGGACAGGCAAGCACACTGCTAAAAATAATATCTCTATTTTCATTAACAATATTTACAACAACTGTCTGTGTATATTTCATTGCAAGTTCTAATGCTCTTTTTATTTGATTTTTGTATTTTTCTTTAACAATAATTCTATCAACAATGAGTTCAATCGTATGCCTTACATGTTTTTTTAGAGAAAATTCCTGTGTAAGTTCAACAATATTTCCATCAATTCTTGCCCTTATAAATCCTTCAGCTTTTGCTCTATCAAAAATTTCCTTATGTTCTCCTTTTTTTTCAATAACCACAGGTGCAAGAATCTGAATTTTAGTTCCTTCAGTCAAACTTAATATAAAATCAAGCATTTTATTTATATCCTGAGAAATAAGTCTTCTGCCGCATCTTGGACAGTAAGGTATTCCAATTTTAGCGTAAAGAAGTCTCAAATAATCGTAAATTTCGGTAATTGTTCCCACTGTTGAACGAGGACTTTTTGATATTGTTTTTTGGTCAACAGAGATTCCTGGTGAAAGTCCCTCAATAAAGTCAACATCTGGTTTTTGTAACTGATCAAAAATTGTTCTTAATTCTATTGGAAGACTTTGAAGGTATCTTCTATGGGCTTCTGCAAAAATCGTATCCATAGCAAGAGATGATTTTCCAGAGCCAGAAGGTCCTGTAATGACAATAATCTTATTTCTTGGAAGTATTAAATCAATATTTTTAAGATTGTGTTGTCTTGCTTTTTTTATTACAATGTTTTGCTGCATAGTTATTCTTTTTTGTATTCTTTTAACTCAGCAGTCACTCTTCCAACAGGAACTTTTGTCTCAATTTTTAGTGGAATTTTACTGTCATCTTTGCTGAGCCAGATAATAATGTCTCCTTTTCTTTTGAAAAGTCCTTCTGTATCAAGCAAAGGTTTTATAACAATTGCATCAATTTCTTTTTTATTTGATAATTCTATCTTTTCTTCTTTAATTGGTTGAACCTGGACAGTCGTAAACTTATTACTATCAAAAATATCTACTGATACAGGTTCTTTCAGGCTTATTGGTAATGTTCTAAGATAAAAAAATCCTGAAAGAACATCCATGAATACTTTATCTATTCCCTTGTGATATGTTGTATTATTTTTAAGGTGATTAATAAAGATTATTTCCTTCTGATTATAATCAAATATGGTTTCTTTATTGCCTCTATATTTACCTTCTACTTGAACTAATTTAAAGTGTTTCGGTTTACCATATTCTATTTTACTTTCCGCATGGTCATTTACATAGTAAAAATTTGAAATAAAGCTCGCTGATTTAACCATAGAAGTTATCGTAACCTCACTTGAATCTCCCTTAACAGAAACAATTGCTGAACCGACATAAATTCCCATCCAGTATATATCAAATTTCATTGACTCATTAATAAACCGATTAAAAGGATTATTTTTTATTTCAGATTGTATTTTTTCATTTTCTTGACTAAATTCGGTCTGAGAAGATTCTTCTGTATTTTTTGTAAAATTTTCAGGTTTAACATTTTCAGAAACTTTTTCATTATTATTTTCTTTTTTATCTAAGTTTTTTAATTGTTCTGTATTGGGAATAATTTTATGCTTCTCGCTTTCTTTTTTGCTTTCAAAGATATATGTATCTATAAAATCTGTAAAAGATAGATTCAACTGAATTTTACCAAGAGCCATCATTATACTTATATGAACAATTATTGAAATTAATATTCCTGCTATAATCCATTTGGGTTTCATAAAAATAGTATAACACTTAGTTGACCAATAGATTAAAACATATATAGAATGAAAAGATTATAAAGGAGGCTATGTTTTGAAAAAAAAGATTTTAATATTGCTGATAATTTCAGCTCTTATAATTTTTTTTATTATCGGCAAAGCTGATGTTTCCTCTATTTTTCTTAAACCAGCTATTAATGAGCTTAAAGATATACTTGGAATGGAAGTATCAATTGATAAAGTTTATATACATTTTATACCTCTTTATTTTGAATTTAAAAATGTCACTACATTTAATTCGGTAACAGATGAAAAAGATAATTTTAAGTTTAAAAAAGTAAAACTTTATATAGGTTTAACCAAAATTTTCAATAAAGAAATAGAAATAAGAAAAGCAGTTCTGTATTCAGCTGATTTTTCAGTAAAATACTCAACATTAAACAGATATATAGAAAATATTTCTGAATACTTGAAAAAGCCTTCAAAGTTTCCATTAAAAGTGAAGATTAATTCTCTTGAAATAGAAAACTTTTCTGGTTCAATTTATGACAGTGATTTAAAATTAAATCTGAAAGATCTTTATGGAAGAGTAATTCTAAAGGGAGAACCTGACATCTCAGTCCTTTCCAACATAAAACTTATCTCATTTAAATATCCTAATATTGATACTAATCTAAAAGCATCTTTTAAAATTAAAAATCAAGAAGTAATTCTTGAAGAACTTAAATTTTTTGATATTAACTCTTTGTTAAAAGCTTCTGGAAGAATAAACTACAGCAATTTCTTAGGAGAGTTTGTTGTTTCAAGTAAGATATTTTTTAAATCTCTCATGAAAATTTTTGGTATAGATAGAGAAGGTTATGGAGAAGTTAACATTGATGGGAAGTTAATATTTGATAAAGGTAAAAAATGGCAAGATAGAATAAGGTTAAATTTAACATTCAATAGTTCATTTTTTCTTGAAGAATTAATGCAGATTTTGAAAGTTTCTGAAAAACTAAGTGGATTCACTGAATCTGAAGGAAAAGTAGAAGGCACAATTTCTTCGCCTCAAATTTCTGCCAAAGCAAGTCTAAAAAAAGGAAACATTCTTGGAGTGAAAGTAGATGAGATAAATACTCAAGCTTTTTACAAAGATGGAATATTAGAGTTTAAAAATGGGAAAGTAAGGCTTTACGGAGGAGTTGCACAGGCGTATGTCTGGATAACTCTTCCTAAAGTAATAAAACACTATGTTTTTATAGACATGGATAATGTATCAAGTAATGGAATTTTTGAAGTTATTCATTGGAACCCTAACATTGCAGAAGGAACAGTAAAAGGATGGTTGATATCCGAGGGAGAAAATTTTTCTCCCAAAGGTTCATTTGTTTATTTAAGAAAATCTCAAAAACCTGATGATTTAAGAGGGAAAATTGAATGGATAAAGGGTGATTTTAGCTCAATAAATGAAATTTATAAATTTAGTTCATTAGAGATTGCTTTATCTAAAACTATGGCAAAAGCAAGTGGATATATAGATGTGCATAATAATCATCTTAACATTGAGTTTATTGCATTCAGTAAAGATATAAATGAACTTTTAATCCCATATCAAAAGGGTATCTATGGAGATATGAATATTAAAGGTAGGCTGTATGGAAATACTGAAAATCCAGAAATAGCTATTAACTTTTCATCAGAAAAAATTCATATCCTGGCACATGAAATTGAAAAATCTATTCCAGAACATCCAGTTACATTTGACCATCTTAAAGGCGACATTGTCTATAAAAAGAATCTTTTACTAATAAATAACATTGCGGGAAAGGATATTTCCATAAAAGGAAAAATTTTATTTCCTCAGGCAAAAAATATGTTTGAGATAACAAATCCTATATATGATATTTTATTTTCAGCAAAAAACATACCTATCCGAAATTTATATATAGAAGGTATTGATAAAGAAGTTAATACTTACATATCCGTGGATGGTTCCATAAAAGATAAAGGGAATATTACAGGAAAAATTATTTTTAGTCCGATATTTTTTAGAGATAATAAAATTATTGATAAACTTACTGCATTGATTGTATTTGATAGAAATTTTATTTTTATAAAAAATCTGGATATTAATAATAATGGAAATATATTAAATGCATCAGGGTATGTAGATTTACGCGGGGAACTAAATATTTCAGGCAAATCAAAAGCTTTTGATATAACAAATATAACAAAAGATTATGTCAAAAAATTAGGTATACACTACATGGAAAAAATGAATCTAACTAATTTGCATTTTAATATTTTGGGTTCAATAAAAAAACCAACAGTCACTGTAAATACAGGACTAATAACAAAACTTAAAAATGGTAAAAAAATAGATGGATTAATTAGTCTTAATTATGAAAAAAATCATTTGATTGCTAAGGCTAATATTACAAAGGGTATTTTGTTTAGCCTTGAAGGTTTTACAGATAAAAAAGAATGGAATATAGCAGGTAATTTTAGTTCAGCAAGAGTAGACCCATTAGTTGGACTTTTCATTAATAATCTTCCAGAGGATTTAGTAATCTTAATTGATGGAAAAATAAAAGCTTCATTGGTCAATCAAAATCTAAATGCTCAGATTGATTTAAAACAAATATTTACAAGACTCTATGGAATAGGACTTAATAATAAAAATCCTGTAAACATAAATATAGAAAAGGGAAATGTATATTTTAATCCTATAACTCTTTTAGGACAATCTACAGAACTAACAATAAAAGGTAAAATAGTTGATTACTTTGACATCCTCATTGAGGGCTCTACTGATTTGAGACCCCTTAAAGCTTTATTTAAAGTTGATGACATAAAAGGCAGAGCATCAATGCAAGTTTATATTTATGAGAGCAGAAAAAATCCTGAAATAGCAGGAGAAGTTGATATAGACAATGCATCAATCACTTTAAGGAAGGATATTCCCAGTTTAAATAATTTGAATGCTATTGTATCTTTCAATGAGAATAAAGTTGTGATAGAAAAAGCTTATGGCACATTTTCAGAAGGTAATATTCAGATGGACGGAACTGTATATCTTGAAAAGTTTGCTATAAAACAGCTTGCTCTTTCAGGAAAAATTTCTCAAGTTAGATGGATTTTTGCTCCCAGATGTTGGGCATATCTTAATGGACAGATTTATCTTTCAGGCTCTTATAATCAACCTTTTTTATCAGGTCAGGTAAATATTCAAAATGGTGTCTATACAGAAAGATTTGATTGGACAAAACTGGCTCTTAAATCAAGTTCTTCAAAAACAGTTGTAACAAAAGACAGCTGGTTTAACAATTTAAGATTTAATTTGCGTGTCCAGACCAACAATTTTTTTGTTAATAATAATCTTGCTACGGTAAACCTTAATAGCGATATGGTTTTAAAAGGAAGCATTCCTGAACCTTCTTTAATTGGTTGGATAAATGCCAAAGATGGATGGATTTATTTTAGAGGGAATAAATTTGAGATTTCAAAGCTTTTTATCCAGTTCAATGATCCTACTTCAATAAAACCATATCTCAATATTTCCGCAAGAACAAGCATATCTCAATACAATATAAATTTGAATATTAATGGATATATTGACCAATTTAATCTTATACTCAGCTCAAATCCACCTCTTTCAGAATCAGAACTACTTAATATGTTGGTATTGGGACAAAATGGCGTAACAGGCAAAGGAATTCCAGGAGCTTCCGAAGCTGCTTCATTTATTACAGGACAAATGCAAGAAGTCATAGAAGAAAGAGTTAGAGGACTAACAGGGCTTGATGTTATGACAGTTGAACCAGGGATATCAAAAACAACAGGTTCTATCGGTCCAAGGGTAACAGTTGGTAAGAAACTTATGGATGGGAGAATGACAGTTACTTATTCAACCACAACAGGAACCACAGCTGAACAAATTATAAAAATAGAATATTTAGTGAAAAAGGGTATTTCTCTTGTAGGAACAAAGGATGAAATTGGAGGGCTTTCAGGTGCAATTAAGTTTCGTTTTGAGTTTCATTAGTATTTTTTTAATCTTATTTAATGTTGCTTACGCAGAAGAGATTATAAAAAAAATTGAAATTGAAGGTTTAAAATCTATATCAAAAGAAGAGTTCCTTTATCTTTTCGGAATAAAAGAAAATGAACCCTTTACTCAGGATCAAATAACTCAGGGAATCAAAAGAGTTTTTTTAAAAAATTTATTTGATGATATCATTGTTGAGCATAAAGAGCAAATAATAAAAATTTTAATTAAAGAAAAAATCGTGATCAATAAAATAGAAATACAAGGTAATGAACATTTTTCAGAGAGCTTTTTTAGAAAACTACTTACTTTCAAAAAAGGTGATAGATTAAAAGAACTGGAGATTAAAAAAACAAAGGATAACATAGAAAAAGAACTCAAAAAACATGGATTTACAAACTCCAGTGTCCAGATAAATAAAAACTTTAATGAAAACCATGTCAATATAGTAATTTATATACATGAAGGGGAACCTTTGAAAATAAAAAATATAAAATGGGAAGGATATTTTGAAGATTACATTACAAATTTTCTCTCTTTGAATGTTGGAGAACCTTTTGATGAAGTGTTACTTGAAGATTTTATTAATAAAGTAAAAAAATACTTTACTAAACAAGGGTTAATTGGCTCAGACATTACATATTCCTTTAAAGATGGAGAACTCATTTTAAAAATTAAAGAAGGTAAAAAACTAAATATAGAATTTAAAGGAGTTAATTCTTTAAATGAAAAAGACTTAAAAGATATAACAATAGCTCATTTTCAGGATAAAATAAATGAGAACATTATAAAAGATAGTATAAATAGTTTAATCACTTTTTATAAAATAAACGGCTTTCTTGAAATAAAAGTCATTCCTCTTATAGAAGAATCAGAAAAGGAATGGAAAATAACATACTTTATAAATGAAGGTGACAGGAAGTTTATTGAAAAAATTGGAATAGACACAGAATTTCCTAAAGAAGAATTGAAAAATATTCTTGTAAACAAAGAAGGGTTACCATTTAATCCAGAAGAGTTAGATAATGATAGACAGAGAATAGAAGAATATCTTAAAACAAAAGGATATTTTTATGCTAAAGTGTTTCCTCCTCAACTAAAAGATGAAGATAACAAAATAAACATTTTATTTAAAATTCAAGAAGGTAAGCAAGTTAAAATAAAACTAATAAATATTGAAGTAAAAGATAATTTATTAAAATCAGAAGTATCAGAAGTATTAAAAACATATAAAGATTATCCATTTAGCGAGACAATTTTTCTTGAAATAAAAAGAAAAATCAGAGAAATATATATCAAAAATGGATATTCTGATGTGTATATTGAAGGGAAGTATGAAATTAAAGAAGCTGATGCATATATAAATTTTAAAATTGACGCAGGTAATAAAAAATATTTTGGTAAATCAATTATTCTTGGTAACGAAAAAACAAAAACTAAATTTATTTATAAAAGACTCCTACCAAAAGAAGGCAAACCTTATAATCCATATACCTTAGAAGAAGAAAGACAGATGCTTTATAAAACAGGACTTTTTTCACGAATAGAACTTCAACCTGAATCTAAGGATGAATCAATAGATTTAATTTATAACTTTGAAGAAATGCCAGCAGGAGCGTTTGAGTTTGGACTTGGATATGGAGAATATGAGAAAGCAAAAGGTTTTATAGACTTATCTTATATAAATCTCTTCGGTATGAATAAACAAATATTTTCAAGAATTGAATTAAGTACTCTTGAAAATAGAGCTTACATAACCTATGTTGACCCTTGGTTATGGAAAGATCTGACATTTAAATCATCTTTGCTTTTTGAGAAAATGGATGTTAAAAACATTGATACTAAAGATATTATTTATAAAATAAGGAGATATAATGCTTCTGCAGGTTTTGAAAAAAAGTTTTTTGAATCTTTTAAGGCTGAACTTCTTTATGAAGCAACTTATTCAAAAACATGGGATGTTATGCCTGAAGTCGTTATTTCTGATCAAGATATTGGAGAATTATTCATAAGTGGAATAAAAGCCTCATTAATTTATGATAACAGGGACAACCCTTTTGATCCAACAAAAGGATGGCTTGCTGGAGTTACATCAAAACTTAGCAATGAGTTCTTAGGTTCTGATATTAATTTTATAAAATCATCATTCTACATTAATAAATATACAGAAATAACAAAAGGACTGGTTTTAGCAACATCTTTGAGAGGAGGGTGGGCATGGCTTTATGGAGGTACAGACAATTTACCAATATCTGAAAGATATTTTCTTGGTGGAAGAGATACTGTCAGGGGTTATGCTCAAAATACACTCGGTCCAAAACAGAATAATCAACCGACTGGTGGAAATGCTTTTTTTATGGGAAACTTTGAGTTTAGAACTTACTTAGGCAAAAACTTTTTTATAGTTAATTTTCTTGATTTTGGTAATGTATGGAAAAGGGTAGGAGATATAGATATTTCAAACCTTAAATATACCACAGGAGCTGGGTTAAGATATAAAACCCCTGTTGGTCCAATAAGAATAGATTATGGATACAAATTAAATAGACAGGCAGGTGAATCACATGGTGAAATTCATTTTAGTATTGGTCATGCTTTTTAATATAGTTGTTGTTTCATCAGTTTTTCCTGAAACTATAGATAGAGTAATTGCTTATGTAGATTCCAATGCAATAACACTCAGGGATTTTGAAAAAGTAGCTTCTAAGATGAAAGAAAAAATCCCACAAATTAAAAATGAAGAAATATTAGAAACGATGATTAACAGGGTTCTTCTTCTTAGGAAAGCTAAGGAACTTTTTATTGAAGGGAAAGATGAGGAATTGATTAATAACTATGTTGATTTAAAAATAAAATCAGGCATTATAATTCCAGAAAACAAAATAAGAGAATATTACGAAGAAAATAAAATTAAATTTAAAGATACACCCTATATATACATAAGAGATGAGATAGAAAAATATTTGTTTGAAAAAGAGTTTAATCAAAAACTTAAAGAATATATTGAAGAATTAAGACAGAATACAGAGATTAAAATAATTTTTATACCTTAAATTCATAAATAAGAGCTACTTCGTCACATTCTGGGAATTTTGGACATCTTATGCAATCACCCCAAATTTTTTGTGGAAGCTTTGATTTATCCAATTCCATAAATCCTGTTTTTTTAAAAAATTCTGGAATGTATGTCAAAACAAAAACTTTATTAACACCAAGTTTTTTAGCTTCATTAAGACATTTTTTAACAAGAAGACTTCCGATTCCCTTTTTCTGTGACTCTTTTTTTACAGCAAGAGATCTTATTTCAGCAAGGTCCTCCCATAATATATGTAAAGCACATACTCCTTTTATTTCATTGTCCTGTTCAGCAATTAAAAAATCTCTAATATTTTCATAGAGTTCATTCAAAGAACGAGGAAGCATTTCACCTTTTTTGGCAAATTCATTGATTAGTTTGTGGATCAATTTTATATCAGATACTGTTGCTTTTCTAATCTTCAATAATGGAAAAACCTCTTAATATAAGATTTTTATTTATTTCAATCATTGTTTTTCTTTTGGCAGGAATTATTTCTTCAATGGTTTCAATGATTTTTTCAATGTTTAGTATTTTAGATATTTTTATAAAAGCTCCAAGAAGAATCATATTAGCAAGTTTTGGATTTGCAATTAAAGAGGCTTCCTTAGAAGCTTCAATCGGATACACATTAATATTATTCTGATATTTAGAATCTTTTATTATTGACGCATCATAAATAAGACAACCATTTTTTGCCACTCTATTAATAAATTTATTATAAGAAGCTTCATTCAAAACTATAAGATAATCAGCATTTTTGACTATTGGTGAACCTATAAGCTCATCAGAAATAACAACTATACAATTAGCTGTTCCTCCGCGCATTTCTGCACCATATGAAGGAAACCATGTTACTTCTTTATTTTCCTTCATAGCAGCATGGGCAATGACCTTGCCTAAAAAAAGAATCCCTTGTCCACCAGAACCTGCTATTATTATGCGTTGCTCCATTTATCCTTAAATATTCCTAATTTAAATTCATTCATCATATTTTCTCTAAGCCATTTTAAAGCTTCTTCAGGTGACATACCCCAATCAGTAGGGCAGGGTGAAAGCATCTCAACAAGGCTAAATCCTTTTCCTTCAATCTGATATTTAAAAGCTTTTTCAATATATTTTTTAGCCATAACAATATTTTTATAACTGTCAAGAGCTCCTCTCGCGACAAAAGCTGTGCCTTCAAGGACAGCAAGAAGTTCTGATACATGAATTGGATATCCTGCAACCTTAGGATCTCTACCCAATGGAGTGGTTGTAGTTTTTTGTCCTTTAAGAGTTGTAGGAGCCATTTGTCCGCCTGTCATTCCATAGTTTGCATTATTTATAAAAAATATTGTTATATTCTCTCCACGATTAGCAGCATGAATTATTTCAGCAGTTCCAATTGCAGCAAGATCGCCGTCTCCTTGGTAGGCAAATATCACTTTATCAGGACATGCTCTTTTCATGCCAGTTGCTGCTGCTGGCGGTCTTCCATGAGGAATTTCAAGTATATCTATATCAAAATAGTCATAGGCAAAGACAGCACATCCAACTGGTGCTATTCCAATTGTTATCTCTTTTATTCTGAGTTTATCAATAACTTCTGCAATAAGTCTGTGAGCAATACTATGTCCGCAACCAGGGCAGTATCTAAAAGGAACATTTTTTAGTGATTCAGGTCTTGAAAAGATTTTTTTCATAACAAATCATTATAGCAGAAATTCTTATATTTTTTCATTATTCCCTCAAGAATTCCATTTTCACTTATGATCACTTTATCTATATTCAAATATTCTATAATTTGTCTTAAAATAAGCAATCCAGAACATATTATGTCTGCTCTATTAGATGGTATTCCTTTAATTTTTTTTCGTTCTTCCAGAGAAATAGATAGTAATTTTTTAAGTATTTCTTTAATTTTATCAGTACCAATTTCGCTCATATGAGTTTTTTCAGGGCAATAGTTAGATAATTCCATATTAATCATACCAAGAGTTGAAGCTGTTCCACCTATTGCTATAAACTTGTCACTTTTTATTTTGGGTAAAGATTTTTCTATTTCTTTTTTTATGAATTCTTCCGCTTTAGATATAGATTCGTGAGAATAGGGGTCTATATTTAAAAATTTCTCTTTGATTTTTAATGCGCCTAAAAGTAAAGAGCCACTATTAACACTTTGCTTTTTCCAGTAAACCCATTCTGTACTTCCTCCTCCTATATCAAGTAGAAAAATAGAATCTTCTTTGTTAAATTTTTCATCCATAACTCCACATAGAGTATAATATGCCTCTTCTTTTCCGGAAATTATATGGATATTAATTCCCATGAGTTTTTTTATAGTTTCACAAAAATCTTTACTATTTTTTGCTTCTCTTAAAGCGCTTGTTCCAATGGCAATAATGCACGAAACATTGAATTTTTCAGATATTTTTTTGAATTTTTTTAAAGTATTAATTGATTTTTTTGATGATTCAGCTGAAAGAAGTCCACTTTTAATAATATTCTTGCCCAGACGAGTTACTACTCTATCAGAATAAAGCTTATTAATTTTATTTTCTTTTAAATTTCCTATTAACAGTCTTAAAGTATTACTTCCAATATCTATAACTGCAATATTTTCAATATGTTTCATAATAGCTGTTGACTATTTCAACAACTGCTTTATTCACAGAAACTTTTTTAGTTTCTTTTGTCCTTCTTTTTTTGATTTCCACTTTATTTTCTTTCAATCCCTTTTTTCCTATTACAATTTGAATCGGTATTCCGATTAAATCAGCATCTTTAAATTTAACTCCTGGTCGTTCATCTCTATCATCAATTAAAACTTCCATATGTCTGTCTGCAAAACTATTATATATTTCAGTAACTTTTTCATATAATTCTTCTGCTATACTAACGGTTTTTTCATCATCCATATTGAGAGGAATAATCTCAATGTCAAAAGGAGATATGCTTTTAGGCCATATTATTCCATCACTGTCATGATTCTGTTCTATTGCAGCTGCAGCAACCCTTGCTGGTCCTATTCCGTAACTTCCCATGATAATTGGTTTTTCCTTTCCATCTTTATCTAAAAAATAAGCATGCAAAGGCTCAGTATATTTTGTGCCAAGTTTAAAGATATTTCCAACTTCAATTGCTTTCTCAATTTTTAAAGAGTTGCCACATTTAGGACATCTGTCTTCTTCTTTAACTCTTCTTATATCCGCCCATTGAGCATCAAAGTGAATCCCTGGAATAATTCCCTGTAGATGATAATTCTTTTTATTTGCTCCTGAAATATAGGAAATTTCCTTTTGAATTGAAAAATCTGCTATTTTTTTGATTTTATGTCCTACAGGTCCGACAAATCCAAGTTCTACACCAAGTATTTCTAATGCCTGTTCTGATGTGGCAAAGCTGAATTCTCCAATAATTCTTGCAAGCTTTTTTTCATTTAACTCTTGGTCTCCTCTAAGCATAACCAATACAGGACCGTTTTTTTCAGATATAACTATAAGAGTTTTTATAAAATATTTTTCACTTAATCCTAAAAAATCCGATACTTCTTTTACTGACTTTTTCTCTGGAGTGTATATTTCTTTGTATTCAAAATTTAAAGAAGGTAGGGTAGGTAATTCAGATTTAGCTACTTCTATATTGGCAGAATATCCGCAGCTATCACATAAAACAATTTCATCTTCACCAGCTGGAGTTGGAGCCATAAACTCATGAGATTCCATGTCACCCATTATTCCAGGATCTGATTCAACTTGATAGTATTTTAACCCACATTTTGTAAAAATTCTATGATATGCTTCTGCATGAAGATTATAACTTTTATCCAGTCCTTCCCAGTCAATATCAAAACTGTAACTGTCCTTCATGATAAATTCTCTTGTCCTTAAAACACCCCCGCGCGGTCTTGCTTCATCTCTTAATTTTGTTTGAATTTGATACCATATTTGAGGTAGTTGTCTATAGGACTTTATTTCTTTAGAAGCTATCCATGTCATAATTTCTTCATGAGTCATTCCAAGACACATATCTCTACCAGTTCTATCTTTGAGTCTGAACATTTCCTCTTTTATGGTATACCATCTACCTGTTTCTTGCCATATCTCTGCTGGATGGAGAATGGGCATTGAAATTTCTTGTGCACCAATTCGTTCCATTTCTTCTTTCAATATCATGTTTATTTTATTTAAAACACGCCAACCAAGTGGCAAAAAAATGAACAATCCTGCAGCAAGCTGCCTTACATATCCAGCCTTAAGCATTAAAATATGAGATATTGCATTGATTCCAGAAGGAATTTCTCTCATTGTAGGAATAAACAACTTAGAATATCTCATCAAATCCTCCCATACATTAAAGTAATAAATAAGTATAGCACATTTTTAAAAACAACAACAGCATAAACCAGAATTTATCTACAAAATTATAAAATTTAACATAATATACATTATCAGACATAATTTCAATAATAAAAATTGTTGAAAAGTTGTCAGTATTTTTGTGTGAAAAATTCAAAAGTTAATAAATTTTTTGGAAAAATCTTAAATTGAGTATTAGTTAGGCAAATTGATTTTTTAGATGTTATCTATTCTTAATTAAACTTGTTAAAGCATATTCTCCTTTAATATTATTTACAATGACTTTAAAAATATTTCCAGCGACAAGTTTCTTATTATCAACAAAACATTTTATGTAATTATCAGAAGTTCCTGAGAAAAACCCATTTTTCTTATTTTCAATAATAACTTCAAGCTCAGAACCTATAAATTTTTTAATATATTCTAATTTTTTTCTTTTCCCCACTTCTATCAAGCAGTCAGCTCTTTGTCTTTTTATATTCTCAGGAATTTGTTCAGTCATTTCGGATGCTTTTGTAAAAGGTCGTTTTGAATATGGAAAGACATGTAAATATGAAAAGCCTATCTTTTCAATTAGTTGCAATGTTCTTTTAAAATCATCTTCAGTCTCTGAAGGAAAACCTACCATAACATCAGTTCCAATTGAAATATCAGGATAAAGTTTAAAAATTTTTTCTATTATTTGACTAAATTGAAAAGCATCATATCGTCTATTCATTAACCCCAAAATTCTATCACTACCATGCTGAAGCGGAATATGAAGATGCTTACAAATTCTATTATCAGATATTATTTCAAGAAATTCCTGATCAATATGATTAATTTCAATAGAACTTAATCTTATTCTAAACCCAGAGGTTTCTTTAAGTATTGCTTTAAGAAGTTTATTTAAACTTATTTTATTCTCATAATCTATTCCATATAATCCTATGTTAATTCCGCTTAACACAACTTCTTTAATTCCAATTGATTGATAATCTTTTATTTCTTTCATAATTTGTTCAATTTTATAACTTCTTGGTTTTCTTCTCAAATATGGAACAATGCAATAACTACAATACTGATTACATCCATCTTGAACCTTAATAATAGCTCTATGCCTTGATATTTTTAAGGTGTCACTTTTATTTAAATTTTCAAAGTTATTGATTATACTGTCTTTTTCAAAATTTGAAAAAACTTTTAAATTTTCTGAATTTTCAATTCTACAAAGCTCTACATAGCAACCCGTAACAAAAGCTTTTTTACCAAGTTTTTTCGCTTTATTTATTATATGTCTTGACTGAACTTCTGCTTTGTGCGTAACAGCACAGGTATTTATAATCCAAAGACTTGCTTCTTCTGGATTGCTGGTAACAACATATCCCTTAGTTGTCAAAAGTTTTTCCAATCTCTGAGCCTCTGCCTGATTAACTCTGCATCCATAAGTGATAAAACATACTTTCATGTGCTGATAATGTCTCCCTCTAAGGAGTGTCTGTGAGTTTTTGCAATTTTAACATTAACAATTTCACCAGCTTTAATATCTGAATAAATTTTTACAACTTTATTTGTTCTTGTTTTACCTGTTGTAAATCCTTCTTCATCTTTCCCTTCAACCAGAACTTCTTGGATTTTTCCTTCTAATCTTTTGTTTTTTCTTTCAGTTATTTCATCCTGAAGCTTTAAAACCTCTATAAGTCTTGCGGCTTTAACTTCTTCTGAAATATGCCCATCAAGTTTTGCAGCAGCAGTTCCAAGTCTTGGTGAAAATTTGAAAGCAAAAATGCCATCAAATCTAATTTCTTTTAAAGCATTAATTGTTTTTTCAAAATCTTCATGCTGTTCTTGAGGAAATCCGACGATAATATCTGAAGTAATTGCAATATCTGGAATTGCCTCACGAAGCCAGCAGATTTTTTCAAAATATTCTTCATATGTATATTTTCTGTTCATAAGTTTAAGAATTTTGTTTGAACCTGCTTGAAGTGGAAGATGAATATGTTCGCATATCTTTTTATAATCTTTCATTACATCAACAAGTTCTTTTGATAAATCCTTAGGATGTGAGGTTATAAAACGAATTCTTTTAATACCTTCAATTTTTTCAACTTTTTCAAGTAATAAAGGGAAATTAGTATTTCCATCTTTATAAGAATTTACATTTTGTCCAAGAAGTGTGACTTCCTTGTATCCTTGTTCTGCAAGAAGACTGATCTCTTTAATAATATCATCTACAGGTCTGCTTCTTTCTTTTCCTCTGGTATATGGAACAACACAGTAGGTACAGTAGTTATTGCATCCATAAATTATATTCACCCATGCTTTTACACAGTCTTTTCTTTTCACCGGTAGATTAATGTTAGCTACTTCAGGATTTTCATCAGTAAATATTCTATGCGAAACTTGATTTTCAATAATATTTTCAATAACATGAAGATTGTCAGGTCCTATAATATAATCAATATATGGTAATTTATTTAAAAGTTTTTCACCTTGAAGTTGAGCTGAACATCCTGCTACTATAATCTTTAATTGAGGATTTTTCTTTTTAAGATGTTTTACTCTTCCAAGACTGCTAAAAAATTTTTGTTCAGCTTTATGTCTTATTGCACAGGTATTAAAAATAACAATATCTGCTTTTTTAGGTTCATCAACTTCAATAAATCCTTTAGTCCCAAGAATACCAAGCATTCTCTCACTATCATGTTCATTCATTTGACAGCCAAATGTTTTTATATAAACTGCCCTACCCTTCATGTTTTATTATAACAGGCAAGAATACTACGTTTTCAAACTCTGAATATTTGAATGATTTTTCATACTTAAAGCATAATATAAAAATGATTTATGAATTCTTACAAGCCATACTTATTATCTTCGGTATTTCTGGTGTAATTATTTATATTCTTAGACAACTTAAAATCCCTTCCATTGTAGGATTTTTAATAGCAGGAACAGTTATAGGTCCTTATGGTATGGGATTAATAAAAGATCCTAATGAAGTAGAAATAATCGCAGAAATAGGCGTAATTCTACTTATGTTTACTATAGGTATTGAATTCTCTATCCCAAGACTTATGGCATTAAAAAAAGAAGTCTTTTTATTAGGAAGTCTTCAAGTTGCATTAACCATAATTGTTATAAGCATTATAAGTGAATTGGTATTGAATGTTTCTTTAAATAACTCAATTTTTTATGGGTTTATAATTGCTTTGAGCAGTACTGCCATTGTTATGAAACTTCTCTCTGACAAAGGAGAATTAAATTCTCCTCATGGTAAAATCTGTCTTGGAATCCTTCTTTTTCAAGATATTTGTGTTGTCCCACTTATGCTTTTTACTCAATTGCTTGCTGGACAAGGAGAAAGCTATTATAACTTTTTTACGGTCATTTTAAAAGCATCTATAATACTTTCAATAGTTTTTATATTTTCCAGGTTAGCTGTGCCTTATATTCTTCATGAAATTGTTAAAACAAAAAGCAGAGAACTTTTTATAATCACAACCATTTTTATATGTCTTGGAACTGCTTATTTTACCTCTAAATTAGGGCTTTCCCTTGCTCTTGGAGCTTTCTTAGCTGGAATAGTCATATCAGAGTCTGAATACTCAGCTCAGGCTGTATCAGACATATTGCCCTTTAAAGAAACTTTTTCAGGGATATTTTTTATCTCTGTTGGAATGCTTTTGAATATTGATTATATAAAAGCTCATCTATTAGAAGAAGTTATTCTTGTCGGTAGCATTTTCTTTTTTAAAGCCTTGGTCATTATTGTTATTGCTTACATTTTTATTCACTCATTAAGAGTATCGTTAAAATCTGCTCTATCATTATCTCAAATAGGTGAATTTTCATTTATACTGGCATTCACAGGAAAATCCTTAGGTCTTTTAAATGAAAATGCTTACCAAAGCTTTATTTCTGCTTCTGTAGTTACCATGTTATTTACTCCTTTGATAATTAAATATTCTCCAAAATTAATTGATTATTTAGTTCAGATGAAACCATTTAAAAGTCTTGAAAAGACGAGGAAAATAAAAGAATCAGATATAATTGTAAAAAAATCAAATCATGTTATTATTATTGGTTTTGGATTAAATGGAAGGAATCTTGCAAGAGTTCTTAAAGAAACTAATATACCTTACATAATTTTAGAGCTTAATCCTGATACAGTAAGAAAAATGAAAAAGAAAGGTGAGCCAATATATTATGGAGACGGAACAAGTCAGGAAATATTACATAAACTTGGTATTAAAAGAGCAAATGTCCTTGTTATTGCCATATCCGATCCTTCTGCGACAAGAAAGATAGTTCAACTTGCAAAGACTGAAAATCCTAAAATACATATAATTGTCAGAACTCGTTTTATTGCTGAAATTGAAGAATTGAAAAAATTAGGTGCAGATGAAGTTATACCAGAAGAGTTTGAAACATCACTGGAGATTTTTGCAAGAGTATTACATCATTTTGGGATACCCAGAAATCAAATATTACAAATGATAGAAAAAATTAGAGCTGAAGGCTATGAAATTTTAAGAATTACTGATATACCAAAAACCAGGGCTGGGGTTGAATGCGTAATATTTGAAGGTCTTGATATGGATAGTTTTTTAGTAAAAAAAGGCTCGTGGCTAATTGGACATTCTCTTAAATCTCTGGATATAAGACACAAAGCCAAAGTTACAGTAATTGCTGTTCAAAGGGGGGAAGAGACGATTCTAAACCCTTCTGCTGATTTTGTTCTAAAAGAGGGAGATATAATAATTTATGTGGGTAGCAAGAAACAATTAATTGATGCATTTAATTTTTTCCAGAAAAAAGATTAAATCCTCTCCCAAAAGTTATCGTATAAAATTAGTGAATATTTTAGCCTCTCTTTCAGGATTTATTATTTTGTCTTTTCCATTTTCAACAAGTTTTAATGTCCATGCCATATTTTTTCCAAATATTCTCATTATCTGCATTCCTTCCTCATCCTTTAAAACCTCTCCTGGATTCATTCCGTATATGACGTTCCAGTAATTAGAAGATGGAACAATCATTTCTGCATAATGTAGATAATGTAAAAGTTGATCAAAGGTTGTTACACCTCCAGAACGTCTATCAGCTACAACCGCTGCTCCAACTTTGTGTCTGAATAGTCCATCATTAACAGATGCAACCAAAAAAGCTCTATCTAAAAAGCATTTAAATGTACCTGCGATTCCTGAAAAGTAAACTGGAGAACCTAATATTATGCCATCAGATTCTTTTATTTTTTGAATCCATTCATTAACTTCATCATTAATACTACATTTCTCATTTTTATTTTTAGCACATTTATAACAAGCTATGCATCCTCTTATTCTTTTATTTCCCACTTGAATTATTTCTACTTTTATATTTTCTTTTTTAAGTTCTTCAGCTACAACTTTAATAGCATGATAGGTATTGCCATTTTTTCTTGGACTTCCATTAAAAGCTACTACTTTCATTTTGCCCTCCTACTTCATTTTTTTATTAATATATTAAATTTATCCTACTTTTGTCACTCAGCACTTTTGCAGGGAATTTATTTTAATACAGTCTTTTTAATTTATTTTTTCAACAAATCAATAACAGTAATCTCTGGTGGAGCAAATATTCTTACTGGTGGTCCCCATGTGCCTGTGCCTCTACTTATATAAAGATAAACATCTTTGTTAATTTTTGTTAATCCAGAATCATTATTATTGTAGTGTAGCTTTGTTGCTATACTAAAAGGAAAAAACTGCCCTTTATGAGTATGCCCTGAAAGTTGCAAATCAAAATATTCTATTAATTCTTTATCAATCAATGGTCTATGTTTAAGAAGTATAGTAAAACCTTTATTTTTGAAATAGTTTAAAAGAGAGACTTTATCTTGATTTACCTTTAAACCATATCTTTCAGATTCTGTATCATCTAATCCTGCTATATTAATGTTTAACTCCTTTATTTTCGCTCCAGCATTCCTTAAGACCTTGAATCCAGCTTTTTCAGTGAAAAAAAGAGCCTTATTTAAGCCAGCGTAAAACTCATGATTTCCTGTAATTGCAAATTTTCCATAGGGGGTTTTTATCTCTTTTAATAGTTCCGCTATATGATTCATTCTATCTATCTGCGCATCAACAAGATCGCCAGTTGAAACAAGAATATCAGGATTAACTTCTTTAATTTTTTCAACAATCTTTTTAATTCTTCCCTCTCTCACGATTAAACCAATATGCACATCTGATATCTGAACAATTCTTACATTTTTTGTTATTTTGTCAGATTTGATATAAAATCTCTCAACTCGTATATTCATTGCTTCCAAATAACCATAGATTAGAAAAATAACTGATAAACCTAAGGGGAATAAAAAGTACACTGTTTTAGGAATTTTTTGTAATATAATAAATAAATTCTTTCCTGATATTTTTGATATTACAAGCATTGATAATCTTCCAAAATCAGTTAGAATTCCAAAAAATAAAAATAGAACAACAAAAGCCATCCATAGATACCCAATCCATGAAAGCCCTATTGCAAAAGTCTCATAACCATTTTTTTCAGATACTCTAATAATTAATGGAGAAAATATCATCAGTAATAAAAAAACGCTTATAATTAGCTGAAATTGCCATCCAAAATTTAAAATTGATTTCAGTTTAACAAAAAAATAGAAATTAATTATTCCATAAATAGTAAAAAATATTATGAAAAACATCCTTCTTTAACTCCTCTGTTAAAAAAATGTTAGTTCAAAACTTTTATTTTTCATTATAACAATTATTTAGTTGGAGATAAATTTTTAATTTTCTATTGACTTTTATCTTTTATTAAATTATAATAATTATAAAATAAATTTTGGAGGTGGATTTATGGAAACAAAAATGCCTTTATTAGGAGAAAAAGTGGATGACAGAAAAATTAAAACTACTCACGGTATCATCAATTTCCCTTCTGATTATAAGGGGAAATGGGTAATTCTTTTCAGTCACCCTGCAGATTTTACTCCTGTTTGCACAACTGAATTTGTAGCTTTTCAGAAAAGAATTGATGAATTTAAATCGTTAAATTGTGAGTTAATTGGACTATCTATTGATCAAGTTTTTTCTCACATCAAATGGGTTGAGTGGATTAAGGAAAAACTTGGAGTAGAGATTACTTTTCCAATTATTTCTGATGATATGGGAGAGATTGCAAAATCATTTGGGATGATAAGTCCAGCTAAGGGAACTAATACAATAAGAGCAGTATTTGTTATTGATCCAAATGGAATATTGAGAGTTATTCTCTATTATCCACAGGAAATTGGAAGAAATATTGATGAAATCGTAAGAACTGTAAAAGCATTGCAGATTTCGGATGCAAATAAGGTAGCTATTCCAGCTGGTTGGCCTAATAATGAACTAATCGGAGACAAAGTTATAGTTCCTCCTGCATCAGATGTAAAGACAGCACAGGAAAGACCGAAGCAATTTGAATGCTTTGATTGGTGGTTTTGTTATAAAAAACTATAATATTTTTTAAGAGAGCTCGTTTATCGGGCTCTCTTATTTTTCATGAATAAGAATTCTTCGGAGAGACACCGTAAATCTTCCAGATAAAAAACGGAGAGGGAGGGATTTGAACCCTCGGTGGAGCTTTTAGACCCCACACGCGATTTCCAGTCGCGCCCGTTCGGCCACTCCGGCACCTCTCCACAGATTTTTTTATTTTAGCATTTAGAGGGTTATATTTTCAAAGAATTTTAAGAGTTTTTCTTCATTTTTCTTTAAGAACTGTTCAAGTTCTTCCTTTGTAAGAGGAGAACACTCATCTGGATTTTCTTTGTTTAGTTTAACTAACATTATTCTTTTAATTTTTCCATTAAGTACAGCAACACACATAACAATATCATCTATTAAAAATTCAATTTCTTCAAACTCTTCTATTTTCTCAGGAATGTTTTGACAACAGATTGAAAGACTTTTTAAGAATTCAGGATTTTGAATATATTCTAATTTAAAAGGTTTACCAATAAACTTTTTGAATTTTTCCATTCATTCATTCTCCATAAAAAAGCCGGGAATTTCATTTCCCGGCTTTTTTAAGCATATTAAGACAATATTATCCTTTCTTATGACATTCATTACATTTTGTTGGAGCAGCTTTACCTTCCTCAACCGCTTTTTTATGGCAGTCTATACAATTTTTGTGATAAGCGTCCATAGCTTTTGATGCTCCATTTTTAGCTTCTGCAGGATCATGACAATCAGTGCATTTTTGGACTTTTACCTTAGGGTCAGCTTCTTTGTGATGGCATACTTTACAGTCTACTTTATAATCTGTGGAATGTTTAGCATGTGAAAATTTTACAGGTGGAAATTTTGCACCTTCAAGCTTTAAATCGTATACATCCTGAGGTTGAGCATATACAAAAGAAATTGCAAACAGAAAAGTGACAGCAATAAGAACTATCAAACCTTTTTTAGATTTCACTTTTTTCACCTCCTTTCATTTATTTTTATATATCAATGCTCTTCATGTTCCTCTTCATAACCTGTAAACATGGCTTTAATATGAGCCATAGGGGTATGTCCTAATGTAGCAAGATAGAAATGCACTATTATAAAAGCACTGAAAAATATCCACAATCCTGTATGAATAAGAGTAGCAATCTGAATTCCTCCAATTAAACTGATTATTGAGCTAAATAATTGAGGATCCCAAAGCATTAATCCAGTAATAATTTGTAGAGGAATAAGAAGAACCATAATCATTAAATAAGATATCTGCTGCATTGGATTAAATTTATGCTCTGGCGTTGGATGATGAGGATTCTTATCGCCAACCATTATTCCATATCCGTAATATTTTGCCTGTCTGATTGAATTCTTAATAAATTCTACAGGCCTCCAAAATGGTGGAATATATATTTTGAAAAGTTTACCTGTAAAAAGATAGTAAAGAAGCCATATAAAATAGTTAGCAAGAAGAATAAATCCAAGCCAACTATGAACATCTACCGCTGTTTCAAAACTCATAATTCCCATGTTCTCAGCAAATCTAATTTGTGCTCCTGTTATTATTAAAATTATAAATCCTAATGCATTTATCCAGTGCCATATTCTAACTGGCAACGGATGAAGATAAATCTTTTTCATTATTTGCCCTCCCTTCTCTTTCTTCTAATTGGAGCTGTTAAAATTCTGAGCGTTAAATGTCCCACAGGAACTGCCACACCGCCTAATAAAGCTATGAAGAATAAAATATCAAGTATTTTTATTTTTGTCAGTCCTAATACATAAAAATCTTTAATATTTGGAATTGCATAGGCTGAGTTTATTGCACTTCTTTCCAAATCAAATTTAACAGCCTTTCCCCCTTCCCTATTAATTTCAATCTTTGCTGCAAAAGAAGCTGAAGGATCGTGACAGGCTGCACAGTCTTTAATAGCTTTAGATTTTGGTTCAATTTTATGAGCATCATTAGAATTTATAACATCAATTCTTCCAGAAAGATTTGCCTTTGCTTTTGCCTTAACTGAAGACATAAACTGCCAGAGTTCTTGTTCTTGAATTTTCCCGTCATTATTGTAATCAATTTTACCTTTAACCTCTTTTGGATCAACACCAAAAATTTTAGCAACTTCAGATTCTGTTAATGGTTTTTTCTTAGCTCTATCAAAAAGTGTAAGATAAATAGCTTTATTAACTGTGGTATGACATGCAGCACAGGATGCTGAATTAAAGTGAGCATCTACAAATGTAGTGAGTTTTACAGGAGGATTCCAGAGCCATTTGTTATGGCTTGTTTTGACATCTTTATGGCATTTAACACATGAATTACCAAGTTGAGCAATATTTGCTGCAAGAACATCGTGAGAATTATGGCAGGATGCACAGGTTGGAGCATTCTGCTTACCATCATTTATGGCTTTCTGATGAACGCTTTCTTTAAATGCCCGTCCTGACTCATTGTGACATTTTACACAAAGCTCTGAGCTTGCAGATTTATCTTTAGTGATTAATACAACTTTATGATAATCATGACATTTTAGGCAATCTGGTGATTGTTGATTTCCTTTCTTAAGAGCTTCAGCATGAATGCTAATATCGTATTTTTTAACTGCATCTTGATGGCAGTTGTTGCAAACATCTTTTGCCTTTGCTCTGTAATTCGCCACAGACTCAAAGCTTCTCACCGGATGTTGCGTTGTAGAAAATTCTTTATGACATTCCGTACATTTAAGTTTCTTATGAACCGAATTTAAAATATCTGTCTCTTTTACCTGAACTGATAATGTTTCTCCATTTTTCATTTTCATTGAAATAGGTCTGCTATGGCAGTTTAAGCAATATTGATTTTCTGGAAGTGTCTTGGCAACCTTAGTTGGCTTTACACCGTGATAGCCATGACATTCAATACAGGATGTTGTCTTAGTAAGAGCATAATGAGCTGGATTTTTCTGTAATTCTTTGTCTGTATGACATTTTGTGCATATTCTTGTCATTTCTTTTCTGTATTGATTTTTATCTTTATAATTATATATAGGATGGTTTACCTTTGAAAAATCATCGTGGCAGACAAGACATTGAAACTTGGCATGGACTGATTTTTTAATTTCGGACTCATTAACTTTAAGAGAAATCTTTTCTTTGCTTGGCAAAGTTTTAGTAATGTTAGACTGATGACATGTTAGACAATATTCAGAAAAACTTGCTTTCTTTTTCCAATCCTTCATTGAAGTTATGTAATGTGAACCATGACATTCAGAACAGAAAACTTCACCTTTTTTCACTACTTCTCCATGAACTTTAGGTTTCATTAATGAATCTTGAGGGTGACAGTTCAAACAGTTTTTAGAAAATTCTTTAATATATACCTTCCTGTCAGTTATTTTTTTGGGTTTTGGATGATTTTTTAATGTGATATCTGGATGACAGGATGAACAATCCATCGCGCCATGAACAGATTTTTCAAATTTGTTACCATCAATATAAAGGGAAAGGGATCCACCACTATCTAACGCTTTCTGTAATGTTTTCATTCCATGACATCGTAAACAAGCTTTAGTATCATCCGAAATTGCATCATTTAAAGGAACTAAGTAGGAGATTAAGAAACACAATATTACTACCCCACTAATAACAATTGCCCTCATCCCTCACTCCTTATGTATAGATTTTAAATTAAATTGCAAAATTATAACACAAATGAGTGAAAGAATATCAATGTATTTTAATGAGAAGAGCTATAAAAATTTTTTAAAGAATTAATTAATACTTTTTATAAAAAAGAGGGTCTTCGCAGGTCTTTTTAAGGCATGATTTTAAAATTAGTTCAATTTTTGAAGCAATTTCCTCATTAAACCCAACAAAACTTTTGTCGCCTATGAAAGTAACAGGTACTCCTGTTGGACTTATACCATAAGACCTTGACATTGTCATTAAAAGTTCTCTGGGAGCTTGATTATGTATAACCTCATAATCTTTTATTTCAAGTCTTGGATATTTCTTTTTTAGGGTAGTCAAAAAAATTTTTTCCTTCGCACAGTAAGGGCAACCCTCACCCCAGAAAAAATAAAGAATTACAGATTTTTTGTTTTCAGCAAAAGAGAGATTAGAGGAAAAAGTCAATAAAAATACGAATGTTAATATTAAAACATACCAACTTTTGACCTTAATCATAGAAAAATATAGCATATATATGATAAATTAATCAATTCATAGTCTTTCACAACTATTGTATTTAGGAGGCTTTAATGTCAAAAATTGATAGATGGAATGAAAAGATTTGGAATTTCTTCGCATCAGTTGATCTTGCCATAGCTTTGTTTATTATTATCTCAATTGGTGCAGCAATCGGAACAATCATCCCACAACAAACAGACCCTGAAGCAATAGTAAGGTTTTTTTCTAAATTTCTTCCTCCTGTAAGTGCTATGAAAGCTTATGAGATAGTAAACCTTTTAGATTTGAATAATCTTTATCACAGTTGGTGGTTTACTTTTTTACTTTTTATGTTTGCTTTAAACTTAATTGTTTGCTCTACGGACAGACTGCCTTCACTTTTAAAATCATTTAAAACCTCTTCCCATCCTCTGCCGGCTCAAGTTTTAGAGAAAATGCCAATAAAGAAAAAAATAGATAATATTCAACCTAATATTTTGGATAAAATTAATGGAATATTAAAAAATAAAGGTTTTTCAATACATGTTTTTGAAACCCAAGAAGGGATACAAATTCAAGCTCAAAAATGGAGTAAAACAAGATTAGCTGTATATTTAACTCATTTGAGCATCCTTATTATACTTGTCGGAACTCTCATGGGAACTTTTTGGGGTTTTAGAGGCTCTATGAATATAGTAGAGGGAACAGGATTAAACTTTGCAATTTCTGATAGTGGCAAAGCAATTCCTTTAGATTTTGAAGTTAGATGCGATAAATTTGAAGCTGAATACTATGAAAATTCTTCTATACCAAAGGCTTATAGAAGTTACATAAGAATTTTAGAAAATGGACAAGTTATAAAATTTGATAATAAAGAAAATGTTATAATTGAAGTTAATCAACCATTTTCATATAAAGGAATCACTTTTTATCAGGCAAGTTATGGTTTTCAACCTTCAGAACATGCTGAATTTAGATTCACCTATTTTGATAAAACAGGTAAAGAACATAAAATAAATGCCCGCTTTGAAGAGAAATTTAATATTCCTGGTACATCTGCTATCGCTTCTGTTATTGATTTTTCACCTGCATTAGGGATTGATGAACAGGGAAAACTTTTCAATATGGATACAAATATGATAAATCCTGCTGTTTTAGTGCAATTTGATGACAAAGGCAAGAAAACTGAACAATGGATACTAACAAGAATTCCTGAAACATGGGTAACCCCTTATGGAAAACTAAAGTTTAATGAACTATGGGGAGCACAATTTACAGGACTTCAGATAAGAAAAGACCCTGGAATTCCTTTAATTTATATAGGTTCAATCTTTCTGTGTATAGGTCTTTTTATTTCTCTTTTTTTACGACCTATTACATTATTTGTAACCATAAGTAAAGATAATTTAATATTTTATTGTCCATCTTCAAAAACTTCTTTAATAATTGAAAAACAGATTAATGAAATTATCAACAAACTGAAAGGAGAAAATATATGAGCTATCAAACAATCTCAATTGCGGGATTACTTTACATACTTGCAATGCCTATTTATATTGTTTACGTTCTAACTAAAAATAATAAAGTTGGATACATTGCAACTGCTACATTGTCTTTTGGCGCTTTAATTCATATTTATGGATTTATTCAAAGATTTAAGGAAATGTATGCAATAAATCATTCAATTATGAGAAGCATTCCTATTACAAATCTCTACGAAAGTTTGATTTTCTTTGTTTTGTGTTTAATAGTGGGATATTTATTTATTGAGTGGAAATATAAAAAGAAAAGTTTTGGAGTTTTTATCTCTATAGTAGCAGGAATTACAATTGGACTTACAGACCTTCTTGGAATTTCAAAAGAAGTTCAACCTTTAGTGCCTGCATTAAAAAGTAATTGGCTTCTTGCACATGTAACGCTCAGTTTTATATCCTATGCTGCCTTTGGAATAAGTTTTATAACAGGACTGCTTCATGTTATTATGGAATCGCAGGATAAAAAATCCTTTAAATATATCTTCTCAACAACTTTGCTTGGATTTATGCTGTTTATGTTTATATCTGTGATAATTGATATCATTACTGCATCAAATCCAAAAACTGTTAAAATTTTTCATTCTACAATTGGCAATCCGTCAGTTTTCATATCAATAATAAGCTGGATGATATTAATATTTTTGATTTTTATTACATGGAAATTTGGTCATATATTAAATAAAATTCTCAATAGTTTCAAAATAGATTCAAATTTTCTTGAAGATATAACCTATAAAGGAATAGCTTTCGGCTTTCCTATATTTACTATTGGTGGACTTGTTTTTGGAGCAATATGGGCTGATCAGGCATGGGGAAGATACTGGGGATGGGACCCAAAGGAAACATGGTCTTTGATTACATGGTTTGTCTACGCCTTTTATTTTCATGCAAAATTTATCAGAGGATGGCGGGGAACAAAAACTTCAATGATTGCTGTAGTCGGATTTATTGTTACAATATTCACATATCTTGGAGTAAATTTATTTTTAAGCGGACTCCACTCTTACGGAAGCATGTAGACCCATGCTTATACTTGGAATTGACACATCTTGTGATGATACTTCTGTCGCAGTACTTGAAAATAGAAATATCTTGAGTAATATTGTTTCATCACAGATAAAATTTCATAGCAAATACGGAGGAATTGTCCCAGAGATTGCCTCACGAAAGCATATTGAATGGATATGGGATGTGACAGAAAAAGCTCTATCAGAGGCAAAGACTGATTTAAAAGATATTGATTTGATTGCAGTTTGTTATGGTCCTGGACTTATTGGTTCGCTTTTAGTAGGGCTTTGTTTTGCAAAATCTTTAAGTTATGCTTCAGGAAAACCATTAGTTGGAGTAAATCACATTGAAGGGCATATTCAGGCAATCTTTCTTGAAAAATCTTATCCAGAATATCCATTCCTTTGCCTGATTGTTTCAGGTGGACATACAAGTCTGTACAGAGTGAATGATTTCGGTGCTTATAAAGAACTTGGAAGAACCCGTGATGATGCTGCTGGTGAAGCCTATGACAAAGTAGCAAAAATGCTTGGACTTGGATATCCAGGAGGACCTGTAATTGATGCATTAGCAAAGGAAGGTTGTAATGAAAAATTTAATCTTCCAAGACCGTATCTTCATGGAAGTTTGGATTTTAGCTTTAGTGGTTTAAAAACAGCTATTAAAGTTCTTTTAAAAAATCTTGGATATAAAGAAGGTAATGTCCCAGATGAAATAAAAAAAGATATTGCAGCATCATTTCAAACTTCAGTTGTTGATGTATTGATTGAAAAAATAAAATGGGCGATATCTTCAGAAAAGTTAAATAGAGTTGTTATCACAGGAGGAGTTGCTGCAAATAGTGAATTACGAAGACGTGCTGAAATGTTAAAAGACAAAGGAATAAATGTTTATCTTCCTTCTAAATCTTTGTGTACAGACAATGCTGCCATGATAGCTATTACTGGATATAATAAATTTTTAAAGGGTGAAATTTCTGATCTTTTTCTTAATGCCAGAGCTTATTTACCTTTATAAGAAGCTGTTCAATTACTAACTATCATTCCGAAGGGATGATGCCCCGAGGAATCTGACCCTAAAGGGTTATCCCAAGGGCATTGCCCGAAGGATCTCCTTTGTTGAAAAATGAAGGAGATTTCTCGCTTTCGCTCGGAATGACAAATGGAGGTAAATAACAAACATTATGAGTTAAAATATTAAATACGTTGTAATTCATTGATTTATAAGAAGTTGTAAATTTTTGAACAGGCTCATATAAAAAATTAGGAGGGTAAAATATGAAAATTATTCTTGCATATTCAGGAGGTCTTGATACCTCTGTTGCAATTAAATGGTTAAAAGAAAAATATGGTGCAGATGTTATTGCTTTCTGTGCAGATATTGGACAGGAAGAAAACTTTCAAGAAATTGCTGAAAAGGCTATTAAAACAGGTGCTTCTAATGTATATATAGAGGATCTTAAAGAAGAATTTATCCGGAATTTTGTGTTTCCAATGTTGAGAGCAAATGCAGTATATGAAACAGGATATCTTATGGGAACATCTATTGCCAGACCTCTTATTGCAAAAACACAGATTGATATAGCTATAAAAGAGAAAGCTGAAGCAGTTGCTCATGGCGCTACGGGAAAAGGAAATGATCAGGTAAGATTTGAATTAACTTATTATGCTCTGAAACCTGACATAAAAGTAATTGCACCATGGCGTGAATGGGAGTTTGACTCACGAAGCTCTCTTATTGAATATGCTCAAAAACATAATATACCCGTGCAGGCAACAAAGGAAAAACCTTATAGTATAGACAGAAATCTTTTTCATATAAGCTATGAAGGTGGAATTCTTGAAGACCCATGGAATGAACCACCCCAGGACATGTATACAATGGTAATACCACCTGAGAAAGCTCCAGATAAACCTGTTTATATTGAAATAACATATGAAAGCGGTAATCCTGTAGTATTAAATGGTGAAAAACTTTCAAGTGTAGAATTGTTTAATAAATTAAATAAAATTGCAGGAGAAAATGGGATTGGAAGAGTAGATATTGTGGAAAATCGTTATGTTGGAATAAAATCAAGAGGAGTATATGAAACTCCTGCCGGGACGGTTCTTCATATTGCTCATAAAGCAATTGAATCAATAACAATGGATAGAGAATTAATGCATTTAAGAGATAGCCTTATTCCACGATATTCTGAACTAATCTATTATGGATACTGGTTTTCACCTGAAAGAGAAGCTTTGCAGAAGTTAATTGACGAAACTCAAAAAAATGTAACAGGAACTGTAAGGCTCAAACTTTACAAAGGTAATTGTATTGTTGTCGGAAGAAAATCCCCCTACTCTCTTTATAGTATAGAGCATGCGACCTTTGAAAAAGACAGGGTTTATAATCAGAAAGACGCTGAAGGATTTATAAAAATTAATGCATTAAGATTAAGGATGTTAAAAAAGAGTAATGATTAGTGAAGAAATAAGATATTGTCTTGCTTTAAATGAGATAAAAGACATAGGTCCTGTTCTTCTAAAAAGGCTTTTTTCAAGGTTTGGTTTAGCAAAACAGATTTTTAATGCAACCATTGATGAACTTGCTTATGTTGAAGGAATAGGTATAGAAAAAGCAAAAAGAATAAAAAATTTTGACAAATGGAATGTTATAGAAAAATTAATAAAACTCTGCGAAAATAGAGATATAGCAATTTATTCATTTAGTGATGAGAAATATCCCAAGCTTTTAAGAGAAATCTATGATCCACCTGTAGTTTTATTCTGCAGAGGGGAACTAATATCAGAGAATGATGCTGCCCTATCCATTGTTGGTTCAAGAAGACTAAGCGAATATGGCAGAAGAATAACAGAAAGATTAGCATATGACCTTGCATGTCTTGGGATAACCATAGTAAGCGGGCTTGCAAGAGGAATTGACTCAGTTGCTCATAACTCCACTCTTTCAGCAGGAGGAAGAACTATCGCTATTCTTGGAAGCGGAGTTTCATGTATATATCCTCCTGAAAATAAAATGCTTGCAGAAAAAATTATAAAAAATGGTGCCATTATAAGTGAATTTTATCCAGATGAAGGACCAAGAAAAGAGAATTTTCCAAGAAGAAATAGAATAATAAGTGGATTATCATTCGGAACTCTTGTTACAGAAGCTACGATAAATTCTGGTGCATTAATAACAGCATCTTTTGCTTTGGAACAGGGTAGAGAAGTTTTTGCAGTTCCTGGAAACATTACTTCAAAAAACTCTGAAGGAACAAATTATTTAATACAAAAAGGAGCAAAACTTGTAACAAAAGTAGAAGATATACTTGAGGAGATTGAACAATTTATTCCATTATTAAAAAAAATAACAACTGAGTTATCAAACGAAACAACTAAAACTGACAGGCTTGATAATGATGAAAAAATAGTATTTAATATATTGAATGAGCCTTTGTATCTGGATGAAATAATATTAAAAACAGGCATGAATACAGCTAAGGTTCTTGAAATACTTCTCAGCCTTGAAATAGATGGATTAATCAATAAAATAGAAGGCAAATATGTAAGGAGGATATGAATGAAGCTTCTTGATTTTCTGAGAGTTCTTGCAAGAGAGCTTATTGATAACGATTATAACGATGAAACATTAAAAGATTTCTCTCTTCTGGACATTGATTTACATCAGATTAAAGAAGAACTGAATTTCATTGAAGGAAGCGAACTTCTTGACCGTGAAGAAATTGATATGATTAGAGCACTGCTTGTTTATTTACTCATGAGGGAAACAGAACTTCATGATGATGACATATATAGTTTCATTTTTAGTAAAGGGAAACAGATAGTATGGAATTGAAAGGAAAAAATCTCATAATTGTTGAATCACCTGCAAAAGCAAAAACAATTAATAAAATCGTTGGGAAAGATTTTCAGGTGAAAGCATCTATTGGACATATAAAAGACCTCCCAGAAGACAGACTTGGTGTTGATATAGAAAAAGGATTTCAGCCTGACTATATCATAATTCCAGGTAAAGAAAAAATTGTAAAAGAACTCAAAGATTCAGCAAAGAATGCTCAAAAAATTTTTATTGCTACTGACCCTGATAGAGAAGGCGAAGCAATAGCCTATCATATTGCAGAAGAAATAAAAGTGCCAGAAAATAAAGTTTATAGAGCCATTTTTCATGAAATAACTCCAAATGCTGTGAAAGCAGCGATAGCAAATCCCTCAAAAATAGATATAAACAAAGTATATTCACAGCAAGCAAGAAGAATTCTGGACAGACTTGTAGGTTATAATCTAAGCCCATTTCTATGGAAAAAGGTAAAAAAAGGACTTTCTGCTGGAAGAGTTCAGTCTGTTGCCTTAAGAATGGTTGTTGAGAGAGAAAAAGAGATTCTTATATTTCAGCCAGAAAATTACTGGACCATTGTTGGTAATTTTAAAAATGATGAAAATCTAAAAGAACTTCGTGCAAATCTTTATAAATATAAAGGTAAACTGATTATTGACCGTAAAGAAGAAAAAGCAAAATTTTTAATTACTGATGAAGAAACTGCTCAAAAAATTATTGAAGAACTTAAAAAATTAAATTATATACTTACAAAAGTAGAAAAAAAGAAGAAAAAGAAAAATCCACCAGAACCTTTCAGAACAGCAACACTGCAAGCACAGGCTTCTTCAACTTTGGGTTTTTCTCCTAAAAAAACCATGATGCTTGCACAACAGCTTTATGAAGGCATAGATATAGAAGGTACAAGGATCGGTCTTATCACGTACATGAGAACTGACTCAACAAGAGTTGCTGAAGAAGCAAAAAAATGGGCAAAAAATATCATAGAAAAAAATTTCGGCAAAGAGTTTGTTGGTAATCATAAAATCCACGAAACAAAAAAACAGAAAACTCCAATACAAGATGCTCACGAATGTATAAGACCTACTTATCCTGATAAATCGCCTGAAAGCATTAAAAAATATCTTACAAAGGAGCAGTATAGTCTTTATAAGCTTATATGGGATAGGTTTCTGGCAAGCCAGATGTCGCCAGCTGAAGTAGAGCAAACTACATATATAATTGAAGATTTGGATAGTATTGCTCAATTTAGAGTAACTGGCTCTGTAATTACATTTCCAGGTTTTCTAATTATCTATAAAGACGAAGAATCCGAAGAAGATACTGTTTTACCTCAATTGAATGAAAAAACTTCACTCAAAATTTCAGAACTTGAAGCTCAAAAACATACAACAGAGCCACCTCCAAGATATACAGAAGCAACTCTTGTTAAAGCACTTGAAGAAAAGGGAATCGGAAGACCATCCACTTACGCGACTATATTAAGCACTATTCAGGAAAGAGGATATGTAAAAAAAGTTAAACAAAAGCTTCAGCCCACCTACTTAGGCTTTGTTGTTAATGACCTTCTTGAAGAAAAATTTCCAGAACTGATGGATTATAGCTTCACTGCAAAGATGGAAGAAGATCTTGATAAAATTTCATTAAATGAAGCAAAGTGGAATAAAGTAATAGAGGAATTTTATAAAGAATTTGAAAATGACCTTGACCAAGCATCCAAAATATCAAAAGTAATAAAACCAAAGGAAATAAAAACCTCTTTTAAATGTGAAAAATGCGGCAAAGACATGGTTATAAGATGGAGTAAGGGAGTGCCATTTTTAGCATGTTCTGGATATCCTGAATGTAAAAATACCAGATCTTTAAATAATAATGAAAATGGATCTACAAAGAAAACCTTAGATAAAAAGTGTCCTCAATGCGGAGCTCAACTTGTAGTTAGAAATGGTAAAAGAGGAGAATTTATCGCATGTTCAAACTATCCTAAATGTAAATTCACCCAATCAATAACTGCACAAGTAAAATGTCCCCAATGTGGAGGTGATATTTTAAAAAAACAAACTAAAAAAGGTAGAACTTTCTGGGCATGTGCAAATTATCCAAAATGTAAATTTACACTTTCAAATGAACCAGTTCCTGCAGAATGTCCTAAATGTAAGTCTTCATATATGTTAAAAAAGAAAGATAGAAATGGAACTGAATTTTTAATTTGCCATAATAAAGCATGTAAAGGTAAAATAGAAATAAAAGAACATTCAACTGGGACCGACCCTGCGCAACAGAAGGATGCAAACCCCGCCAGGTCCGGAAGGAAGCAACGGTAAGCATTTAATTCTGTGTGCCGCAGTAAGTCGGTCCCTTTATTAAAGGAAACAATATGGAATATCTTGGACTTGCAAGAAAATATAGACCACAAAAATTTTCAGACCTTACAGGACAAGATGTTGTTATAAAAATTCTTCAAAACTCATTGCAAACTGGTAAAATTTCTCATGCCTATGTTTTTTCAGGACCAAAAGGTGTTGGTAAAACATCAACAGCAAGAATTCTTGCAAAAGCTTTAAACTGCATAGACTCCCAAAATAAGCCATGTGATAAATGTCCTTCATGTGTTGCAATAAAAGAAGGTAGAGCAATGAGTGTTATAGAAATAGATGCCGCATCCCATACTTCTGTAGAAAACATAAGAGATTTAAGAGAAAATATTCGTTATGCTTCTGCGGAAGGATTTTATAAAGTTTATATAATTGATGAAGCTCATATGCTCAGCCAATCAGCTTTTAATGCCTTTCTTAAAACCCTTGAAGAGCCTCCTCCACATGTAGTATTTGTTTTAGCAACAACTGAACCAAGAAAAATTCCCCTTACTGTGTTAAGTCGTTGTCAACATTTACAATTTAAAAGAATTCCGATTAATTTAATAAAACAAAGACTTCAATTTATCTGCAATCAGGAAAATATAAATGCTACAGAAGAAGCACTTTATACTATAGCTTCAAATTCTGAAGGAAGTATGAGAGATGCATTGACAATGCTTGATCAAGTTACATCATTTACAGAAAATGTAACACAGGATAATGTAAATTTATTAATTGGTGGCACAGATGTGAATGTGCTTTATGAACTTACAGAATGTTTAATTGATGGTAATAGAGAAAAAATTATTCTAAAAGTAGAAGAACTTAATAATTTTGGAACAGATTTCAAACGACTTGTAGGTGACCTAATCAACTTTATAAGAAATACTCTTATTAGTAAAATTACAAAAAGTTTTAAACTTTACATAAGCGAATCAGAGGCATCTTTGATAGAAAAGTTGAATAAAAAAACATCTGAGGAGCATTTAGTTGTTCTTTTAAAAGAATTGATTAATTCAGAATTTGCAATCAGGAGTTCATTTTTTCCCAGAGTTATTTTTGAAATAACTCTACTCAAACTCAGTTTTCTTGCTCATTTTAAAAATATAGATGATATTATAGAGGAAGCGAAAAAAAAATCACCATTACAGCCTCCTTCTCTCCCTTTAAATAATAATGATGATATATCTTTATCTCAAAATTGGTTTAAATTTCTTGAAAAACTTGAAGCTCAAAATCATTTACTTGCTATGAAAATCAAACATGCTAAAGTTAACTTTGCAGACAAAGAAATCCAACTTATTTATAATGGAGGAGCGTCATTTTATGCTGAATCAATAAAGGAAAATTTATCAGAAATTCAAAACATATTGAAAGAATTTATTTCTGATGTTAAGATAACTATACATTCTTATGAGGATATGAGCTCAAAGGATTCAAAACAGACAGAAAATTTAAAACAGGAGGCAATTAACCATCCAATTGTAAAAAAAACATTACAACTTTTTGAAGGAAGAATTTTCAATATAATACCTAAAAAAGGAGGCAATAATGTCTAAAAAAATGTTTGGTGAAATAATGAGACAGGCTCAGAAAATTCAAGAAGAAATTCAGAAAAAACAAGAAGAAGTAAAAAAAATGACTGTTGAAGCAACATCAGGTGGTGGCATGGTTACTGTTCAAGCAAATGGTGCTGGAGAGATAGTTTCAATAAAAATTGATAGAGAAGTTGTAAACCCTGATGATATTGAAATGCTTGAAGATTTAGTTCTTGCTGCTGTAAATGAAGCAATAAAAAGAGCTCATGAACTCGCCCAAAGTGAAATGGCTAAGGTTTCCATGCCATTTAATCTTCCTGGCATGCCTGATTTAAGCAGTCTTTTTGGCAAACTATGAGCAATCCCTTAGAAAATCTTATTGAAAACCTGTGTAAATTGCCAGGCATTGGCAGAAAAACTGCTCAAAGACTGGCATTTTTTATAATGAATATGCCTGAAAACGAAGCTCTTGAAATTGCTGAGGCAATTATAAATTTGAAAAAGAAAGCCAAATTTTGCTCTGTTTGTTTTAATATAACTGAAAATGAAAAATGTAACATATGCAGTAATTCTATAAGAGACCATTCAATTATCTGCGTGGTAGAAGAACCGAGCAATATAATTTTATTTGAAAAAACAGGTTATAAAGGTGTATATCATGTTCTTGGTGGAAATATATCACCTGTTGATGGATTAACTCCTGATAAACTAAAAATAAAAGAACTGGAAGAAAGAGTTAAAACAGGACAAATCCGTGAAGTAATTATTTCAACAAGTCCAAACACCAAAGGAGAACTTACAGCTCAATGGATTGCTGATTTATTAAAAAAATACAATGTAAAAATTTCAAGAATTGCTTATGGACTTCCAATAGGTATTGACATTGAATTTGCAGATGAAGTAACATTGTCAAAGGCTTTGGAAGGAAGGAAGCCAGTTAATGTATGAAGAATTAAAAAAAAGAAGATTAGAGCTTAAAAAAACATTAGAAGAAATTGCTGAAAAAACAAAAATAAAAAAACATTGTCTACAGTTAATAGAAGAAGGTAAATTTGATGAATTACCAATTGAAGTTTACACAAGAGCATATATTAAAACATATGCTGAAAGCATCGGAATTGATCCATCTATTATCTTAAAAGACTATGAAGAATACCTTAAAACAAAAAAACAAAATGTGCAACAAATTGAACTTAAACCTAAATTTGAATCTGAACCTGAACCTAAACCTGAAATTTTAAAAAAATCCTCAGATAAAAAAATTTTTTCTCTTAAAAAATTTCCTGCTTGGGCAATGACTGCGGGGATTATTTTTGCTGTTATTTTTGTTATAATTTTTCTTATTCAATTTGACAAAAAAGAATATGAAATACCTCCACCTCCCTCTATAAAACAAGAAGTAATATCAGAAAATACGAAAGTTCAAGAAAAAATAGATAAAAATGAACAAAAACAAGAAATATCTGTACATCAACAAAGTCTTAAAATTGAAGCTATTGATAAGGTATGGATGAGAATTACAATAGATGATAAAGAAAAAAAGGAGTTTCTCCTCAATCCAGGACAAAAAATAGAACTTCAAGCGGATAAATCTTTTAAACTCCATATAGGAAATGCTGGAGGCGTCAAAATCTTATTTAATGACAAAGATTTGGGAAAACTTGGAGAAACAGGACAGGTAGTATACCTTAATCTTCCACAGGACAAAAATTGAAACCCGAAGAAGTTTTAGATTTCATAAAAAAATCTGGAAGACCTTTGAGTTTTAGAGAAATATCAGAGTCCTTTGGTCTTAAAGCCTCGGAAAGAAAAAAACTGAAACGTATGCTTAAAGAACTTCTCTCGCAGGGAAAAATTTTAAGAAATAGAAAAGGACTCTATCTAACCATTAAAGAAGCAAAATTAATAACAGGATTTTTTGAGGCTCACAAAAATGGATTTGGTTTTGTCATTCCTGATTCTCCCAAAGAAACGGACATATTTATCCCTCCTCATGCAACTATGGGAGCAATGCATGGAGACAGAGTAGTAGCGAGGGTAGAACAGAGAAAAAAAAGAGAAGGGAGAATAGTAAGAATTCTTGAAAGAGCTACAAGAAGAGTTGTTGGGATAGTTGAAAAATCAGGTCCTATTTTTTACATTCAACCCCGGAAAAAAAATATAAATCAGCAAATAGTTATTGCTTCAGGAGATATTAAAGTAAATCCAGGAAGTCTGGTACTTGCTGAAATAGTTACATATCAAGCAGTAAATAAACCTCTTGTTGCAAAGATATTGAAAGTTTTTGAAAAACCTAAAACTCCTAAAGAGGACATTGAAATATTAACATATGAATATGAATTACCCAAAAAATTCTCTAAGGAAGTTTCAAATTTTTCTGAAGAACTTTCTCTTAAAGGCATTTCCAAAAAACAGTTTAAAAATAGAGTTGACTTGAGAGAACTGCCAACTGTAACCATAGATGGAGAAAATGCAAAAGATTTTGACGATGCTGTATCAATTAAAAAAATACGAAATGGGTTCATTCTTTGGGTTCATATTGCAGATGTAAGTCACTATATAAAATGGAATTCTACAATAGATGGCGAAGCAAGACATAGAGGAACAAGTGTTTATCTTCCAGACAGAGTGATACCAATGCTTCCTCCTGAATTAAGTGAAAATCTTTGTAGTTTACTTCCAAAAATCCCAAGACTTACCTTTACAGTTGAAATGCATTTTAGTAATTCAGGAGAAAGAAAAGAATCTCTTTTTTATCCGAGTATCATTCAAACAGCTGAAAGAATGACCTATACTTCAGTAAAAAAAATATTAATAGATAAAGACAAAGAGGAAATTAAAAGATACAAACCACTTGTACCTTACTTTGAAAAAATGGCTGAACTCTGTGAAATTCTTAAAAACAAAAGAAAAAAAAGAGGTAGCCTTGACTTTGATTTACCTGAACCTGAAGTTTTACTTGATATAAAAGGAGATCCTCATGCAATCATCAAAGCTGAAAGAAATCTTGCTCATTTTATAATAGAAGAATTCATGATAGCAGCTAATGAAGCAGTAGCAGAGTTTTTATACTCAAATAACATCCCATCTCTTTATCGCGTCCATGAAGAACCGGAAACTAATAAAATTCAGTATATCACACGAATTGTAAAGAATCTCGGAATTTTGAAGCAAGATTTAAAACCATCTGATTTTCATGAATTTATTGAAATAATTAAAGGAACACCTTATGAAGAAATAGTAAACTATCTAATTTTAAGAAGTCTAAAACAGGCACGTTACAGTTCAGAAAATGTTGGACACTTTGGACTGGCTTCTGAATGTTATACTCATTTTACCTCTCCAATAAGAAGATATCCTGATCTTGTTGTTCACAGAATTTTAAAAGAGTTTTTACAAAAAGGAAAAATAACAAAGGAAAGACAAAAAGAGCTTAAAGAAATTTTGCCTCATATCGCAATACACAGTTCAAGAATGGAAAGAAGAGCTGATGAGGTTGAAAGGGACGCTATTCAGATAATGAGAGTTTGGTTTATGAAAGATAAAGTTGGTGAAGAATTTGAAGGTAGGGTTACAATGGTTACTCCTGAAGGCTTGCGAGTAAGACTTGAAGAATATTATATTGAAGGATTTCTACATCTTTCTCACATGATTGATGATTTTTATCAATTTGATGAGAAGAGATACTGTTTAATAGGACTAAAAAAGAAAAGAAAATTCACAATAGGAACCAAGCTTAATGTAAGAGTTTCAAAGGTTAGCCTTGAGGAAAGAGAGATAATTTTTGACCTTCTATAAATAAAACTTCATAGGTAGCATAAATTCCCTCATGATTACCAAAAAGTCTTTTATATGTATCGCAAAAATTTTTAAATGAATTTTTTCCTGAAAATTTACTATTTTTCGTATAATTTGTGCCCGTGAGCTTATGTGTAAGAAGCAAATCTGTAGGAGAATCATAAACTTCTCTGTAAGTTTTTATTTTATAATCAAAATGAAATCCTGTTTTTTGAATTATTTTCAAATAAAAATCTGCTTCTTTTAAAGGATATACTGAACCAAATCGTGTAATTTCTGAAACTTCTTTAAGTTCTTTCAAAGTACCTGAAGTAAAAATTGAAAAATGAAATTTTCCATTTTTTTTAAGAACATCAAAAAGTTTGATAAAATTTTTTTCAGGATTTTGAATCCAGTGAAGTGTTGATGAACTTATCAATAAATCTGCCAAACTATCTTTAATTGGCATAGCCTCAGCACAGGCATTTATAAAAAAATGTTTGTTTATTGAATTTGTTTTCAGTCTTTTAAGGAATTCAAAAGATATATCAACATGTATAAATTTTTCAAATGAGAGAGTCTCTGAGAGAGGAATAGTTAAAAATCCTCTTCCGCTTCCAATTTCAATAATAGTTGAATAATGTTTTTTCTCAATTTTTTTTAAAACTTCCTCAGCTACTTTTTTTTGTATTTTGCCTGCTTTCTCATAAGTTTCTACTGCTCTGTCAAAGTAATATTTAAGAGGTTTCATTTTTAATTTTAACACAGCCTAACCTTTATGAGTTTTAACAATGTTTAAAAGACTTTCACTTTTGAGTGAATCTATTGAATGATATGTTGCTTGAAGCCATTCTGCAATCTCAATTGCTAAATCCATTTTCATAAATTTGTCCTTTTTTTCTGTATCAATAACAATGAAATCTGTTAACGGAAAATCTTTTAACATAAAACAAACACTTTTAAGTTCTTCCAAAACAGGTTTATCACTCAAGGATACATTTGGTTTTCCATCTGTAATAATCAAAATTAATAATCTATTTTCAGGATACTTAAAATGTGTTATTTTCATTAATTTATAAGCCTCCATAAGTCCAGCTGAAAGAGGAGTTTTACCTCCAGTCGGAATCTCTCTCAGACGTTTTAACGCGAGTTCCACTGAAGATGTAAGCGGAAGTAATATCTCAGCTTTATCTTTTCTGAAAACAATCATAGCCACTTTATCACGCTTTTTATAGCAATCTATAAGCAACGAAAGCACTGCTCCTTTTGTTGCCTTCATTCTCTGCTCTACACCCATAGAACCTGAACCATCAACAACAAAAATTACATTATGGCTCATTCTTCTCTCTTTTTCTTTGTATCTAAGGTCATCATCAAAAATTACTACATTATCCTTCATTGCTCTGAGTTTTTGAAAAGGTGCTGCGGCTCTCAGAGTTGCATCAATTGCAATATCTGGTCTTTTTTGCATAAGACTTCTTACATATCTACCTCCCCTACCCTTTGTTTTAGTCTTTGTTCTTCTTCCTGTTGTTTGCCTTACTATTCTATCTTTCTTGAAAATAAATCTCTTTACTTTAAATTTTTCACCAATTGGGAAAATTTCCTCTTTTTCAGAAGAAGGAATACTCTGAGATTTACCATCATGGGATTCTTGGCTTTGGGAAAGAGGAGTTTTTTGTTCTCTGTCTTTTTGCTCTTGTCTGTTTTCTGAATTATTTGAACTGTCGGTTTCATGTTCTTGTTCGTGTTTCTTTTCTTCAGGCTCTGGTTCAATAGCTCTTCTTCTATGATTTAAAACAAGGTGTGCCACTGCTTTAACATGCTCCTCAGTAACAGTCTCCTCTTCCCTGTATGCAGCAAAGGCTTTAGAGGCATAGTAAAGATAAATATCTCCTCTATGCCCAGAAACAGCTTCATTTAAAATCAAATTTGCAATAAATTCTTTTATCTCATCTGAAACTTTAACTTTTTTTATAAACTCTTTGTATTTTAATATTTTTCTAAATAATTGATGTTGCTCTGTAAAATGGCATTCATCTAAAGCATTTAACTTCAATATTTCGACTTTTTTATCTTTATCCCTTACTTCATCCATAATCACGCACATGCCGAATCTGTCAAGAAAGTGAGATGAAAAATCAGCCTCTTCAGGATTCATGGTTGCAATAATCTGAAACTGAGCAGGCTCTCTCAAAGTAATTCCTTCTCTTTCAATGATATTTTCTTCTCTTGCCTGAACTTCAAAAACAATTGAGAGAATATCCTGTGGAAAAAGATTAATATCTTCAACGATAAGAAAACCTCTGTTTGCCCTTGAAAGAAGTCCTTTCTGAAAAACTCTTTTCCCAGTTTTTATAGTTTCTTCAATATCAATTCCACCCAAAACCGCCTCTTCAGTAGAATTCATTGGAAGTAGAACAGAGGGAATTTTCAGCTGTCTCAACATATCGCAAAATGCTCTAAGAAGAGTTGATTTTCCTGTGCCTCTTTTTCCAGCCAGTAAAACACCGCCAGATTTTGGCTCAATTAAATTAAGTAAGAGAGCAAGTTTGGCATTTTCCTGATTTACGAAGTTAAAAAAGTTTATTTTATATTCTTTCAAGGATTGCATGAAGTTTCTCTGCCTCTTGCGAGATATCCTCAAAGGGAAGCCTTTTAAGTCTGTGTCTCAGAGCAAGCGGAGCAATCTTTTTTATATCTTCCTGGGTTATTTCAGCTCTTCCACTGAATGCAGCAAAAGCTCTTGCAGCCTTAAGCATGACTATGTCTGCCCTGTGACCATCAAGGTTTAGCTCCGCGGTGATATCCACAACAGCTGAGACTGATTCTTCATTGATAGTTACATCTTTAAGTCTTTCTTTTGCATTGATTATCTTTTCTGCAAGCTCTGCCTGAGCATTCTGCCACTTTTTATGGAATCCCTCGTGGTCATCATCAAACTCTGCTTTTCTTTTTAAAATTTCAACCCTTAGTGCTTTATCCCTTATTGAATTAACCTGAACACAGAGACCAAATCTGTCAAGAAGCTGAGGTCTCAGCTCTCCTTCCTCAGGATTCATAGTGCCTACAAGAATAAATCTTGCAGGATGAACAAAGGAAACACCTTCTCTTTCAACTGTATTAATTCCCATAGCAGCAGAGTCAAGCAAAAGGTCAACAATATGGTCTTCAAGCAAATTTACCTCATCAACATAGAGAAAATTTCTGTTTGCATCAGCAAGAATTCCTGGCTCAAAGCGTTTCTCACCTCTTTTTATGGCATGTTCAATATCAAGGCTGCCTACAACTCTGTCTTCTGTAACACCCAAAGGAAGCTCCACAACCCGCATTTTTTTCTTTTCATTCTCTAAGGCTTGATTTTTTTCAATCTTATCCAAACAATCACTACAAAAAGGTCCCTGAGGTGAGCAACAGAATCTACATCCTTTAACAGCATCAATTTCAGGAAGTAAATCAGCCAAAGCACGCACTGTTGTTGATTTAGCTGTGCCTTTCTCTCCCATTATTAAAACACCACCAATACTTGGGTCAATAACATTCAAAATAAGAGCAAGCTTCATCTCCTCCTGGTCAACAATAGCAGTAAAGGGAAAAATCATTTCATTACCTCCTTCATCTTGTCTCTCCAGAACTGAACTTCCTCTGCTGTTACTATATCAATACTTCCTCCTTGAAAACTTCCCTTTGTCTCACCTATTTTCTCCTCAATCCAGCCTTCAATCTCAAGATAAATTGCTTTCAATGCCTCTTTTACATCCTCTGCAGGGGTCCACAGTTCTCTTTCCATTGCCTCAATAAGTCTCCGGGCAATCTCCTCCATTGCCCATGGATTATGCTCTTCAAAGAATTTTCTGTTTTCCTCATTCATCATGAATGTTCTTGCTATGTCATCAAAAATCCAGTCATCAACCTCCTGTGTTGTTGCCTCCCATCCGTAGACTCTACCGATTCTTTTTGAGATATCTCCAGCACCTTTGTATCCATGTCTTTTCATCCCCTCAATCCATTTTGGATTTAAAAGCTTTGTTCTTACAACTCTTCTTATTTCGTCAGCAAGGTCCCTTACCTCTACATTATCTGGATTTCTTGTATCTCCGTAATAGGTTTTTACCTCTTTACCGCTTAAATGCCTTGCAGCAGCAGTCATTCCTCCGTGTGTGCCAAAATAGCAGCAACATCCAAAAAGGTCGTATTCATCGGAGACAACTTTGTTATAAGTAATGTCAACACTTTTAAGAATATCTGCAAATTCTTTATGTTTGCTTTCGCCCCATATGCCTTTTCCGTAAGCATAACCGTTCCAGTAAAGAAAAACCTCTGCAAGGTCTTTTTCTTCCTTCCAAGCAGAAGCATAAACTGCAAGCTGAGTTCCAGCCTGATATGTTCCAGGCATAGAGCAAAATATTCTCAATGTGGCAGCCCGCATATCAGCACCATTCTGAGCCATTTGCTCTAAGGCATGTTTCCGAATAAAGTTCAATTCTTCTGGCTCATCAAGGGCTGCAACTTGCTGCACTGCTTCATCAATAAGCTCAATACACATAGGAAAATTATCTCTTGTAATACCAGAAACCCTTATTGTAACATCAATTCTGGGTCTTCCAAGTTCACTAAGTGGAATTATTTCAAAGCCCTTCACCCTTCCATTTGAAAGCCATTTGGGTTTTACACCAAGAAGATACATAATCTGACCCATTCCCTCTCCATCTGCCCACATTATGTCCGTGCATTGCCAGTATACCGCCACATTTTCAGGGTATCTACCCTCTTCAGAAAGATGCTTTTCAATCAGCTTCTGAGCAAGCCTTTTGCCTATCTCAAAGGCAGTTCGTGTGGGAACTCTATAGGGGTCAAGACTGTAAAAATTCCTTCCTGTAGGCAAAACATCATCTCTTCCTCTTGTTATAAGTCCTGATGGACCTGGGGGAATGTAACTACCATAAAAACCGCTAAGAAGTGAATCAATTTCTTTTGATTCTTCAATCTTTCTGTTAAGCTCAAGAATCTTTTCTTTTATTGCTTTCCATTTTGGGTCCTGCCAGTTTATTCTGTCCAGAATTTTCATACTGAGACCTCCATTAATACTTTCTTTACAAGTTCTTTGCCGATTTTATCTATCTCTTCAGAAATGGCTCCAAAGGCTTTACCAGTGAGAGGGTCAATTTTTTGAGAATTTGCCAAAATTTCTTCCCAATCATATCCAAGCAGTTTTGCTATCTCCTTTCTAAGGGAAAGCTCCTGTCCAGCATCATATCGCATTATTGAGTATATAAAATCTACTCTTCTGTCACCTTCAGGCAGTTTTCCAAATATATGCATCCCATCCTGAATCTGGGAGTTTCTTATTAGAGAAAGCTTTATGTGGGTTTCTTCAACTATTTTTTCAAAGGGAATCTGATGTAGCTCCTCATGACTTAGCTCAGAAAGACACACTTTTTTACCATGCCAGAGGATTTTTATCTCCTTGTCAAGCTTTGCTTTAGCTATTGCATGGATTATCATATGCTCAAGCGTATGAAGTCTTGCAGGCTCTTTTCTTTTCGCCTCCTCATATTCACCAAGAAGCCTGTCAAGCTCCATTAACTCATCATAAAGCCCCCCTTCAGTAAGCACTGTCTGCATGTGATTAACAAGCACTGCATAACTACGCCTCTTTGCAATAGTGCCTTCTGGAGGATTATCAGCATTGTAAATATAAAGATGAGGCATGGTATCTATGGTAATATCAGGAAAGCAGGCTGAACTTAAACCAACACCTTTCCCCGGCAAAAATTCTAAGTTTCCATGTGTTCCTACATGCACAACTGCATGGGCTTTAAACTCACGACTTAGCCACTTATATGTTGCAACATACTGATGTGGTGGAGGAGTGTCAGGGTCATGGAGAATTCTACATACTTGACCATCACATCTTGCTCCTGCACAACCGCGTTTTGGCTGAACCATTATGAGCACATTTCCGAATCTTAATCCAGTTATCACAATCTTGCCATTATAAACCATTGCAGGAGGTATTCCGTTTTTATGCTCCCCAGGAGGTTCACCCCATGAATCAATCATACGTAAACGGGTTTTTTCAGGAATTTCGTTAAACCACTCCATGTATTTTTCTTTATCAATAAAAGCTATGGCACCACCTTTTTCAACGATTTCTTCCACTGTTGTCCATCTGAACTCTGATATTGCCTTTTTGTTCATTATCTCATCAATCAGTGCTTTGCCACTTTCAGGAGGGTCTACAATGTATCCAACCTCTTTCATTTTCTTCATAATTTCAGCAACGCTTTCAAGGCTGTCAAGATGGGCTGCAGAGCCAACTGTTGCCTCCACAGAAGCACAGGGATTGTTATGGAGGACGAAAGCAACCTTTCTTTCATTAACCGGGGTTCTTTTAAGTTCAATCCATCGGCAGATTCTATCAACAAATTTGTTTACTCTTTCCCTAATAGGCATTTTTCTTCTTTCAGACTCTTCTCCTTCAACCTGTGCTGATACTATTACTGGCTCAATAACTCCCTCAAACTCTGGCAAAGCAATACTCCAGCCTATGTCAAGATTGAGTTCCTCTTTTTCCCACTCATCAATAGTTTTGTAATAGGAACTTACAGGACAAAAAACAGGCACATTAAGCCTCTTGAGTATCTCAACTCCGTCAGAGGCTACATCGGTGTTGTCCATTCTTTTCTCTCTGCTTGTTCCAAGAAAGAATGAGATTAACTTAATAAATCCATCTATTCTTGGTTTTCCTTTTCTGTCAATAAACCACTCAAGCACAACTTCTCCGCTTCCCTTTGTGCCAAGAGCATTATCTTTTACAGAGTAAGCAAATGCAGCAATTACATTGAATCCCCTTTCCTCAAGCTCTTTAATCAATAAATCTTCAACCTCTGTGTTTCCATTTATCCAGTAATGTCTGGAAAAGAGAATGCCAATTGTAGGTCTCTCAGTTAGTAGTGAGTCAGCATCTTGACCCTTAGGATAAGACGAAAGAATGTCATTCCGAGACACTTTAGTGCCGAGGAATCTCCTACTTCCATACCATTCTAAGTATTCATCAACATTAGTAAAAATTCTATCTGCATCAGGATGATAAAGTCCTTCCCAGGGAATTTGTTCAGGCTCTTCGTAGGAAATATCATTATCTAACAGCTTATTTACAAGAAATCTGAACATGTTGGTAATGTTTTTTTCACCATTTATAACAAGATAGCTGTATGCCTTACTCAGAAGTTCAGGCTCTACATTTGAGAGCATCCAGTATGATGGGTCATGTCCGAGACAGACAACTTTTGCCTTTGTCTGTTCGCTCTTTATTCTTTTCTCAATCTCTTCCCATACTGCCTCATTTGAGCGATAAAGAAAGATAATCTCAGCCTCTTCCATATCTTTGAAAACTTCTTCAAGCCTTTCAGGTTCAGCATCCAGAACTCTTGCTGAGTATACTTTCAGAGATAAATCTTTTATATTTTTTGATACCTGAAGAACAATATTGTAATAACTCTGCCATATAACTGCTAAAATTTTAAGCATCTGTTACCTCCATTGAATATTTTGAAAAATGGCTTAATTTCGTTATAATATTTTCAAAAAGGGAGGTGTTTTGATGAAGAAATATTCTTTCCCTGTAATCATTGAAACAGATGAAGATGGTTTTTTTATAGTAAGCTGTCCTTTGTTTAAAGGTTGTCATTCTTACGGAAAAACAATTGATGAAGCGCTTAAAAACATAAGAGAAGCTATAGAGCTTTGTTTGGAAGAGGCAAAAGAAGAAGACCTTAAAAGATACATAGGCACAGAAACCATAGAAATACCTGTTAATGCATAAACTTCCAGCTATTACAGGCAAAGATTTAATAAAATTTCTTGAATCAATTGGATTTAAGGTTATTCGTATAAAAGGTTCACATGTAAGGCTAAAAAATGAGGAAGGTAAAGCCACCACAGTGCCTTTGCATGGCAGTGAAGCTTTACCTAAAGGACTTTTAAGAAAAATAATAAGAGAAGATTTAGAAATGTCACTTGAAGAATTCCTTATCTTATTCAATAAATTCAAATGTTAAACCTCCTAAATCACAGGGCATATTATGCCCTGTCCATTAATGTTGCTTTTTATTACTTCTATATCATAGACCTTTCGTATGAGCTCCTCTGAAATAATCTCATCGGGGTTACCTTCTGCTATCTTTGTTCCAGAATTTATAACCACCACCTTATCAGAAAAAAGCCCGGCAAGATTTGGGTCATGAAGGGTCATTACAACTACTAAAGCCCGATTTTTCGCAATCTCTTTAATCTTCTTAAGCACATTTATCTGATTTCTAAAATCAAGGTGACTTGTTGGTTCATCAAGTAACATCACAGGTGTATCCTGAGCAAGTGCTCTTGCAATCAAAGTGAGTTGACGCTCTCCACCACTAATTTTTGTATAGGGGATATCCTGCAAATGTTCAATTCCAACTATTGTCAAAGCCTCTTTAACTTTTTCATAATCCCTCTTTCCAGGAGATGAAAAAACTCCCACATAGCTTGCCCTTCCCATTAATACAACATCAAATACTGAGTATGGAAATGGAGGTTCGTGTTCCTGTGGAACCATGGAAAATACTTTTGCTCTTTTTCTGAATGAGAGTTTATCAATCGGGTTTGCATCAAAGAAAATCTCACCCTGGTGATATTTCCATAACCCCGCAATACATTTAAAAAGTGTTGTTTTCCCTGAACCATTAGGTCCGAGAATTGTGGTAATAGAGCCCCTTTCCGCATTAAAGCTAATACCTTTAAGAACATCGTCTTTTTTATCTTTATGCCTAAAATATATATTTCTTACACTAACCATAATTTATTCCTTTTATACCCTCTTCCCTTTTTCTGTCATTCCGAGCAAAGCGAGGAATCTCCTCCCTCGCTCCGAGTGATAGAAGAAAATATCTACTTCCCCCATGCCTCTTTACCGCCACGCTTCATGAGATATATAAAAAAGGGTGCACCTGTAAGTGCGGTGATTATTCCTACGGGTATATCAAAAGTTGTAAGTGTCCTTGAAACCGTATCTGCAGCAATCATAAAGGCTGCTCCTGCTGCAATACTTAAAGGAACAAGGCTTTTATGGTCCGGTCCTGTAAGCATCCTTACAAGATGGGGAACCATAAGCCCCACCCATCCAATTATTCCACAAAGGGAGGTAGCCACTGCTACCGCAAAAGTTGAAAAGCCTATGAAAAGCAATCTCTCCCGTCTTATATTCACCCCCAATGCCTTTGCCTCCTCTTCTCCCATGCTCATTACATTAAGCCTCCATCGCATAAGAAAAATGGGTACAACTCCAGCTAAAACTCCAGCTCCAGCTATTTTTACTGCTCTCCAGTCTGCAAGGCTAAAGCTTCCCATGAGCCAGTAAACAATGCTTTGAAGCTTATGGGGGTCAACAAGAAACTTTACTATTGAAACCATAGCTGTGAAAAAGGCAGATACAATCACTCCTGATAAAATCAAGGGAAGACGGGAGACTTCTCCCTGAGTTCTTGCAACACCATAGGCAACCATTACAGCAACTGTAGCAAAAACAAAAGCTGTAATCTGAAGGGGTAAAAAGCTCAAAAAACCTATTGTTATAGCACATCCGAATGCTGCACCTGCTGAAATACCAAGTATGAATGGGTCAACAAGGGGGTTTCGGAAAATTCCCTGAAGCGTAACTCCAGCCGAAGACAATGCTGCACCTACAAGCCCTGCAAGAATCACTCTTGGAAGCCTTATGTCAATGATTATCGCTTTCTCAGGTATATCTCCGATATCAAAGATGTGAAGAGTTTCATTCAAGAGTATTTTTATCACCATAGTGGGTGTTACTCCATATGCACCAAGAAAAAGAGATGCCCATGTGATAAATACCGGCGAGATAAAAATTAATATACTCCTAAAACCCTTCATACTGTCTCACTTTATAATAAGATATTCCGAATACTTTTTTATAAAAATCATCTATTACCTTTTCAAAATTAATATCCCTAAATACTTCAGGATAAATCTTCATTGCCATATAAAGAGCAATTGGTGCAAGACGGGGTGACCATGTAGACCACTTTGGAAGCTTATAAACTTGCTTTGTCTGCACAGCCTTGATAAACCTCCATTGACTGTTATTGTATAACCAAGACTCATCATATCCAGCAGAACCCCAGATAAAAATAAGGTCTGGATTCCATTGAACTATTTTTTCTACGGATACATCAATATTCCTTTGCATAATTGTTTCAGCCGGATTAATAGCACCTGCTATCTTTATAATATCATTTGTAACTCCCAGAGCTGCTGAAACCCTTGTTGGTGCTCCTCCAAGATGAATAACCTTTTTTCTTTTTTGTGGAGGTATTTTACTAACTTTCTCACTGATGAGCTTAAATATTTTCTCCATCTCTCTGATTACTTCTTCCACTCTTTTTTCTTTTCCGAAAATAATTCCATGCATTCTCATGTCTTTGTATAGCTCAGCGAGACTTTCAGGATACATTCCGATTACTTTTATTCCCTTTTCTTCAAGGAATTTTATCGTATCTGGGTTGTATGTCCAAGTAATTACTAAATCAGGATTTAGCTTCATTACAGCTTCTACATTAACATCGCTTCCTGTGCCTACCAATGGTTTTCTTAAATTTTTATTATCAGTCACGATTGCCTTGTAAAGTCCACAGTTTTCCTCTGCCCAGCGAGAAACTCCTGAAACCTGACTCCATAAATTTAATGCAGGTATTAACTCGTATGAGATAACAACAACAGCTCTTTTAACAGGCACATTGAGAGACACTTTTCTTCCAAGTTTGTCAGTTATAGTGATGGTAGAGGCAGAGGCTACCCCCACCATCACCAAACTCAGTAAAATTACTAAAACTTTAATGTAAGCTCTGTAAACCATGACCTACCCGGTGCTTTGTAGTATTGATAGTATTTTCTGTCAAAGATGTTATCAACTGAAAAACTGAGCTTTGCAAACTTTGTAAATTGATAGCCAATTTTTCCATCTACAACAAAATAAGGATCGTAGGAACCATAGACATTGTTTGCATAATCTCTGTTCCTATCATCAGCATACATTTTACCGACATATCTTCCTACTATATAGGCTGAAAAACCTGATTTTTCAAATTCTGCACCAATATTTGCTTTCCAGAGAGGATTATAAGTAAGTCTTTTCCCCACAGAAAGAGGTTCTGCTGTATTTTCTTTGATTTCAGAATCTGTATAAGTAAAATTAGAAAAAAGCCTCAACCATTTTTCTAATCTCTGCTCAATTTCAAACTCAACTCCTCTGGATTCTGCTTTTCCAACATTGATGTAGTCCCTGTTTGTGCCTGTAGATTTTCTGTATATTAAATCATTCATATGGTTTTCAAAATAGGTTAATGAAGCTTTTGCATCTTTCCATAACTTTTGCTCAATCCCCAAGTCCCATGACACAGCAGTTTCAGGATCTAAATAAGGATTGGGAAGATATATGGTTCCTGTAGAAGATCTCCATGTTCTATAAAGTTCATAAACCGTGGGTGGTCTGAAAGCTTTTCCAATAGAACCACGAAGAGTCGTCGTGTCAAAAGGCTTATAAACTATTGCAAACTTTGGGCTGAAAGAAGACTTGGATTTTGAAGGATAGGATTCTATTTTTGTTGGAGTCTGGGTTGTATCATAAGCATATCCTTCATAGGTCTTCCACCAGTCCTCTCTAAAACCTACATAGACTGTTAAATTGTTAAGAAACATTATTTCATCCTGAATAAAAACAGAGTAAATTCTGCCTTTACCTTTTGATTCACTTCTTAGAACTCCTGTCTTTGAATCCTCATCTTTCCAGTTACTAAGATATTCATCTTTTGTCTTTGCATAATCGTGCTTAAAGGAGCCACCAAATGTTAGAATCTGGTTATTAAAAATCGGAATCGTAAATTGTATATCTCCCATATATGACTCTGCAGGTGTATTTGTTACATAGCTACATGTTGAACCCGGAGTTGTACATCCCCAGATTTTAGCAGAAGTAGAAGGAGTTACATACCAGTCTTTTTCTATATCAAGATATGAAAGATTAAGTTTCATTTTCATGTCTTTGTAAAGATTTGTCTCAAACCCTAAGGCATAGGTATTCTGGGTTCTACCACCTGCACCATTGAGAAAAGTATACTCACTTGTGCCTAAATAATAAGGGTTTCCAGAGGCATCTTTTAAGTAAGTATGTGGGTTATCATAATTATATTCATAACGATTTCTCATGAATGAAAGATTTATTTTTGTATCTTTTGTAAACTCATACTGTGCTTTAAATGTTATTCCATCATCCCACCAGCGATTGTCTCCTTTATCACCCACAAGGTAGCCAGTACTTACTCCATAGGTGGAACTATAATAAGTAACATATTCTCCCCCAGTATATGTGCCTGAAGGCTTTGATGATCTTATATTCAAATCATTTGGATAACCATTAGTTCCCTGCCAGCCGTAGCTTAAGAAGATGCTTAGTTTATCCCAGAGTTTGTCTCCATAGGATGTATAAGTTCTCCGTAAGTCATCCATTGCCTCGCCTCTGTTCCAGCTTGAGCCATAGCCTGTTTTAAAAGTGAACTCTCTTTTTTCAGGCATCTTCGTAATAAAGTTCACTACTCCACCCATTGCATATCCACCATAAAGAGAGGAAAAGGGACCTTTTACAACTTCCACTCTTTCAAGGTCTTCTGGATAGTATCCCCCCATTCTTACATTTCCAGTATATGGATTATTTAAAACAATTCCATCCATAAGAATTAGTGTTCTTTTTTGATCTGGTATCCCTCTTAAGGTTATTGCTGAGAGCGTATCCATTAATCCCTTACCTCTTCTTACAAATACACCTGAAACATCATTCAATGCCTGATCAATTGTTTTAGGTGCTTTAAGTTCAATTTTTTCTTTTGTAATAACACTCACACTTGCAGGTGCTGACTCAATAGGCGTCTCAGTTCTCGTTGCTGTCACAACAATTTCCTCAAGCTTTACTTCCTCCTTTTGCTCTGCCTTAGCAGGACTGAAAAAATATAGAACACAAAATAACATAAATACCATTAAATAAATCATCTCAACCCCTCCACAATTCAGTTTTCATGAATTTCATCCTGTCATTCTGAGTCTGCGAAGCAAGCGAGGAATCTCCTCCTTTTTATTAAACTTCGGAAGAGACCCTTCGGGGCTACATCCCTCAGGATGACAGTTTTTGCTCCCTTCAGAGAGGTTTGAGACCCTTCATGAGCCTAATTCATAAAAAAAGCCGTGGTAAGGCTTCCGCCTTCCACGGCCTTCATGACCAGTTTTACCCTTCGTGGGTAGAAAAATTAAAACAAAAAATGGTAGGTTATGTCAACTATTCTCTTTCAAATCCGTACTTATCAGCATTCTTTAATAATTCCTGATAATAAATGTAGAATTTTAAAATATCCTCAAAATGTTGATTTATAACTGTGTATAATTCTTCAGGAGTTACTTCCCAGTAAATATGAACAAGCCTGTTACGATATCCAGCAAGATTTTTATTTTTTTCAGCAAAATCTACTGGAATAAGTCCATGTTTGCCAAGACTTACTATTATATCCTGATAATCTTTTGTTCTTGCTCCCAATCTTGAAAGAAAGTGACTCCCTACTGTCAGTATACCTTCAAGTGCTCTTCTTAGATAGTATTCTGCAATAATGTAATTTTTTTTATTCTTGACAAATTCATCTATATCCATAGTTTTAAAAGATTCCATTTCTTTTAATGCCTCTTCAATCTGGAAAAGTATGCTTCTTATCTTAGAAATATTTATCGGCTTTTTTTTAATCATTTGCAATTAAAGCCTCATTAAATATGTTTTCAAAGTATTTGAAATCAAGATATTGCATTACAATTTTGTCTTTGTATTCGTAGAAAAATTCTATATCAGAACAAAAAAGCAATTTTCCTTCTGTAACTGCATTAAATTGAAGACTCAGAGGCGATTCATGTAAATAGACTATATCAATCTTGCCTTTAAAATTTTCCGAAAGTTCATCATAAATTTCTCCATATATTTTGACTGGATCTTTTAATATTACAGTTTTGTCTTTAAATAACACAGCAAAATCAATATCGCTTCCTTTATGAAATGTGCCATCTATTACAGAGCCAAAAATTAGTATGGCAACCACTCCAAGAGATTCGAGCTTTTCTTCATCAAACTTTGGTTTTTTCTTCAAATGCATAACATATTATAACAAATAGCCTGATTTTATTTTTTTATGCTTCTATGATAGCAAATTGAGATTAAATATTAAGAGGATAAATCATATTTCTTGATATAAAGCTTTAACTTATGGATTTATTCCTTTTTACTAAAAGCAGAAAGGTTTTATATCAAGAACAGGTGTTCCATCATACATATCAAGCCTTTTAACTTTAATTACATTGTCTATCACATCCAATACCTCAAGAACTGATAGCCCGATAGGATTGGGTCTATGAGGTGAGCAGGTGCTGAAGACTCCTTTTGTTTCATTTAAGTGAGGTGGTTTCTGAATGAGTTTATCAGAAGTAAAAGGAGGAGACTTATGAAACACAAAAAGCACTACAATTTTATCTCCTGTCTTAATATCTCTTATTCCAAGCTTGTATTCAGGCTTAATTACAATCTCGCCTTCCACATCAGAAACACTCCAGTGTCTGGGGAGATCTTTAGCCTCTGTTCTTACATATCCTATTGGCTTAAATTTATACTCTTCCATATATTTTCTCCATAAAATTTTCAACTTCCTTAAAGGCAATCAGAATTTTTAAGGCTTTTACCCTTAACAGATGCCTTTCTCTATAAATAATAATTTTTTAATGAAATATTCTACCAGAAATTTAAGACAAATGGGGCATGAAGACTGGAACAAAGTTTGAGTTTTGATTATTGATTTTCAATAAAAAATATGCTATTATTTGGGAAATCCTATTTGCAAGTTTACAGAGGTTGAAATGGAAAAAGTGATGAAGGGGAATTCTAATTTATATCGGAGATAAGTGTGAGACTAATTCTTACACTAAATTCAAAGAAAGAAATAATCTTACCTTTATACTACAATGAAATCCTGCAGGGATTGATTTACAAAAATATTGAAAAAAGCATTGCAGAGGAAATTCACAACAGAGGATTCCTTTTTGAGAAAAGAAACTTCAAACTCTTTACCTTTTCAAGACTCATTGGAAAAACAAAGATTGAAAAAAGCTTTTTTAAAATCTTTACACCTTCTAAACTTATAATTTCATCACCATATAATGAAATGCTCCAAAGCCTTGCAGAGAATCTTATAAAATGGCATGAACTTAAACTTGGCAACAATACACTTTACATTGAAAGTATCAGCATTCACTATACTCCTGAAATAAAGGAAACTGCATTTATTAGAATGCTCTCTCCAATAACCATATATAGTACTCTTAACACTCCCGATGGAAGGAAGAAAACCTACTACTACAATCCAAAGGAAAAGGAGTTTTCAGAACTTATCAGAGAGAACATTATCAAAAAATACATAGCCTTTTACAGAAAAACTCCTCTTTCTAAGGAGTTTACAATAGAGCCATTGAAAGTAACAAGGGAAGACGAAAAGATTGTATCCTACAAGGGATTTATCATAAAGGGATGGATGGGAAAATACAGACTGAATGGCTCTAAAGAGTTGCTTCAGCTTGCCTATGATGGAGGCATAGGAGCAAAAAATTCTCAGGGATTTGGATGTTTTGAGGTAGAGGGATGAAGTGTGAGGAGTTTTATAAGAATTACTTTGGTATTGAGAGCCCTTATGAATATCAGGTTAAGGTGTGGGATGGTATTTATAGTTTAAAATATCCTTTACTTATTAAAGCTCCTACTGGTTCTGGTAAAACCGAGGCAGTTCTTGCACCATTTTTGTCACAATTTATTAATAATAGCTTCTCTATTGCTCCAAGGCTTATCTATTTATTACCCATGAGGGTATTGGTTAATAATGTAGCTCAAAGAATTAAAAAATACTGTGAAAAAGTCTCTCCATATATTTCTGTTGAAATTCAGCATGGTGATTTACCCAGTGCACCTTTTTTCATTGCAGACATAATTGTAACAACCCTTGATCAGTTTCTTTATGGCTTTGCAAGAGCAAGCAAACAGGTTGGAAGGCATATTGATGTACCAGCAGGTGCTATTGCTTCTTCAATGGTTGTATTTGACGAAGCCCATATGTACAGAGATGAATTCACCTTTTCCATAACGCGCGCCTTAATGGAGATATTGTATAAGAGCAATATCCCCTTTGTAGTTATGACTGCTACCATGCCTGAAAGTTTAGATAAAAATCTGTTCGAGAATATCTCAATGGATAGCGAAAGAAGAATCTTTGGGGATATAGACTTAAAATCCCATTTAGAGATAACCATAAAAGAGGAACCCCTTATCAAGAATAACGAAGTAAACATCTCAGATGAGATATTAGAAGAAATCAAACACAAAAAGACCCTTATAGTTTTAAACCAGGTTGGAAGAGCTCAAAGGGTTTATGAGGAGATTAAAAATAGGCTTGATTTAAATAATGGTAAAATTGTTTTACTTCATTCCAGATTTACAAAGTCAGATAGAGAGAGGCATGAAAAAGAGGCAGTCTCTATTATTCCTCATAAGGAAGATGGAATGATTATAAGACCAGAAAAAAGAGGTATAGTCGTTTCAACTCAGGTGCTTGAAGCTGGTATAGACTTTTCATCAGAGCTTTTGCTTACAGAATTAGCACCAGCAGACTGTCTTGTCCAGAGGGCAGGAAGGTGTGCAAGATATGAAGGTGAAAATGGGAAAATGATTATCTTCCCAGTAGAGGATGATAAAGGACATTTACCCTATAAAAAAGAACATCTGGAGAAAGCACTTGAATGGCTAAAAATTAATTCTGTTTTTAATATTAAAGATTTTAATCAAGTGTGTTTCTTTGCTGATCAAACACTTGATTATCAAGCCAATGACTATGAGGCAAGGGATACATTGATAGACCTTTATGAATGTGTTTTGTATGCAGATGAAAAGCCAGAAAATATTCAGTTAAGGGAAGGTAAGCCAATAACACTGGTAATTATTGATTTGTCAATAGGTGAAGGTAGGAAAAAGGAAGACAGAATTAGAAATGTTCTACAAAAAACAAATATCAGAGCTAATTCTATAAGTGTAGATTTTAAAGTGGGATGGAAATTGTTAAAAGATGGGATTTTGAAATACAGATTGACTTTTGATGCAGAAAAAGGCTTATGGGACTTTGTAGAAACACAAGATATATCACCTTTTAATTACTATCTGCTTGAAAAGGATAACTACGATCCATATAAAGGGGTAATACCAGATGCCAGCAGTTTCATTATATAGTGCTCCAGAAGAAGGGTATTCAGAACACATTCAAAGATGTAAAGAAAAATTTGAATATCTTTTTCCGTTATTTGAATCTTCAATTTCCAGAGTTATGCAAATGGATAACTTAAAAGATGCTGCTTTAAGCATGATATTATTTCACGATCTTGGAAAACTCACTAAAAAATGGCAGGATAATGTGAGAACAAATAAAAAACTTCCATCACATGCCACTATTGGTGCAGCATATATTTTTAAAATTTTACCTGAAGGTCTGCGGGAGCCAATAAGTTTTGCTATTGCAATTCATCACACAGATAGAGGACTGCTTGGTGAAAATATAGAAAGACCTGATGTACAGGCAATATTAGAGGGTATAGTTGATTATGATGGAAAAATAATCTGGCATGAAGAGGCATATAAATTAGCAGATGATTTATTTCCAGAGAAAGCAAGAACTCTAACTGTTAATGACTTAAAAGAGATGGCAAGAGGCTTAAGGATATGGGCAAGGGGATGTGGTTTATTAGAACAGCATCAAAGAAGAATGCAAGCGTCCTTAACCCATCATATTCTAAAGCTTTGTGATATCTCAGCAGCCACAGATAGAAAGGAATACCACAAAAAAGATGACCAGGATTATTACGGCGGATGGCTAATGGTGAAGAATATAAGAGATTATGTGGAAAATATTAAAAAAAGAGGTGAGAAACATGAATGAAAGTCTGCTTCTATTAAAATTAATTACTCCCATTTGGACTGGTGATATTGATTTAAAAAGTGATTTTATTCGATCCACCGGGATTATAGGTTCTTTAAGATTGTGGACGGAAGTAATTTTGCGAGGAATGGATTATTATATATGTGATCCAACAAGTGATAACCGTTGCCCTGAGAAAATTAATAATGACCTTGCATATTGTCCTGCTTGCCTCATTTTCGGAGCAACTGGGATAAGGAGACTCTTCAGAATGGAAATTAATGGAATAGATATAAAAAAAGTCTTTGAGGGTGAAGTAATAAACATCAGACCATCTGGACGAAATAGGGGTTGGTATTTGGGAAATGGGCTAATTGGGAATGCAGCATTGAGGGTAACTACTTTAGACAGAGAGGGTGATGATATTCTTTTGATACTACCACTATCAATTGCTGCTAAATGGGGTGCTATAGGAGCAAAAACACAACATGGCTATGGTGTTGTTAGCTTGGTAAATGAGCAACAATTAAATATTGAGACTTTTATAAATTCATTAGAGAAAATTCTTGGAGAAGAAAGACTAAAAAGATTAAATATTGAAAAAAAAAGAAGAAGCACAGACAATAATACACTACCAAATCTTAGGGAGATGTTTTTTGCAAAGGTTCAATTTAGCGTAAATGAGGCAAATTGGTGGGAGGAAATAGATGGAATAAAACAGGCATTAGAGCCTAAAAATAAAAAGGGAGAAATTGACCAGAAGTTGAAAGAAAAAAATTACCAGATATTAAAAGCTTGGTACAATTCAGGTTCTGTCCCAATTGCTCCTGCAATAAAGAACTGGTTGAGATATGGGGATGGAAGAACACTTTGGCAAACTCAAAATAATATTATAAACCACCACATAGAGAATTGGCTCTTTGGCACAGCAAGGGATAAAAAATCTGTTTCTAAAATAAATATCTCCTGTGCCTATCTAAAAAACGATAATCAGTGGGAATTTCGTATTTGGGGATGGATTCCGTCTCAGGAGAATCCATCAGGTTTTAATAAGCAGAGTTTCTTGGAAAACCTTAAAAACTCACTAAATGGAAAGGGTTCAATAAATATACCATGGACAAATCTTTTAGGTAATCATATAGGAGAACATAAACTATTGGATTGGCATGAATATAATTCTCCAAAAGATACTAAAACACCCAATGAAAGCAATTTAAAAAAATTCCTTCAAAGCCTTTTAGAAGGATAGATAGGGAGGCATTTATGAGTTATGATTTCTTCGTGGATTTTAGGATAGAGAAGAAAGAAGATGTTGATGAGCTTACCTCATGTTCTGGAAAATATACTGAAGTTAAAGAGCCAATGGCAAGAATACTACTCTTAAATACTGCTTTTGCCACTAATGAAGAGCTGATGGTTTATGCGAAAGTTGGTGAAAGAAATACACCTGCTGGGCTAAAAGCTATTATCCATTCAAATGGAAACTATAACGATTCTATGGTATGCAAGTTATCAATGCTTGATTTTTTAAAAATAAATTACTCTATAGATATATCTAATTTGCCTAAGGGAAGTTGGCTTCTTGAATTTCAGCTCACTCTCAAACATCCCTTCATATCAAGAGATGATATTCCATTTTATATTATTGAAAACCCTATGAGGAAGGATAAGGTCTTCGGGATTCCCGTAACATCAGCAATGGCATGGAAGGGTAATTTGAGATGGACAATGATGAAGGTTCATTTGGAACCCGAAGTTAATAATCCAGAAGATTTTGCTAATGTTCGTTATCAACATACTTTATTGTTTGGAACAGAAAAAGGAATGGAAGAAATGGCAAAAGGATGGACAAAATATTTAGATGAGATCTGTCCTCGTGCAAAAGCAATTTACAGAAATAAAGTTATGGAAAGATTTAGAAGTCATGAAATCCCTTCCTTAACAGGCATGCTTTATTTTTATCCTACTTTCTGGGATAGGATTGATATGGAAGTCATTAATCCACATGATAGAAAAACAAAAACTGGCAAAAATCCGATTTATTATGAGGTTGTTCCAAGAGGCGCAAAAGGAATTTTTAAGCTTCTTTATATTCCATTTTATTATATTAATGAGAGAGATATCAAATCTAAAGTCTTGGATGATCTTGCTAATGTTGCAACAGCCCTTAAAAAAATGATGCTCAATTATGGTTTTTCAGCAAAGAAATCTTCAGGGTATGGAGTAATTGAAGAAAATTGGGATAAAACAGCGAGTAATCTTCTAATAATTAATGAAATACAAAAAAACATCAAATTTATAAATTTTGAAGAATTAGAAATCGCGATTAAAGATTTGCAGGAGGAGAATAAATGAACTCTCTCCTTGAAAAATTGAAAAACAATAGAACAGCTATACTATTAGCAGAAATAGGAGCATATCTGCATCTCTTAGGAAGATTCTCAAAGGAGTTCATTTATAGCAATGCAGAAGATGCGGATCCAAATTGTGACAATTTTGATTATCAGAATATATGTAATGATAACAGATTCTTTGGAAATTTTAGCCTTAAGGATCTATTGCAAAATGATATTTGGAAAACTTATTTGAACAAATTTATAAGTGATAAAGATTTAAAAGATTTGAAGCAAAATCTAACTACTTTTTGTGACTTTATTAAAAAACACACATGGACTCAAACTCCACAAGGACTTTGTAAAATTCTTGCTGATGCACATGGGATAGTCTCGGGTATAGACAAAGCTTTAGCAGGAAGAGGGAAAGGTGGAAAGCAAAGGAAAAGGTATACTTTTAAAACAAGTGCTTTTGGTTATGGAGAAAAAATAGAACTCTTGGAAAATAATAAATTAAAGGAAGAATTTTTCAATGCATTGGGAGAAGTATTAGAAAAGATCAAGAATGGTCTGCCAGACATTTCTTATGAGGATTATAGAAACTTCATTAGCCTTATCATGAATTATTATTCTAAAACAATAGGTGAAACACGAAGACCAATCAATGAAATTTCTCTATTTGATTACGCCCACATGATTGCTTCTCTCCTGAAATCAAACCTTGTAAAAATTATTGGATGTGGCTGGTATGAACCAAGGGGTAACTCCAAATGGAGAGTTATGAGAATAAATATTGATGTAATTGGTCTCATATCCAAAGGTCTAAAGATAGGTGATATTAGCGGGTATAAAAATGAACTGGATAGTGTATATGATAAACTTAAGAAAATTATTGAATATATATATCCTCTTGGGAATGAAATATATAGAGATTCAACAGGAATATATTTTTCCTCTCCAGATATGGATATTTCAGAAGTCATATCGAAATTAAGGGAAGATTTAACTTGCGTTGATTTTGAGCTTCAAATTTCTCAATCTCATAGCAGCAGGAGTTTGGTGAGTTTGGCAAGTGAAAGAGAAAAATCTTTAAGTGAGATTGTATTTCCCCATATAAGCAAAACAAAAGTTAGTGCGTCTATGGATCATGAAGGAAAGGATATTTGTCCTGTGTGCAGAATAAGATTAAAAGAAGAGAGTAAAGATAGGTGTATAAGATGTCAAGAAAGGTATGAAAAAAGAGCCAGAAGCTGGTTAGATAAAAATGAAAGGAGTAAAGAAACTATTTGGATAGATGAGGTGGCAGACCATAATGATCGCGTTGCATTGATTTTTGGACAATTTGATTTAAGAAAATGGCTTTCTGGAGAGTATTTGGATACTTTTATCTCCCAGACTTTTGAGAGCTGGAGAAACGAAAATAATAGTATATGTAGTAAGCTTTCAATAAATAAAATTGAAGATTTAGAGAAACAGTTTGAATCTATGTTTTTTAAAACGATTAATGATAATCAAAAAGAATTATGCAAATCATTTATTGGAATAAAACCAGAAAATTTCACTAAAAACTTCTGGGAACCAATAGCTGAAAGGGATGCTACTGGGCAGGCTATGAATCTTACCAATAATCCAGATAAGGCTAAGTATCTGATTAAACTCTTGTTTAGAAAACATCCGTCACCAGCCCGTATCAGGCGAATCTGGAATACTACCGAAGATTTTATCAAGAATACCCTAATAAACAATATTCTCAGTAAACATTCTTATGGAGAAGCTTCATCTCATGTAAATCTCAGAAATAAAAGAATCCAGTTAATTATCTCGCCATCACCAAACATTCCTATAGGTTCAACAATTGATATAGATATTGATGGGGTTAGATTGAGCCCAGTATGTGTTGATAAATCCAAAGGTATCTTCATAACTACCACTAATCTTCAGATTTTATCCATTAAAGGTAAAACTCCAGAAGAGATTTCTTTATGGATGAAAGAAAAACCAATAAAAGTAAAGAAAGAAGGAGATGTTCAATGGGTTGGAGGCTATCGTATAACCAATGTTATTCCTCCTAATGAAGCTTTTCAGGATTATTATCCTTATATACCGATATATAATTATCCAGACCAGTTTATGTTACTTATCCCAGCCTATGATGCCCTAAATATTGCACAAAAAATATTTGAACAGTATGAGGTTCAATTTTCAAAAGTGATGGACAGGCTACCATTTCATTTAGGCATCATTGCATTTCATAGAAGGACTCCTCTTTATATTGCAATGGATGCAGCAAAAAGATTGATCAAGGCATTTAACACAAAGACTAAAACAATAAAAGCAAAGGTGGAGTCAATTGAGGATACTCCAGAAAATAAACATAGAAAACTTACAATAACTCCAGATCAAGATTTTTCTTCAGTTCCATTAGAATGGCAAATATCTTATTCCACAGGTGACCCAAATCAAGAGGATGAATGGCATCCATATATCAGAATAGAAAACAAGCCTTCGCATACAGGTGGTTATTTCTTTGATTATGACGGCATGGGTAATTATGTAGTGCACGTTAAAGGGCTTAAATCTAACGATTGTATAAAAATTGAAACCTCATATTTTAAACTTGTTTTTTTAGAAAGTGCATCAGATAGATTCAGGATTGATGATAACCTTAGAGCACTTGATGATATTAAACGAATTGATGATCTCTGGAATGATATTCAGAATTTGGTTAGGAATAGAAATATCGGTCTTGCCCAAGTATATGCTTTCTGGCAAGAAACTAAGAAACGATATGAAGATTATAATGGAGATTCTATATGGAAGAAATTTGTGAGCTCATCTCTTATAAATATTTTTAAACTCTCTCCTACAAGAGATAGAGATTTATTTAAAAAATTCTTTCAAGCCACAAAAGATGGCTTATTGGATATTTGTATACACTGGAATCTTAAGGTTAGGAAACAAAAACCTTAAAGGGGGTTAAAATATGAGTGAATTTGAATTCAAAAAATACTGCGCAATAGCTCTTGATCCAATTCATATTGGTTCAGGTGGCTCAAGACTTGGAAGGGTAGACCTGCCAATAGTTAGAGAGCCTGGGATAAATCTTCCTAAAATTCCTGGCACAAGCATCAGTGGACCAGCACGAGCATATACCGCACTACAAACAAACAAATATTTATGGAAACATGGTGAACAAGAATTTTCCTGTGCTGGTCGTGGTGGAGATGGAGGAGAGAAACACTGTGGAAAGATAAATCCAGCTTGTCCTGTCTGTATTCCCTATGGCTTTTCTAAAGGAACTGGGAATAGTATACATGGGCTTGCTCAGTTCTTTGATGCTCATATTGTCTTCTTTCCTGTTGCTTCAATGATAGGACCTGTATGGATCACTTCTCCTATGGCTTTAGAAGGTTTAGGTCTACAAAGAAATTTTGCTGTCAATGATAATAGTTTTTATCCATTAGGGACTCAAATCCAAAGTGATAAATTAAATTTCGGATGGCTTATGTTGAAAAAAGATAATAGCGGGCAAGGAAACTTAAACAATTTGTCTCCAGAAATATCTTCTGATATTATAAAGCAGAGAGCCGTTCTTGTTTCAGACAGACTTTTTAGTCATGTTGTAAACAGGAATCTTGAAGTAAGAACCTCTGTAAGCATTGATCCACAAACAGGAACCGCGGAAGAAAAAGCACTTTTTACCTATGAAGCCATTCCAAGAGGTACTGTATTAGCTTTTGATATTATCTATAATTCTGGCAAAGCACTCAGGATTGGCGGGAGAGAACTCAAAACAGAAGGAAATGCAGATGTGGGCACAGCTTGGGTTAAAGCACAAGTTGAAAAAGGATTGAAATTATTTGAGATACTCGGAATTGGGGGGATGGGGACAAGAGGGATGGGTAGAATTAAAATATTGAACATATAAAAATGGAGGTCTGATATGGAAAATTTAGATAGACTCTGTGCTGAATATGGATTTAGATTCGCAGAACAAATAACAGAAGCTTTTAATGATGCAAAAAAGGCAGAGTCATTGATAACTAAAGCATTGAATGTTTTACAGGAACAAGGTCTTTATGCCTTTGCACTTTTTTGTGAATCAAGGGGGGAAAAGGAGAAAGTAGGAGCAAATAAATTAGAAGAAATCACTAAGGAATTATTGAAAGAGGGTTTACAGGTCATTCAAGGAGATGAGCTACTTGAAGAGATTCGCAAGGAAGATGGGCTTGCATCAGATCTTGATAGGTTGATATTCAGTATAGAAGTTATCGAAAGTTCTCTTATATATGCCCGATATCATGCAAAAGCACTTTCAAAAGAGAGTGAAAATCAAAAAACAGATGATATATCCATAAGTTAATAAGGAGAGGCTATGGAATGGCGTTTATATAAATGTATTTTTCGTTTGAAATCCTCACTTTACATAGGATTTCATAAAATTTTCCATTTTTATAGAACAAGGTACTATGTGCCAGGAAAGATTATCTGGGCTTCTTTAACTTATAAATTAAATGGTTTACTCGGAATCAATCATTATAATAAAATAGGTGAGTTTTTAAAAAAGGCAATGAGGTTTGGCTATCTTTATCTATATGTTGATAATCAGTTGTATCTTCCGTCCTATACCAAAGAGGGGCTTAAATTAGGTCAAAACCTCCAATATGAATTTGAGAAAAAATTTATCAGTTCGCAGGCATTTGCAACAATAGATCCCCACTCTTTCACTGCAGAAGAGGGAATGCTCCATGAAGTAGAGTTTATAAAACCATATACAATTAATGAAGGAAAACCTGTTTTTTTAAAAGGACTGATATGGATTAGGAATATCTACGAAGAAAACCTAAAAATTTTCATAGAAAACAATACTCTGAAAATTAAGGCAGGGGAAAAGGAGATAGATTTTAGGAAACAATTGATAAATTATCTCCAGCTCGGAGGAGAAAGAAAATATGGATTTGGGCTAATTGAAATAAACAACTTTGAAGAGATTTCTGATATGGTCTCGGAAGGATTTTATGGTAAGTGGGCGGTGAAAAATGAAGATATTATAATTTATTTACCTAAAGATATGCCTATCTTTGCTCATGTGAAATATTCTGATTCTTTAGAATTAAAAGGTGATATAGAATTACTGGTTGAAAGAGAGTGGGATTTAGAAAAGGGTGCTGGTAGAAACATAAGGTCACATGGTCTATGCTGGGTTCCTGGCTCTCTCTTGAAAGAAGACGAAAAATTCAAAATTACTGAATTCGGGATCTGGGGAAAAAAATGCTAACCCTCTACACACCTGCCACCGGTTTTCCTGATTTGGATGTAAAGATTGCCTACGGGCTGACGAGGGTAGGGATTGAGGCATTTGGAATTGAAAGTGTCGCTATACATTATGAAGGTGGTTTCTACAGGGTTACTTTTGATATAGATAAAAATGATTTTGAAAAGTTGAACAAAATGTTCAATCTACTTTGTCAAAGATTGCTTTTTTCAACATATATCCCTTTTAGTACCCCTGGAATTGCTGGCAGAAGCGCAGAGAGTGTAACCGTTAATGAAAATGAATCATTCTCATTGGACTTCTATAAATCATTTACAATTATTGCTAAAAATAAAAAAGGAGAAAATGTTTGCAGGCATGAATTTGACCATATAGGAAATGTCATAGGTTTTACAGTGGCTACTTCCTTTCACAATAAAAGAGATGGAGTAGATATACAGTTACAATATAAAAATCCCAAAGACAAAAATTCTCCCAAATTACCAAGAAGGCCAACAAATCCAAAAAATATCTGCAAAACTTGCGGGTTACTTGCCTTACTTGGTATATGGTATACCTCTTTTATTTTTAATGTAGCACGCAAAGAAGTTATAGTTATTCCAATCCCTAAAGGCAATGTCAGTGGCAGGAAACTTCAAGAAATTTTTGCCTTACAGCATCAGATAAGAAAGGAGTGGTTTAATCAAGACATCCCTCAGGTATTAATCCCTTTGGTGTTCCTTTCTAAAATCCCCTCCTCTGCTGATATTCTGAAAGGCTTTGATTTATTTATTGCAATTTTAAGCCGAAAACAGGGATACCATGTTGACAGGATTTTTTTAATACCAATTGAGAATTACTTAAAATTTATAAGAGGGACACCTTATAATATTGCAACGATAGATAATATATTAACCCAAAAAGCGTATGCTGCCCTTCAAGAATTAAACAATACTATTTATAATCTAAATAAGACTTCTATCCTAAAATTTGCCCGTCTTTATGTTCAAGAAACATCACCTAAAAAGGGTGATTGGGTAAATCTTTTATACCCAGAAACAGTAAGATATCTTTTAAAGGAGGTGGCTATGATAAGTCTTGAGATTATTGAAAACCCTGCATTAGGTAGCCTTGCAAGAACATTGAGATACTTCATTAGAGAAAAAAAATACGGATATGCCGATGATATAAGAAATGCAAGAAAAGAATCAAGAGATTTTGAGGAAACAATAGCAAAGATGTTGAGAGAGGGCAGGTTGAGGCTTGAACAAAAAGAACAAATTCATCTTCCAACAGATGAGGAAGTAAAGAAAGTCTTCAGGCTTGCAAATGAAGACTTTGAATCCACAAAATTAGCCCTTGTTATGCTTGCCTTTTCATTCCCATCAAGGACTGAAGAAACCATGGAAACATTAGAGGAGATACAAGGTGTCAAATGAAATGACAGAAATACTTAAGAGCCATGTGAATGAAATAAAAAAACGCTTTCATGTTAAAGAGATCGGAATATTTGGCTCACATATAAAAATAAAGGCAAAAATAGAAGCAATATTGATATACTTGTTGAATTTGAGAAGGGGAAGAAAACTTTTAATAATTATATGGAACTTAAGTTTTATTTTGAGAAGTTATTTCATTGTAAGATTGACCTTGTGCTGAAGAATGCCTTAAAAGAAGAATTTAAGCTATACATTCTGTCAGAGGTTGTTTATGTCTGAAAGAAGCATTGAGGTTTTAAATGAAAAAATTAAATCTGGAGGTGTAAGGTGCTTAAATTTATAACATTTTCAGTAAAAGTGCAATTAAATGTCCATGATCTCAATAATGAGGCAGTGGCGGGTAATGTAACTGATATAAGGATTATGGAGTTTCTTGATGAAATGGGTGGAAAAGTTGAAGCAACAGCAGTATCAGGCAGGATGCTCAAGCACTGGCATTATGAGGGAATGAGAAAGTTAGGCTCAGCACAAGGCTTACCTTTCTGTGATGCCTGTAAAATTGGTGAACCTGTAAGACCAGCAAAATTGGAAAACAATATCCTTTCTCATAAAAATGCTGTTGCTGAAGGACAGGTAGCTGTTATTCAGAAATGTGCTATTTGCGATATTCACGGGTATCTTGCAGCAATTGCAGGAGAAGGAAGAGGTGGAAGAAGAACATCTGAAGAAGGTGAGGAAGAGCAAGAAGGTGTTTCTGAAAGAAGGAGTTCAAGAGTTATGTTCTCATGGCTTATGCCCGTTTTAGGTGGCGAATTCTCTTCAAGACAAGTGATTCATTCAAGGGTCAAGAGCGGGATTAGTTTTGATGACAAAAATCTTACTTCTCAAATGCCATTCCACAAATCCTATGGCTCTGGTATTTATGCATTTGTATCTGCCCTTGATATTGATAGAATTGGGCTTGTGGAATTAAATCTTGGAAGCCCGAATCCTTATGCTGTTGATGACAACTCCGGCCGTAAACAACGAATCAAGGTTGCCCTTGAAGCATATCGCTTGATGCTTTCAGGCCAATTAGGCGCAAGCCTCTCTCATGCTGTTCCTCACGTAAATCCTTTAGAGATTCTTGTTGCGTATTCTGAAACAGGACCACTACCCTTCCCTGTATCGCCCATATATCCAGACTATATTTCAAAAACAGTGGGGCTAATGCCTGAGAATACAACTCTTCTTTACTTGGGAAGCGAAACGCCAACAGGGGTTGTAAAGAAGAACACTATTAACGAAGTCTTTGATGAAATTCTAAGTAAAGTAGCCTGAGAATGAAAGCTCTGGTATTTCACATAAGGCTGAATTCCCTTTACTCTATAAGAATTCCCTTTACTTGGCAGTCTGCTTTGACTTATCCTGTGCCACCTCCTTCTGCAGTGATTGGAATGCTCGCTAATGCCCTGCAGCGATATAAAAATGATAGGCATCCTTTGCAATATCTTGAAAAAATTGAAAATGAATTAATCTGGGCTGGCTCAAAACTTCTTTCTCCTTGTATTATCAAAAGTTATACAACTTCTGCGATTGTTAAATGGGACGATACTATGCCATGGAAGTTTACAAATGCAATTGGTAGGCAGTTTGCCTATGCACAGCAAATTCAGATAGCCACAATATTTAAAGATGAAAGCATTGTAAATGAAATTGTCAAAGCCCTTAAGATATCACCTCTTACCTGTGGTGATAGTGAGTCTCCCATAACAATTGAAGACGAAGTTTTTATAAAGAATGTATATGAAATTGATAAAGAAACTATTACAACAGGCTATCCTTTACCTTTCAGTAAAGATACAAAAATAAAAGATGGCAATGGCCGGGTTTATCTAATGCATGAAAGGTGTAAAAAAAGGCACATCAGTTTATATTTAAGAACATATCTTATACCAATTGTAGAAATACAGGGAATATGCCATCCCTCCACTATTAAGATAGAGAGAACTAACGAGAAATTTTTTAAAATTGACGAGATAGATTTTGTAGTTGCTTACGATTCATCATCAGAAAGTAGATTAGAGAAAAAAACTAACAAAAAGAGGAAAAAATGAATTTTAATCTAAAACCCTCCCCTACCCTTATCTGGTATTACTTCATATGCGAGCGTGAAGTATGGCTTCTGTCAAGACAGCTTGAGCCCTATCAAGCAAATCCTTTTATTGAGATTGGAAGGCTCATTTCAGAGGAAACTTATAAAAGACAGTTAAAGGAAATCCATCTTGAAAACATGGTCATAGACCTTTTAAAAACAGAGGGGAAAGACATAGTAGTGGCTGAAGTGAAGAAAAGTTCAAAATACGAAAAAGCCGCAAGGATGCAACTTGCTTATTATCTTTTAAGGCTTAAAGCCATGGGAATAGAAGCAAAAGGCGAGCTTTTATTTCCTGTAGAAAAAAGGAAAATAACTGTTGAGCTTACACCTGAAATACAGGATGAACTTAAAGAGGCTCAGGATAAAATAAAGCAGATAATATTACACGAGACAGCTCCTCTTCCTAAAAAAATAAAATTTTGCAACAAATGCGGTTATCAAGAACTATGTTGGGCTTAATAGGCTGAAAAATTATGAAAAAATCATTATACATAATCTCTGATGGAGAGCTAAAAAGAAAAGATAACACACTTTATTTTGAAACCAGTGAAGAAAGAAAATATATTCCTGTTGAAAATACACGGGAAATATTGATATTTGGTGAAGTATCAATGAATAAGCGTCTTTTGGAGTTTCTTACAGAAAGTGAAATTATTATTCATTTCTTTAACTACTATGGCTACTACATAGGTTCTTTTTATCCAAGGGAACATTTAAATTCAGGTTATATGATACTTAAGCAAGCAGAGCATTATTTGGATACAGGAAAACGACTTAATCTTGCTGAGAAATTTGTATCAGGAGCCATTGAAAACATTAAAAAGGTTTTAATCTATTATCACAATAGAGGTAAGGAGCTTTCAGAAATAATTAGCAAAATACAAGAGATTGCAACAAACATTCCCGACTGTTCAACTACCGATGAACTAATGGCAATAGAGGGAAATATTCGTGATTACTATTATCAATCATTTGACATAATTTTAGACAATGAACACTTTATCTTTGAAACAAGAACAAAGAGACCGCCAAAAAACAGAATCAATGCTCTTATAAGTTTTGCCAACTCTCTTGTTTATACAACCTGTCTAAGTGAAATTTATCAGACTCATCTTGACCCAAGAATTGGATATCTTCATGCCACCAATTTCAGAAGATTTACTCTTAATCTTGATGTTGCGGAGATATTCAAACCAATAATAGCAGACAGAGCAATCTTCAGCATTGTAAACAAACGAATTGTAAAGCCGCAACACTTTGAAAAGAAGCTTGATGGTATTGTGCTTAATGATAAAGGAAAACAGATTCTACTCCAAGAGATGGATGAAAGACTTAGGAGTACTATACAACATAAAAAGCTTGGCAGACATGTATCTTATCGGCAACTCATAAGGCTTGAATTGTATAAAATTCAGAAACATCTCATGGAAGAGGAAGAATATAAACCTTTTGTAACAGGCTGGTAATTCGAAAAAAGTTATTTTCTGTAATTCTGAAGAACTATTTTTCCATCCTGAGCACCCTTTCCCCATTCTGTCATTCTGAGCACCTCTAATGAGTGCGAAGAATCTCTTCAAAATTTTAATAAAAACTCAACTCCATTTCCCCATACAGGCATATCCCTGAAAATTCTCACGAGAACTGACCCAGATTTCTCATGAAAATTTTCAATTCCCATGATATTGTTATTTCTGAAACTCAAGATTCTGATTTATCATAACAACGAACACTACCTTTGTCTTATATTTTTGATTATTTTTATTACTCAAAAAACGAAATAAAAAGAGAGCCTTTCATGACCACATTAGGTAAATTAGAGCAATTCATCCAAGTCAACGAAAAATGATAAAATAACATATCTCGAACAAATCGAAGGCATAAAATTTATGCAGATTAATGCAAACAATAAATTAAATATCACCTCAAGCTATACCTAGGGGCATATGTCTTAGCAATCGGACAATAAATGAGAGTTATACTCGTATACGATATTAATGAGAAAAGAGTAGCCAAAGTACTTAAAACATGCAGGAAATATCTCCACTGGGTACAAAATTCTGTATTTGAAGGAGAAATTTCTGAGGCAAAACTCGAAAAATTGAAGATAGAGCTGAAAAAAATAATTAATCCAGAAGAAGACTCTATAATCATATACACATTTCGCAGTGAATGGTATACCAGAAGAGAAATAATAGGAATTGAGAGAGGAGGAGAAGAGATAATAATTTAATTTTTTACATTTCTCTTTATTCTCGTCAACCTTCAATGGTGCAAAAAACTCCAGCCTTAGACGACTGAAATTATATTGAAAAATTAAAGATTTTTTGTTAAAATTCAAAAAATAACCAATGATCTTTGACAAGCGGATCAGATTGATTTTTTCACATTTTAAACGGGTTTTGAGCCTACCTATGAGGAATTGAAACTTGTTTTGCCAAATTGATATTTCCAACCAGTTCCTCCGTTTTGAGCCTACCTATGAGGAATTGAAACTTGTATTCAGACAATAATTCTGTTCCTTCAAGCTTTGTTTTGAGCCTACCTATGAGGAATTGAAACAATAATCAAAATTATCAAGATTATCAGAGTTGTTATTGTTTTGAGCCTACCTATGAGGAATTGAAACGTTTTTTGGTGCATTTTCAAGACTTTTTATTGTTAGTTTTGAGCCTACCTATGAGGAATTGAAACGGTAAGTTATGTTCAGCCTTATGACCTTGTTAGAACGTTTTGAGCCTACCTATGAGGAATTGAAACTTGTATTCTTCTTTAAAAATCACATAGCCATTTATGTTTTGAGCCTACCTATGAGGAATTGAAACGTATCAGCTGTTGCATCTGCTGTTACAACAAACTGCGTTTTGAGCCTACCTATGAGGAATTGAAACGTTTGATACAGCTGCAGGATAGCCATTGACCTCTCGTTTTGAGCCTACCTATGAGGAATTGAAACTTAAAACTTCTCCATCTCTGGCTACGGTTCTAAGAAGTTTTGAGCCTACCTATGAGGAATTGAAACAACTATTTGTGGAGCAAGATATGCAGACAGCACTGCTACGTTTTGAGCCTACCTATGAGGAATTGAAACTTCAACTTCAACCCCGTATCTTGGAGTTGTTTCAGGTTTTGAGCCTACCTATGAGGAATTGAAACCGCATTTACTTATAACAATTATCATTTCATTTCCTTGTTTTGAGCCTACCTATGAGGAATTGAAACCATTTAAGCCCCACCAATAAGCATAGAATAAATAAAGTTTTGAGCCTACCTATGAGGAATTGAAACAAGCTCTCAGAGATAACATATGATGCAGTCGTCGGGTTTTGAGCCTACCTATGAGGAATTGAAACCGAGGCTCAAACAGGTGGAATACTTCAAACACAAGGGGTTTTGAGCCTACCTATGAGGAATTGAAACACTGTATTCTGTTTTTGTATCATTGAAGTGTGAAAGTTTTGAGCCTACCTATGAGGAATTGAAACATTTCTCTCTTAAAATACCTTTTAAAAATTTTTTTTGGTTTTGAGCCTACCTATGAGGAATTGAAACCTTTACACTCCATTGCAACTTCATAAACCATATTATTGTTTTGAGCCTACCTATGAGGAATTGAAACACATTTTGCCTGAACAGATATGTTTGCTCTAAGATGAGTTTTGAGCCTACCTATGAGGAATTGAAACTATCTATACCTTAACTCTCTCATACCTACCCTCTTTGTTTTGAGCCTACCTATGAGGAATTGAAACCCATGACGGCTTCAACACATCTTCAATTCTCGTTAAACCGTTTTGAGCCTACCTATGAGGAATTGAAACTTCAATTTCTAATTTTTTATTGTGTTCCATTTTTCTCCGTTTTGAGCCTACCTATGAGGAATTGAAACCTTGAAAAAACTTTTTTAAATCAATAACTTCATTATCCCGCGTTTTGAGCCTACCTATGAGGAATTGAAACTATTCTATAACTTTACCACCCTCATCCACACACACGTTTTGAGCCTACCTATGAGGAATTGAAACACTTTAATACTTCAAATTTCCTTTTACCTTTAGACAGTTTTGAGCCTACCTATGAGGAATTGAAACGTATTATTTGACATACCGCAAGCAAGCAAGAGATAGAGTTTTGAGCCTACCTATGAGGAATTGAAACTTTTATAACGCTCCCACACCATCTCCGCACTCGTCGTTTTGAGCCTACCTATGAGGAATTGAAACAACAAAATCGAACGAGGTTTAACGCTTTCATCAAACTCGTTTTGAGCCTACCTATGAGGAATTGAAACCCATACAAACCACCTTGCCCCAAAACATCGCATGGGTTTTGAGCCTACCTATGAGGAATTGAAACCTTTGTCAAGAACAAGCTCTTTCCATACTTTTGCACATTGTTTTGAGCCTACCTATGAGGAATTGAAACACAACAAACTCATACATTTGAAGTGCTCCCTGAGCCCGTTTTGAGCCTACCTATGAGGAATTGAAACAGAGAAGTTCATGCCTGAAAATTTTTCACTCCACACCCCATACAAAAAATGTATGATAAAATAATTAATGAACTTCCTTTCAAATCAGCCGTCTAATATTAATACTGCTTTATTAGAAGAAGTAAAAAAAATCACCTCCCTCATCAAAACTAACAATGAAATTTATAACCTTTCTATAACCTCCTTTTCATTATTTATTTGTTTTTATAAAAACAACTTTATAGTATTTGAAGAAAATGAAGACCAAGCAGCTAAACTTTACGCGGCTTTTAAAACTTTTTCATCTTTTTTCAATACTACTGATGAAATAGTTTTCTTACCATCTAAGGGCACAGAAAGAATGATTGCAATATTTAAAATTCTGAATGAGAGAAATAAAAAAATAATAACAACAGTTGATTCTGCTAAAATTCCTCCCCATATTGAAACCATTAATATAAAAAAGGGAGGGACTATTGAAAGAGAATTTCTGGCAAAAAATCTTATTAACTTAGGATACAGTAAAGTTGAATTAGTTACACAGGAAGGAGAATTTTCTGAACATGGATGGGTATTTGATATATGGGGAATTGGAGAGGAATATCCTGCGAGAATTGAATTCTTTGGAGATGAAATAGAAGAGATAAAGTTATTTTATCCAGATACGCAACGCTCATTTAAAGATAAAAATGAGATATGGATAATACAGGCAGAAGAAAAAGAAATAAACAACATAGAGTTACTTGAATTATTTGAATTCGATAATATTTTTACGGTTGACAAAAATTTCACCAACAAAAAGTTCAATATAGTGAAAATATCACATTTACCTGTTAAATTTTCCACCAAATCAGTTGATGCAGGAGATAAAACATTTTATGGATTGGGAATATTGCCAAATGAAAGAAGCTCTATTTTAGATTTTCCCAGAAATTTAAAAAAACTGGGAATTCCTATAATCTTTTCTATAAGTTCTCGGGGAAAAGCTGAAACAATAAAAGAAGTTCTTTTTAACCACGATATCATCGCTCCATTAATTCATAAAAACGAGATTGGAACATATTCAGGCAAATATGCAATAACGATATCAGATCTTCAGGAGGGATTTTATAGAGAAAATCTTATGATAATTACAGATTTTGAACTATTTGGCGAGAAAACCCTTAAGAAGAAAAAACTTGCCATCCAGAAATTACCTATTGATGGACTTGAAATAAATGAAGGTGATTATATAGTTCATAAAGAGCATGGAATAGGGATTTTTCGTGGTATAAAAAGACAGAAATACGAAGGGACTGAAGAAGATGTGCTTGTTTTGGAATATAAAGATGGAGATATTCTTTACGTCCCTACTTGGAATATTGGAAAAATCTATAGATATTCTGCAAAAGAAGGTTTTATTCCACCGATTGATAAACTGGGAAGTAATAGGTGGCAGAAAGCAAAAGAAAGAGAAAGAAAAAGAATACATGATATAGCTGATAAACTTATTAAGCTTTATGCTCAGAGAAAAACTGAGCGAGGATTTATTTATTCAGAAGATACTGAAATTCATAAAAATTTTGATGACTTTTTCCCCTATGAAGAAACTGAAGACCAGCAAAAGGCTATTGATGCAATACTAAAAAAAATGAGGGAACCTTTCCCTATGGAGGTGCTTCTTTGTGGGGATGCTGGATATGGGAAGACAGAAGTTGCTATGAGAGCTTCATTCAGAGCGGTTTATGATGGGAAACAAGTTGCAGTTTTGGTGCCAACAACTCTTTTATGTGAACAACATTACAGGACATTTAAAAAAAGATTTGAAGCATTTCCTGTAAAAATTGAATATTTAAGCCGATTTCGTTCAGAAAAGGAAATTAAAAAAGTTATTGAAGATACAAAATTGGGGAAAGTTGATATTCTCATTGGCACTCATATAATTATTTTGAAAGAAGTTGATTTTTTTGACCTCGGGCTTTTGATTATTGATGAAGAACAGAAGTTCGGGGTAATTCATAAAGAGAAAATAAAAGAAAAATATCCAAAAGTTGATCTCATTACAATAACTGCTACTCCTATACCAAGAACTCTTCAAATAGGATTAAGCGGACTGTGGGATATATTCGTAATACAGACTCCACCTAAGGAAAGACTTGCTGTTAAAACATTTGTCATTCAGGAAAATGAATTAATAATTAAAGAGGCAATTGAAAAAGAAATTCAAAGAGGAGGACAGATTTATTTTCTTCATAATAGAATCCACGATATAGAATTAGTAAAATCAAAAATTCAAAAACTTGTTCCTATGGCACGAATTGGAGTTGCGCATGGTAGAATGAAAGAAAAAATGCTTGACAAAATAATGCTTGATTTTATTTATGGGAAAATTGATATCTTACTATGTACATCTATTATAGCCTCAGGACTTGATATTCCAAATGTAAATACAATTATTATTGATCAGGCTCAAACTTTTGGATTAAGCGATCTTTATCAAATAAGAGGAAGAGTTGGCAGGTCATACAGGCAGGCAAATGCTTATTTAGTCATTCCTCCTGAAGAAATTCTTAGTGAAGATGCAAAAAAAAGAATAAAAGCTATTCAAGAAATGAGCTATCTCGGAGCAGGTTTTCATATTGCTTTAAGAGACCTTGAAATAAGAGGTGCAGGAGAGCTTCTTGGTGTTGAACAATCAGGAGTAAACAGATTAGGTTTTGATCTTTATATAGAAATGTTAAATGAAGCTGTCAAAGAAATAAAAGGCGAAGTTTTGCCAGCACTGAAACTACCAGAAATTAAATTTTCTATACCAGCTTTTATCCCCGAAGAATACATAAAAGAGACTCCTATGAGAATAAGAATTTATAGAAAATTGAGTCAAATTTCAGAAGACTCTGAGATAGAAAAACTTTATGATGAAATTATTGATAGATTTGGAATGCCTCCAAAGGAGGTTGAAAATATCTTCAAAATCGCTCGCATAAGACTCCTTGTTTCAAAAATTAAAGCCTCAGAGGTTAAACAAAAAAAGAATACATTTAAATTTAAAATGGAGGAAAATCTTGATACAGGTTTTGTAAACCGCTTATTACATATATTAACAGGATTTAAAAACAGGGGCATAATAAAAAATCTGAAATTTTATCAAGATGGCTTTGAAGTTAATATTGAAGAACTTGACGGTTTAATTTTATTTCTTAAAAGACTTATTGCAAAGGTTGAAGATAAAAAATGATATACTATAAAACTATGAGGTCCAAATTTCTGGGAGTCTTGATTGCTTTTATTGTTATTGCATGCACATCTGAAGAAAGAATCAGACAGATGAACGAATCTGATTTTCATAAAGAAATTGGATTTGCTTACTATATTGAAAAAAACTACCAGCTCGCATACTCAGAGTTTCATAAGGCTCTTCAAATTGACCCTGATAATAAAGACGCACTTCATGGGTTGGCTCTTGTTCATATGGAATTTCAAGAATATGAGATGGCAAAAGATTTGTTTTTAAGAACACTTTCTCTTGATAACAACTATGCTGATGCATGGTTTAATCTCGGAGTATGCTATCAAAAACTCAATATGCATAAAGAAGCCATTGATGCTTTCCAAAAAGCATTGAATAATCCTTTATTTGTTACTCAAGATAAAGCTTATTTTGGGCAGGGACTTTCTTTATACAGAGTTGGGCAATATGAAGAAGCTAAAAATGCCTTTGACAAGGCAATAAAAAGAAACGTATTACTTATTCCAGCCCATCTTTATCTTGCTCTCACATATCAAAAGCTTAATCAATATTCAGAAGCAGTAAAAACATTGAAAAATTCCATTAAACTTGATCAGTCCTTTAAAGGAGATATAGATAAATTTATAAAAAATCTTGTAGATGATTTAAAAAAAGGACAGACTAACATGCCTAAGGAAGACATTCTTGACCTTCTTGAAATTCTAAAATACTAAAATGGCAAAAAGTAAAATAGTTAAAGCTGCTGGAGCTATCTCATTAGCTACTACATTTAGTAGAATTCTTGGATATATAAAAGACATGATTCTTGCCAAATATTTTGGTGCAACTGGCATAAGTGATGTATTTTTCGTTGCCTTTCGTATTCCTAATCTGTTAAGAGAACTTTTTGCAGAAGGCTCAATGTCTTCGGCTGTTATTCCTGTGTTGAAAGAATCCCAGATAAAAAATGGTCAAGAAGAAACCCAAAAAATTGTAAAGAGTTTATTTACATTCATAATGATAGTTGTAGGAATTATTACTATTTTAGGAATAATTTTTAGCCCTCTTATTGTAAAACTAATTGCCCCAGGATTTGTTGAAAATCCTCAAAAATTTGACTTAACAGTGTTACTGACAAGAATAATGTTTCCATTTCTACTCTTTATCAGTCTTGCAGCACTTACAATGGGTACTCTCAATACAAATAATATTTTTTTTATACCAGCTCTTGCTCCATGTTTTTTAAACATTGCAATAATTATTTTTATAGTTGGATTTAGCTCATTATTTTTCAATCCAATAATATCTGTTGCAGTAGGTGTAACTGTAGGAGGTGCTCTTCAATGGCTTGTTCAAACACCTACTTTTTATAAAAATGGCTTCAAATTTGGAATAGCGCCATTTCATTCTGCTTTGAAAAAAATTGCTATTCTTGTAATTCCGACAACAATAGCAATGGCAGTAAACCAGATAAATATATTTGTAAGCACAATTATTGCGAGTTTCCTTCCCGAAGGAAGTGTTACATATCTTTATTATTCAATGAGACTTATTCAGCTTCCAATTGGTATTTTCGGTGTAGCTGTTGGAATGGCTGTACTTCCAACCCTTTCTCAACATGTAGCTGAAGGTAAAAAAGATATCTTTACAAAAGACTTTACATTTTCCCTTAAATTCTTATTCTTTCTAACTATTCCTTCTACATTAGGATTGATGATGTTAAAAGAACCAATAATAAACACTCTTTTTCAAAGAGGTGTTTTTGATATAACAGCTACAATAAATACTGCTCAAGCTTTACTATTTTATAGCATAGGAATCATTGGTACAGTTGGGTCAAGAACAATCACTGCTACTTTTTATTCTATTCAAGATACAAAAACACCTGTAATATGCGCTGCTACAGCAATGTTGACAAATGTGATAGTTTCTATTGCTCTTATGAATTCAATGCAACACAAGGGACTGGCACTTGCTTATTCAGTGGCTGCTACTGTCCAGTTTTTTATGTTAGGATATTTTATAAAAAGAAAAATTCCTCAGATTTCCTTCAATTCAATAATTTCATCTTTTTTAAAAAGCTTTGTAGCTGCGTTTATTAGTGTAAGCATAGCTAAACTTATTTGTGAGATTAACCCTTCCTTGTGGTTACATAGTGAAAAAATGTTTCTAAAATTTATATGGCTTGCCTGTGCAATTTCTGTCGCTGCATTTTTCTATTTAGTTCTATGCTATTTGCTCAAACATGAAGAACTGGGTTATATTTTAAAAAAGATACGGAGGCAAGGATGAAAATAAAAAAATTTGAAGTTGGACCACTATTTGTAAACTGTTACATTATATATGACGAAAGGACAAAGGAAGCAGTTGTAATTGACCCTGGCGATGAACCTGATTTAATTCTTGATTTCATAAAAGAAGAAAATCTCAATCTTAAATATATACTTTGCACACATGGACATTTTGACCACATAGGCTCAGTCAAAGAATTAAGGGATGAAACAGGCGCAAAAGTTGTTTTACATGAGAAAGACATTGAAATATATAGGAATTCTCCTCAAATAGCCATGCAATTTTTTGGCATAGAAATAGAACCTCAACCTGAACCAGATATTCTTATTAAAAATGGCGAAATATTAAATACCGGAAATATTCAGCTAACAGTAATACATACCTCCGGGCATTCTCCTGGAAGTGTATGCTTTTATACTGACGGATATATATTCACAGGAGATACGCTTTTTGCAGGCTCTGTTGGAAGGACAGACATTATTGGAGGCAGTATGAATGAACTGCTTAATTCGCTCAAAAAGATAGCTTCTTTACCTGATGAAACCATAGTTTTCCCAGGTCATGGACCTAAAACTAAAATAGGAATTGAAAAGAAAACAAATCCCTTTTATCATGAAGTTATTTAAATTCTTATTAATTGTATTTCTTTTAATCTCCTTATCTTGTAGCAAAAGTTCAAAAAATGAAAATGCAAAAACTTCATCTCAATATTCAGAAGGGACATCTATTATTATTGGTGTTTTACCTGAAGAATCTCCAAAAGTAATATATGAAAAACTTTATCCTTTGAAAAAATTCCTAAGTGAAAATTTTAAAAGACCTGTCTTAATTGATATTGCAAGAGATTTTAAAGATTTAGAAAAGAAAATAAAAGAAGACAAAATTAATTTAATCATTGTTGACCCTGCTACTTACTGTGAACTTAAATGGAATATGAAAAATAAAATATTTCCTTTGATTAAACCAGAAGGTGGTATAGCTGAAACAAGAAGTGTTTTTGTAACAAAACAAGGTAATAATATTGAAAAAATTTTTGATTCTCTTGGGAAAAAACTTGCGCTTGGTGAAGAAAAATCTTCATTTAGCTATCTTATTCCTCTGTCAATGCTTAGAGATGTTGACATTTCAATAAAAGATTTCAAATCCGTTGATATGTTACAAAAGGAACAAAGGATTGCCCTTTCCATATTAATCGGAAACCATGACATAGGAGCTATGAGCGAAATAACTGCAAACAAATATCTTAAAGACGGGCTTAAAATAATAAGATATTCTGAACCCACTCCAAGATTTTTAATAGCATACATTAATAATTTAAAAAAAGATGAAGTGGAAACTATTAAAAATAGCATCTTAACCAGAGCAGATAGAGAACTTCTTGAAGCCATAGGTGTTGAAAAATTCAGTCTGGCTGAAGATAGAGATTTTGATTATATCAGAGTACTAATTAAAAATCTCAAAGGCAAAGATTATATTGATTACGGATCAAAAACAATAAAAGTAGCCATATTACCCTTATACAGTCCTCTTACAATCTATAAAAGATATGACCCTCTAATGAGATATCTTTCTGAAAAAACGGGTTATGAGTTTAAACTTGTAATACCTAAAAATTTTGAAGAATTTATAAACATTGTTAGTCAAGGTAAAGTTCATTTTTCATATCAAAATCCCTATGTATTTTCCATCGTTTCTAAAAGGTATTCAATAAGACCTCTTGCAATAACAGTTGGCGAAGATTGCACCACAGACGAAGGTATTTGCGGTAATGAAAAATTCAGAGGTCTAATAATAACAAGAAAAGACAGCAATATACATAAACTCACTGACCTTAAAGGAAAAAAAATAATGATTGTATCTCCTACATCAGCAGGAGGATATTTGTCTCAGAAGCTTTATCTTGAGAAAAAAGGTTTTAATTTACAAAGAGATTTTAAACTTATAGATGCAAAAAGGCAGGAAAAAGTTATTATAGGGGTTTATAAAGGTGAAGCAGATGTAGGATTCATAAGAGAAGCTGCTTTAAGTGTCTGGTCCAACGAAGTAGATATCTCAAAAATAAAAATTCTTGATTACGGAGACTATCTACCAAACTGGCCATTTGCCGTTGTGAATAATCAAAATAAAGAATTAACAGAAAAGGTCAAGAAATTAATTACTAACATAGATAACCCTTTAATACTTAAAAAAGCTAAGATTAAAGCATTCAAAGAGGCAACAGATGAAGATTTTAAAATACTTAAAATACTTAGTAACTGAAAGAATTATCAAAAAACTTCAAAGAACAAGCATCGGAATAAAAATATTTCTATCATTTTTACTTCTATTTTTAATCATTATGATTTCAATTAATCTGTTAATTCTTAACTATCAGAAAAGCTCTCTAAAAAATCAGATTAACACAAATATTACGGTCCTGCTTGAGAATGTTTCAAAGGATGTTATAGACCATCTTGTCTTTTTTGATCCCTTAGCTATTGATGAAAAAATCTCTATTGTTATGAACAATCCAGGAATTGATTACATAATGCTTGCTGATAAAAATGGCAAAATTGTTGGGCATAGTGATAAAAGTCAGCTTGGCAGTTATATAAAAATGGAACCGTCAATTTATAAAAGATGGCAAAAATCAGACACAGATGGAATTAATCATATAAATTTACCAGTTATTGTTGGCGATAGCTATTTTGGAATCTTAAGGGTTGGTATATCTGAAGACAAAATAAATGCTTACATTGAACAGTCCACCAGAAATTTGAAAAATTATATTTATATTTTAAGTTTAATATTTTTTCTTTTAACTGTTATTATGGCATTTATGCTTTCAAAAACACTTATAAAACCTTTGCAAAGACTTAAAAATAAAATGTCAAGTATTCAGGCAGATAAACTTGAAATATGTGAAAATCCATCAACTGTTTTTTGTAAAGATATCTTTAACTGTGAAAAAAGTGACTGCCCTGCCTATGGCAAAGAAAGATGCTGGTTTATAACTGAAGCAAAGGAAAACTGTAAAAAATGCCATAACATTGATTGCAAGGATTGTTATGTTTATAAAATTTCTTGTGGTGATGAAATCGGATATCTAATTGAAACATTCAATGAGATGATATTAAAACTTAAGCATTCACTTGAAGAACTTGATAGAACAACAAAAGAAAAACTAAGACTTGAAAAATCCTCTGCGATGGCAGAGATGGCAATGACCGTTGCCCATGAGATAAAAAATCCTCTTAATGCAATAAAGGCTTCTACCTCTTATTTAAAGGCAAATTTTCAGGGAGAGGTTTTAAAAGAGTTTCTTTCAATTATTGATAAAGAAACAGAGAGATTAAATGAATTGATAACAAGTTTTCTATCTTATGCAAGACCTGTACCCCTTAAATATGAAAAGGGAAACATCAACAATGCACTAAAAGATGTGATAAAACTCGTGGAAACAGAAATCAAAGAGGAGAATAAAATTCTTCAAACTGACTTTGACCCCTCAATACCTGAATTTTATTTTGACCATCATCAAATAAAACAAGCTGTGCTGAATCTTTTAGTAAATGCTACAGACGCCACTGAAAAGGGAGACACAATAATGATCAAAACAGAGAGAATTGATGGAAAGATAAAAATTACAATAAAGGATTCAGGAACTGGAATCCCTGAAGAACTTATGGGTAAAATATTTGAGCCCTTTTTTACCACAAAGACTACAGGTTCAGGTCTTGGACTTGCCTGTGTTGAAAGAATAATAAAGGACCATGAAGGCAATATAAAGGTTACGAGTAAACTTAATGAAGGAACCGAATTTACAATAGAGTTGCCAATTAAAGAGGGTTAAATATGGCAAATATTCTATACATAGATGATGAGATAAGTGCCTTGAAAGCTATTTCAGCAATTCTTAGGAAAGAAGGATATACTGTTTTCACCTCAACTACTGCTGAAGAGGGAATGGAAGTTCTTAAAACTACCACTATTGAGTGTATTCTTCTTGACTACAGATTGCCCGGAATGGATGGAATAGATTTATTAAGATGGCTCAAACACTGTGAAATGTCAATTCCAACTGTAATGCTTACAGCCTATGGAACAATTGAAAAAGCAGTAGAAGCAATGAAACTTGGTGCTTATCATTATTTGATAAAACCAGTAGACACAGAGTTGCTTTTAAATGTGATAAAAGAAGCCATTGAAAAATCAAAGGGAATTCAAAAATTAGAAAAAATAGAAACCCCCTTTCCAGAAATAATTGGTAAAAGTAAAACAATACAGGAAATATTTTATATAATGCAGATGGTTGCAGAAAGTAACGCCAATGTACTTATTACAGGCGAATCAGGCACAGGTAAAGAACTTGTAGCAAGGGCAATACACAAAAATTCTCTTAGAAAATCTAAACCCTTTATTATAGTTGACTGTACCACAATACCTGAAAATCTACTTGAGAGTGAGCTTTTTGGACACGAAAAGGGAGCTTTTACAGGAGCTACTGAGAGAAAAACAGGACTTATTGAACTTGCCAATGAAGGCACTGTTTTTCTTGATGAGATCGGGGAATTACCAATGCTTTTACAAAAAAAACTTTTAAGATTTCTTCAGGAAAAAGAGATACAGAGAATTGGAAGCACACAAAGAATCAAAGTGGATGTAAGAGTAATCTCAGCTACAAACAAAGACCTTGAAAAAGCTATTAAGGAAGGTTCATTCAGAGAAGACCTTTACTGGAGATTGAATGTTGTGAGAATAAATCTACCTCCACTAAGAGAAAGAAAGGAAGATATTCCTTTGCTTGTGAATCATTTTCTAAATAAATTTTCAAAGGAAAACAACAAACCTATCCCTCAACTTGAGCCAGAAGTTATGAATGCTCTTATAAACTATTATTGGCCTGGAAACATAAGAGAACTGGCAAATGTCATAGAGAGAGCTGTTGTGCTCTCACCTTCAGGATTAATTTCTATAAAACATCTACCAAGAAGAATACAGGAAAACACTGGATGGACTATTATTAAAGAAAATACCTTCAATCTTCTTGAAGTTGAGAAGGCTTTGATTCTTAAAGCATTAAATTCCACAGGATGGAATCAAACAAAAGCTGCTGAAATACTTGGCATTTCAAGAAAACAACTTCGCACTAAGATGAAACATCACGGATTTCTCACACAATCTGAAGAAGAATAAAAATTAATAAGGGCTTGGAAATCCTATATCCAAGCCCTTATTAAAGGAGGGTGGGGTGTGGGATGAGAGGTTTACTCAAACTTTAAAATATTCAACGCTCTCATCAAGAGCTTTTGTCTCTGCAGACAATTTAGTAGTAATATCTCTTACAAATTCAATCATTTTTACTGTATTATTAATGTTTTCCCTTATAGTATCCATATTTTGTGCAATTTCCTCACTTGTTGCAGACAACTCTTCTGTAGCAACTGCAATTCTCTGTATCATATCCATTGCCTTTTCTGTAGCAGATACAATCTCATCAAGAGCGCGCATTGCATCATTTGCTAAAGCGACTCCTCCTTCTGCCTGAGAACTGCTTGCATTCATTGCATTTACAGAAGCGTCTGACTTTGACTGAATATTTCTAATCTTGTCAGCAATCTCCTCTGTTGCTTTCGCAGTGCGTTCTGCAAGCTTGCGAACTTCATCGGCAACAACCGCAAAGCCCCTTCCCTGCTCACCTGCTCTTGCTGCTTCAATTGCTGCATTTAAAGCAAGAAGATTAGTCTGATCAGCAATGTCCTTTATGGTAAGCACAATCTCGCCAATTTCCTGTGAACTTTGTCCAAGTTCTTCAATTGTGCCAGCAGCTGCTTTGATTGAGTTAGCTATATCTATCATAGCCTTTACTGCTTTATCCACTGCAGTCTTGCCTTTTTCAGCAGTTTCATTTGCCTGTTTTGCTGAATCAGAAGCATGAGCTGCATTTTTAGCTACATCAATTATTGTCTGCGATATCTCTGTAGAGGCAGATGCCATCTGGTCTATACGCGATAACTGTTCTCGAGAGTTTTTCTCTAAATCATCTGTCTCTTTTGAAAGAGAGGCAACCATGGTATTGGTATTTTTTACCACTTCTCTGATTTTACCTATTGTTGCCCTTAAACTTTTTGTAATTCTCTGATATATATCTCCAATTAAATCACAGGCTTGTGTTTTTTCCTCCCTAAGGTCTCCCTGTTCAAGTCTATTAAAACATCCTAAAGCTGAGGACATATTTTTTTCATAGGATTTATATGAATAATAAAGCATTCCACTCAAGCCTGCAAGAGAAATAAAAAGAACAATTGAATAAATTATCGCATTTCTTTTTCTTACCTCTGAAATTTCTTTGTTAGTTTTTTCAAATTCTTTCTGATGAGTATCTGTTATTTTGAAAATCATATCCTTTATTTCTCTCCATACCTTTGTCTCTTCAACTATCTTCTTAACTGCCTCATCCTTTTTACCTTGTTCTGCTAATTGTTGAATTTCCATTTTCATAGAGTGATCTTTCTGCCACATTTGTTGGATTGTTTTCAATTGTTCCTGCATTTCTCCTTTTGTTAATTTTATAGCTGCTTCATTTGATTTCATAAATTCCTGATGCGCCTTTTGATAGTTTTTCTTTGCCTGCTCATCCTTTGGATTAATAAAAACATTTCTTGTTGCCTGACCTGTCTGAAGTCCCTGGGCATACATATCATTTAAAGCAACAAGGAGCATTATGTCCTTTTTTGTTAATTTTTCAACTCTTTCCTGAAATCCCTTCTCATTAAAATAAGACAGAATAAAAAGTCCAGCAAGAACAAGCAAAATCATAATATTAATAAATTGAAGCAATCTTTTTACATTCATTTTATCCCCTCCATTTCTTTATACTATTTAAAAAATTAATAACAGATTTGGGAAAAGTCCCAAAAAAATTAACAATAAAGCTCCTGATAATGCCATGCTGTTATTCAGAGGATGATTATAAATATCTATAACTAAAGAATCTTTATAAAGATAAAAAACTGGTCTTAAATAGTAAAAAGCGGAAAATATGCTCATTAGTAATGCAAAAAAAACTAATGAACCGTATCCATAAGAAAGAAGATTTTTAAAAAGATTAAATTTTACAATAAAACCTGCGGTAGGAGGTACTCCTGTAAGAGAAAACATTATCACTATAATGCAGAAAGAAAGAAGAGGATTTTTTCTTCCCACTCCTAAATAATTCTGAATACTTTCACCATTTTTTATGTTCATAATAAAAGCAAAAGCGCTGAGATTCATAAAAACATATACAATCAAATAGGGGATCAGTGATATTAGAAGTTCTTTCTCTGGAAGTAAAAATGCCATAAACATATAACCAGCATGAGCAATTGAGGAATACGCAAGCATTCTTTTTAAATTATTCTGCCTTAAAGCAAGAACATTACCAACTAACATTGAAAGAGCTGATATGATAACTATCAAATCTTGAATGTTAAGTTTTAAATTAATTGAAAGAAAAATATTAATTAAAGCTCCAAAAACTGCTACTTTAGGTGCTGTTGATAAAAATGCTGTTACAGCAGTGGGTGCTCCTTGATATACATCTGGTGCCCATGCATGGAAAGGTGCAAGAGACAGTTTAAAGGCAAATGCAGAGATTAAAAAAACAACACCCAATAGGATATTTAAATTCTCTGTCTTCAATAATTTAAAAGTTTCATAAGATGTGCTTCCTGTTTGAGCATAAAAGAAAACAATTGAACCAAGAAGAATAATTGAAGACAGAGTTCCAAGAATAAAATATTTCATACCAGCCTCAATACTTAGACTTTCCTTTCTGTAAAAGCCTGCAAGAATATAAAGAGATAGGGAAAAAGTCTCAAGAGCAAGATAAAGAATAAGAAGATCATTAGCAACTATCATTAGATTCATTCCAAATAGTGATAAAAGAAGCAGAAAAACATACTCTACCGATTTACTACTTTTTAATTTAAGGTCACTGTAGGATAATCCAATGATAAAAACTCCTATAAACAAGACTAAAATCCTTAAGGTCTGTCTGTACAAGTCAATTTTTATTAATTCCGAAGTAAATTCCTTTTGTCCAAAATTAAATACCGATAATATTATAGCTGTAAGTATGCTTAAAAAACTCAAAATATAGGTTGTTCTATAATTTCTACTGATAAATCCATAAAAAAAGGAAATTATTGCTAAGATTAGCAGGCTTATTTCTGGTATCAAAACCTTGTACTGAATCATCCCTTACCTCCAAAGCTTACGATTTCATTTACTCCAGAAAGCACATAATCTGGATTTAATCCGAGGTAGATGGATATAAGTAGAAGTATTGCCAAAAAAAATAATTCCCAGGAGATTACATCCCTTACATAGGTAGAAAGCTCTGCTCCTGGCTTTCTAAGATATACTCTATAAAAGAACCAGGATAGATAAACTACTCCCAGAGCAACACCGAATACACCAATAAAACCAAGAAATAAATTTTCCCTAAATATACCACTAAGGAGTAATAACTCTCCATTAAAGTAATTAAGTCCGGGAAATCCACCCATTGCCATGATTAATGAAAAAGTGAAAAAAGTTAAAGCCGGAACCCTTTTTGAAAGAGCTCCGAATTTTTCCAAATCAAAACTTTTTGTCTCTCTATTTAAAAGTTCAGCTACATAAAAAAGGGCTGCTGCAAGAATGCCATGATTTATACTCTGAAGAAGAACTCCCTGGTATCCCTGTAGATTACCCGTAAAAGCTCCTGCTGTAATTATTCCCACATGACTGAGGCTCATATATGCAAAAAGAACTTTAATGTTTTTAGAGTTTAAGGCAAGAAAAGCAGAGTATACAAAAGAAATAAGGCAAGTAAGAATTATCCACTGATTCACGACTGATAAAATATCATTAAAATAAGGTATTACCCTCAGGATTCCATAAATTCCCATTTTCCCAAGCACTGCGGACAAGAATATTGTAACTGGCATAGCTGCCTCATAGTAGGCATCCTTTAGCCATCCATGAAGGGGAACTATGGGAATTTTAACAAAGAAGGCAAGTATAAAACCAAAAAGGAGCAATAGTTTTGCAGTCTCGCTTATTTTTAAATTTTCAAGAGATGTAAAAGAGAAGCTTCCTCCGTAATAGTAAGTAGCTATGATTGCAAGAAATAGAAATATACTAAAACCGAAAGTATATATCAAAAATTTAATAGAAGCCTGAAAGGAATTCTCACCACCCCATCGCTGAATAAGTAAAACTGCCGGGATTAACATAGCTTCATAGAAAAAAAAGAACTGCAAGAAATTGGTTGACATGAAAAAAGCATTAACTGAGACAGAGAGTAATAATAAAAGACTCATAAAAGATGAAATTTTATCTTTTATTGTCTTAGTTGCTAAAAGTATAATCGCCAAAGTTATAAAGGTAGTAAGCAAAACAAAGGGAGAATTTATATGGTCAAAACCAAGAGTAAAATTAAGTTGCCATGCAGATATCCATTCGTAGGAAGTTAAAAATTGAAAACCTTTCTTTGTTCTGTCAAAATTAAGGTAATAAATTAGAGCCATTATGAACGACAGCGAGGATGACATTAGGGCAATTAAGTTAACAATTTTTCTGATACCTATTTTCCAAATTAAAAAGGCACCAAGCAAAGGAAATATTAGTATTAATTCAATTCCTACCATATTACTCTCCTAAAACAAAAGATATATCAAAAGCACAAGCCCTATAAAACTTAACATATAAAAAGCATAGTCCTGAATCTTACCAGTATGAAAAATTGCTAATCCATCACTCATAGTCTTTGCTAAATTGGACATAAAAGTAGGTATCCCATTCATTTTTCTGTCTTCATAAGCCATAATTTTGGATGAAAGAGGTAAAATTATTCGGTCTATTAACCATCTCCATATTTTGTTTATAAATCCATACTCTGCAGGGACAACAGTTTTATTTAGAGATTTTAATGAGTATTTTGCCCCCACCCTATAGAACCAATCTATGTCAAGATTGATATATGATTTTGGCTTAAGTGTCTTAAGAAACATGGCAAAAACAAGCCCTGTAAAACTGAATATTCCCAATGTGTCAAGAATATGCTGGACTGTATAAGGCTCATAATCTATTGGATATGGCAAGAAATTGTAGAAGAACTGTGGGAAAATTCCAATTAATATACATAGTGCTGATGTTGTGAGCATAGCAATCTTCATATTTAAAGGAATCTCTTTGACCTGATAGTCTGCCTTTTTCTCTGAAAAGAAAGTATAGTATCCCATTTTACAGATAATGCTTATAATAGTTCCGCATGTTGCCACATTGAGCATAATGTAGGCAAAGGCATTTTTGAGTTCACCTGCGGCAGAGATGATTGGTGATTTTCCAATAAATCCGTTAGTAAGCGGAAATCCAGCAATTGAAAAAGCACCTACAAAAAAGCTTATGGCAGTAAGTGGTGCATATTTTCCAAAATCACCAAGTTCTGTCATCTTTTCCTTTCCTGTGGCATAAATTACTGCTCCTGCAGACATGAAAAGAAGGCATTTATAAAGTATGTGGTTGAATGCATGTGAAGCTGAACCATTAAGCCCCAAAGTAATGGTACCGAGTCCTACTCCAGCAACCATATAGCCAACCTGACTTACTATGTGGTATGAAAGTAGTCTTCTTAGATTATTCTCAAGTAACGCATATATGACACCATAAACTGCCATAACAGAGCCAAGGTATATCAGTATCTCTGCTCCAGGAAATCCTCTTATTAAAGCGTAAACTGCTGCTTTGGTAGTAAATGGATTAAGGAAAACACTTCCATAAATTGTTGCAGATGGATAGGCATCTGGTAGCCACGCATGCAAGGGTGGTACCGCAGCGCAAAGTATAAAGCCAATAAGAGTAAGCCACCAGAAAAGCTCTCCAGAGTAGCTCATAAAGGAGTCAAACTGAAAACTTCCTGTTTGAGAGATATAGATCATTATGCCTGCAAAAAGGGAAAGACCACCCGCTACATGAACAAGAATGTATCTGTAGCCTGCCTCTGTTGCCTCTTTTGTTCTCTGAGACCAGATAAGTAAAACCGCGCAAAAAGACAACATCTCCCAGAAAAGATAGAAGCTTAAAATATCTGCTGCAAAGCTAACGCCTACTGATGCACCTGTATAGAAAAGTCCAGCCAACTGTTGAATCCAATCATCTATATGATAGCAATAGATTATCCCAATCAAACCAATAAAACTAAATATATAGGCAAAAAGAAGGCTCAGTTTGTCCACCCTAACAAGAGGCGATATATCCATACCAAACAAACTCATATAACCATAAAATCCCTGCTCGGCTATTAATGTAAGGAAAAAGCCTACTGTAGCGATGAGAACACTGTAGGGTCCTCTCATATTCTTGGGTAATGCTGGCAACAAAAGAGCTCCGAAGATCAGAACCACTCCCGGATGAATAAAATCAGTCATAGTAGTCCTCCTTCTTTGTTACTACTTTACTTAATGACTTAGCAACAATGATGATAAAGAGAGTCCCTAAAAGACCTACCAATGCACCAAAGGCAGGAAGTTCTTCAAATTCAAAATAGCCGTGTCCAAGATGCATCACCTTTAGAAATAATACCTCTAAAATAACCACAACAAGACATGCAATATAGAGAGCTTTTTTATAATTCATTGCATCACTCTCCTTATAATTTCCATGAGAAAATCTGGATATACTCCAAGAATAATCGTAAATAAAGCAGTAATGAGCAAAGGTATGGCACAGAAGTAGTTTTCCTTAACATTTTGCCATCTGTTTTCCTGTAATGGTTTTCTAAAGAAAGCTTTATAGGAAATCGGAAGAAAATAGACTGCATTAAGAAATGAACTGGCAATAAAAATTCCAAGAAGTTCGGGTCTGCCTATCTGCAAAGCTCCCATCGCAAGATTATATTTGCTTATAAAGCCTGCAAAAAGAGGTATTCCTATCATGCTCAAAGTAGCAAGAAAAAAGGAAAACATGGTAATTGGCATAACCTTACCTATTCCATCAAGTTCGCTTATTCTCTTTACATGAGTTGATACATAAACAGAGCCTGCCACAAAGAACATGGTTATTTTAGAGAAAGCATGCATACTTATATGAATAAGTCCTCCCATTATTCCTAAAGGCGAAAACATGGCAACTCCGATAATTATGTATGAAAGATTTGCCACTGTTGAAAAAGCAAGTCTTGCTTTGAAATCATCTCTTGTAAGAGCAATAAGTGAGCCCATTATTATAGTAAAGCCTGTGAGGAAAAATATTAAATCCTGCATTCCGATTGCCTTTATCGTTGCTTCTCCATAGATATTAAGCAAAACTCTTGAAACAGTGAATACACCTGCTTTAACAACAGCAACAGCGTGAAGCAATGCACTAACAGGAGTAGGAGCTACCATTGCTGCAGGCAGCCAACTATGAAGAGGCATCACAGCAGATTTATTAAACCCATAGATGAAAAGTATAAGCAATATTTGTAGAATAAGTTTATTTTCTTCAACGATTTCAGGCGCAAAGATTCCACCTTTTCTAAAATCAAGTGTTCCTGTAAGAATATAAGTGATAACTATGGCAGCAAATAGGAAAATTTTCGCTGTACCTAAGAGATACACAATATACTGTCTACCACCCTCAAGTCCTTCTCTGTCTTCGTGATGGGCTACAAGAGGATAGGTTACAATAGTTAATGCTTCATAAAAGATAAACATTGTAAATAGATTTGCAGCAAAGGCAATACCTATTGCAGAACTTAGAGAAAGGGCAAAACAGGTAAAATATCTTGTCTGAGCATGCTCTCTAAGAGTTCGCATATAGCCGATTGAGTAAAAAGTTGTTAAAATCCATAGGAATGAAGCGCCGAAGGCAAAAAGTAAACCCAATCCATCAACCCTGAAGGAAAGCTCTATTCCAGGTAAAATTGTAGCAATTTTTAATCCTATAGTTTCCCCTCTTAAAAAAGGAGGAATAAGCATACAGACAAAGGAAAACTTTAAAACTCCTGCTATTACAGATGTGGCTTCTCTCAGGTTTGGATTCCTCTCTCCAATTAGAACAATTATTACAGCTCCTATAGCAGATACTAATATAGCTAAAAGCGGTAGTAGCTCTATCATTCTTTACTCCTCTTTAAGTTCTCTTATTTCTTCTGTGTCCACACTTTTTTTCAGATTAAAGTGAGCGATAAGGAGAGAAAGTCCTACAGCAACAGAACCTGCAGCAACAGCTATTGTAAATATTGCCAGCACTTGTCCTCTAATGTCATTCATGTAGTGAGAGAGTGCAACCAAGGCAAGATTAACTCCTGCAAGCATCACTTCAAGCGATACGAAAACAATTATTAGATTTCTGTTTATAAGGAGATTGATCAATCCCATACTAAAAATTAATCCAGCAAGTATGAGATAAGCTTCAAGAGGTATCATCTTTTCTCCTCCATGCTAATACCGAGACCGCAATCATCGGAATGAGTAAAATAACTCCAAGAATGAGCACAGCCAGAGAATATTCATTAAAAAGCATTGCACCGATGGCTTTTGTGTTACCCACATCATGAACGTATTTTATTGTATATTTTCCACTGTATTCAGCTTTAATAGATGAAAAAACAGCTAATAGCGTAGCAGTTATAGAAAGTCCAATAAGTAATCTTCCTTCAAGTATTGATGTATATCTTTTATGCTTTGGAAGTTGCCTCGCTCCAAGTAAAAACAAGGTAAAAAGAAACATAACCAGTATAGCACCTGCATAAACAATAACCTGAACCATAGCTAAAAATTCTGCATTAAGAAACAAGTATATAACTGCCACATGAAGAAAAAGAAGCAAAAGCCAGAGCACTGCATGGACAGGATTTTTTCTTGTAAGTGACATTATGGAAATGCCTAAAGTAGCAAGACAAAAATATGCAAATATAAAATATATCATAATGCAAACCTCTTGAATATAGCGATTATTATAATATTCAAAATTCCCGCAGGAATTAGCACTTTCCAGCCAATGTTTAACAGCTGGTCAAACCTGTATCTTGGAAATGTTGCTCTAACCCAGATGTATAGGAATATGAAGGCATACACCTTTATAGCAAACCAGATTATTCCTGGAACTTTATCTAAGAATGGAAGTATATCAGTAATGAATTTTGGAATTGTCCATCCACCAAGGAAACAGAGGGCACATAGAGAAGCCATAATGTACATGGCAACATACTCAGCAAGGAAGAATAGAGCATATCTAAAGGCACTGTATTCCGTAAGATATCCTGCTACAAGCTCTGTCTCTGCCTCTGGTAAGTCAAAGGGTGCACGGTTAGTCTCTGCAAAGGCAGCAATGACGAAGACAACAAAACCAATTATCTGCGGAATTGCATAGACTCCTAAGGCTGTATTGTGTTGGGCTATAACTATATCTCTTAAATTGAGGGAGCCTGCGGCAAGAACAACTCCAGCAAGGCTTAGTCCAAGAGCTATCTCATAGGAAAGAACCTGACTTGCCGAACGAAGTCCACCAAGGAAGGAGTACTTGCTATTCGATGACCATCCAGCAAGTATTATTCCGTAAACAGAGACTGAAGCAGAGGCTAATATAAAAAGTAAGCCCACATTTAAATCGGCAAGGATAAAGTTAGAAGTAAAAGGGATAACTGTAAGATTAATCATTGTGAAGATTAAAACAATAAGGGGTGCAATTTGGAATATAAACTTTTCAGCATTTATAGGAACTATGTCCTCTTTAAAGAATATTTTTATGAAGTCGGCAATTGGCTGAAGCAGTCCATGAGGTCCTACTTCCATAGGTCCCATTCTTGCCTGTGCTCTGCCGATTATCTTTCTTTCTGCATAGGTTGTGTAAGCAACATGGGTAAGAACTATTCCAAAGACCACTGTTGTTTTAATTACCATTATGAGAAGCTCAATCATTTATTCTCCTCCACTGAAGAACTTTCAATAATCTCTCTAAAGCCTCTCCAAAGCTCTTTACCCTTAAGGGGATAATCTTTCCTTAGTGGATATCCATTCCAATCCTCAGGCATAAGTATTCTTCTAAGGTCTGGATGCCCAATAAATCTTATTCCGAACATGTCAAAGCATTCTCTTTCATGCCAGTTTGCACCTTCCCATAAATCTGTAACTGAATCTAATTCTGGAGTCTCTTCGTTAACCTTTGCTCTAACTCTTATATGAAGCCTTCTCCAAATGCTATAGAGATTGTAGACTATCTCAAACCTTGGTTTTTCAGGAGAATAATCAACACCGCATAGGTCTTGAAGATGATTGAATCCCTGTTGATTTTTTAAATATTTTAAAATCTCTTTAATTTTATTTGACTTTACAATTACAGAAACCTGTCCTCTGAACTCTTTTATTTCGATTACTTCCTCTGGAAATTGCTCTTTCAACTTATATGCAATCTTAAGAGATTCCTCGGTCGCTCTCGCTCCCTCGGAATGACACGAAGAAAAAGTGCTTGGCTCAGATACTAAGGGCTCTTCCTCTAAAACTCTCTCTATTTCCTGTGCCATGTGAGTGCTCCCATAAAGATTTCATAGATATATCCAATAAAAATCAGCAAGATAAATATAATCATCATCCAAAATCCCTCAAGGGATATGGCGTCAAAGGCAACTGCCCAAGGATAGAGAAAAATGACTTCCACATCAAAGACCACAAAGAGAATGGCAAGAAGGAAAAAGCCAATATAAAACCTCTCCTTTGGTTCACCACTTGGTGGGTTTCCAGATTCATAGGCAATAAACTTGATAGGATTAAATTTCCTTGGAGCGACAATCTTATTAACAATAAGTCCTCCTAAGCCAAAGACCGTGGCAAATATCATGGCAATTAGAACAGGTAGATATTTGTAAGGTATGTATGAACCTGGCTCCATTATTGACTTTCCTCCCTTCCAATGATTGGATTGGGCTGTCTTTTACCAACGGGAAGTCTCTCTCTACCAATTCCAGGCAAATGCCAGAATTTATTCAGATATTCCTTTCTCTCATACTGTCCAATAAATTCATCCCAGTTAATAAGAAGTCTATCTCTGTTAAAGTAGTTTTCCTCTCTTGTGTAAGAGGCATACTCAAAATACTCAGTAAGAACAATTGCATTTACAGGACAGACTTCTTCGCAGTATCCGCAGAAGATACATCTTAGTGCATCTATCTCATACTTCGTTAAAACTCTTGCTCCTGTTTCAGGGTTTATTGAATAGTCAATGTATATGCACTGGCTTGGGCATACCTGAGCACACTTTGTACAGGCAACACAACGCTCCTTCCCTGTTTCAGGATCACGAACAAAGGCATGCCTTCCCCTGAAACCATCTTCAAGAGGTCTTTTCTGTTTTGGATATCTTATTGTTACAGGTGTTGTGAAAATTGTCTTGAAAGTAATTAATAATCCCTTAATTAGGTCAATGAAGAGTATCTTTTTCAGTAAATTGTTCATCGGTCAGCCTCTCCCATAACTATGTCCAGAGTTCCAATTATTGCTATTACATCTGCAAGAAGATGTCCCTCACAAAGCTTTGGAATTGCAGATATGTGAATAAATGAAGGCGCTCTAACTCTCATTCTGTAAGGTCTTCCTGAACCGTCACTCACTATATAAAAGCCAAGCTCACCTTTCGGTGCTTCTATGGCTGAATAGATTTCTCCTTTGGGCATTATTTCCTGTTTTTCCTCTGAAAATGCAATAAATCCATTCCAGAGAGAATCCCCTGGTTCAATCTTTCTTTTTGCCTGATGGGGCAAATCAATATCAGGAGATTTATCTGATAAAATTTTTCCTTCTGGCATCTTTTCAATACATTGTTTTACAATCAGTACAGACTGTCTCATTTCCCTTATTCTGCATAAATACCTATCATAAGTATCCCCTTTTTCTCCAAGAGGTACTTCAAAATCAATTTCGCTGTATGCATCATATGGTATTTGTTTTCTTATATCGTAGTAAACTCCAGAACCTCTCAAAGCAGGACCTGTAAGTCCTAATAGAACTGCATCCTCTGGTGCGATGACTCCAACCCCTCGAGTTCTCGCAATCCAGATACGGTTTTCTGTAAGAAGTGTTTCATATTCATCAACTCTGATGAGCATTAAATCCATAAACTTATAAATCTCATCAAGAACATGCTCTTTTATATCAACCCTTACCCCTCCAATTCTTGGATAGCTAACCGTAAGTCGGGCACCACATATTTTTTCAAAAAACTGCAATATCTGCTCTCTCTCTCTGAATGCATAAAGAAACACGGTCATTGCACCGATGTCTAAGGCATGGGTAGCAAGCCAGAGAAGATGACTACTTAATCTGGTCATTTCAGATACCATTGTTCTTATAAATTTTGCCCGTGGTGGTGGTTCTATTCCCATAAGTCTCTCAACGGCAAGACAGTAACCAATATTGTTGGTCATACTTGAGATGTAATCAAGCCTGTCTGTAAGAGTCATTGCACCTGGATAGGTCTTACTTTCAGAGAGTTTTTCCACACCTCTATGTAAATAACCAACATCTGGCTTTATATTGATTACCCTTTCACCCTCAAACTCACAGAGAAGTTTCAGCACCCCATGAGTAGCAGGATGATGTGGTCCCATCTGAAGAACAAAGGTTGTGTCACTTACTTTTTCTATTTCAGTCTCCCCCATCTTCCTTCTTCCCTCATAATTTTTTCTTTCAATTTAAGCACACCATACATCAATGCTTCAGGTCTTGGTGGACAACCAGGAACATAGACATCTACAGGTAAAAACTGGTCAGCACCTTGAACAGTGCTGTAGGTATTAAATATTCCACCTGTGCATGCACAACTTCCCATTGCTATGACATACTTTGGTTCTGGCATCTGGTCATAAACCCTTTTAACAATAGGTGCCATTTTGTATGTAACTGTTCCAGCTATGATTATTACATCTGCCTGACGTGGTGAGGCTCTAAAGAGTATTCCAAAACGGTCAAGGTCTAAATGGGATGCGCCTGCTGCCATCATCTCGATGGCGCAGCAGGCAAGACCAAAAGTGAGGGGCCAAAGAGAGTTTGACCTACCCCAGTTTACGACTTTGTCAAGAGTAGTAATTATGACATTGCTACCCTTGATTATCTTTGTTCCTTCTTCTACCTCAATAAGCTGTTTATCATTAGTAGAGGGAAGCATAGGTATCCTTCACAAACCTCTCTCTCTTGAGTTTTGAAGCCTCATCAGCAGAGACAAACTTCAATGCCTTTGTTGTGCACTTTGTAACACAAGCAGGCTTCAAACCCTGGTCTACCCTGTCCTTACAGTAATCACACTTTACAACTTTGCCAGTCTCAGGATTCCACTGAGGTACTCCCCATGGGCAAGCCGTAATGCAAGATTTACAGCCAACGCAAAGAGACTGCTCAACAAAAACTATTCCATCCTTTGAACGCTTCTGCATTGCACCTGTGGGACAGGCTTTTACACACCAGGGGTCTTCACAGTGAAAACAGGGCATAAAGACAAATCTTTGTCTTGGAAGTCCTCCGATTAGTTTTATATCTGTTTCAATTATTCTACAAAGTCTCGGTCCTACGGGAAGTTCATTTTTTGTTTTACAGTGCACCTCACAGGCATAACAACCTATGCAACGGTCATGGTCTTGATATATATAGTAGATGCTCATATCTGTCCTCCCTTAAGCCTTCTTCACTCTTACAAAGTTTTCAAAAAGCGCACCTGTGTGGCTTCCATGTGCCATTTTGTCAAAAGCTCCGCTAAGAAGTCTACCTTCATTTAGTCCTTTACCGAAGGAACGGGTCTTCCAGGGCACTTCATTCTCAAATCCTCTATACATAAACACAGCCTCTGGGTGAATAAACGGAGTAACTTTAGCTCTAATTTTCCCAGAAAAATCTCCAGAAGATACCTCTACCCAGTCACCATTCTTTATTCCAAGTTTTGCTGCAGCTTTATCGTTTATCCAGAGTTCGTTTTCAGGAACAATCTCATTGAGATATCTGTTGTTATGGGTCTGCACATGGGTGTGCACTGCCATTCTTCCAAAGACAAGTCTGAACTCGCCCTCTTCAATGTTAGGCTTTGCAGGTGTTTGATGTTCATAGAAGAATGGAACTTCTCTTTCAGCCATCTTGCTTGAGAGAATTTCTACTTTACCTGAAGGAGTCTTGAATTTGAGCTCATCTCTTGAATACATTTTAGCATCTTTACAGAGAGCAACCTGTCCAGATTTATCGAAGTCCTCAATCTTAACTCCTGTTCCTTCAAGCTGATAATTCCAAAGATCTTCAATGGTTTCAAAGGGCATGTACTGTCCAACACCATAGGCATATAGAAGTCCCTTTGTTATCTCCCATTTACCCTTTGTATCATAGATTGGCTTAATTGCCTTTCTTCTCATTATGAATGCAGGCTTTGCACCTCTCTGAAGCCCTATCATGTCATCTCTTTCAAGATAGGTTGACTCTGGCAATACAACGTCGGCATACCAAGCCGTTGATGAATAGTTGGTGTCTATTGCCACTAACAGGTCAAGTCCATCAAGGACTTCTTTAATATCTTTTAGGGTAATTCCTGCAAAGGGATCGTAACGAACTACAAAGAGAGCCTTCACAGGATAGGGCTCGCCCTTTTTAATTGCTCTGTAAAGATGGAGAATGTGTCCTGCTCCATCGTAGAGAAATCCTTTACCTGCCTCAGCCTCAACTCTTTTTTCCTCAGGTGCAGGAATTTTTTCAAGTAGGCTGTTTAACCCTTTTGCTCCCACTTCCTTTGGTGTCTTTGCAAGAATCAAACCACCCTTCTGCTCTATGCTACCAAGTAGTGCATTAAGAATAATTACAGAACGGGCAAAATAGAAGGCATCCATATACCTTGCAGAAAACCAACCGGGATAGAGTATTACTCTTGGTTTTGCAGCACTCAAAGCCTTTGCTAAGTTAACTATTTCATAGGCAGGAATTCCTGTTTCCTTTTCAGCCCACTCAGGAGTGCAGTTTTTTACAAAGTTTTCAAGTTCTACAGTTCCATCAAAGAATTTATCAACAAAGTCTTTGTCGTAAAGATTTTCTTTTAAAATTACATGAATTAAAGCAAGATTGAAGGCATAGTCAGTGCCTGGTCTTATCTGATAGAACCTTGTTGCCTTTGTTGCAGTCTTTGATACTCTCACATCTAAATATGTGAGATCTGCTCCGTTTTCAAGAGCCTTAACAATATTGTTAACCTCTCTAACACCTAAGGCTTCAATGGCATTTCTGCCATAGAATACCATGTGTTTAGTATTGGCAAAGTCATATCCTACCTCCGGTCTACCGTAGCCAAGCAGAGTTTGATAGGCAAGGTCAACATTTTTTCTGCAGAAGTCGTCATGACTAAAGTAATTGGGAGAACCCATTCCTCTTACAATCAATCTCTGCATTTCTCCGAAAAGACCAGCTCCTCTGTCTAAAAGGGCTACGGTTCTTTTACCATACTTTGCCTGTATATCCTTGACTTTGTCTGCCACGTATTTGAAGGCCTCTTCCCAGCTTACCCTTTTAAACTGGCCCGAGCCTCTTTCGCCAGTTCTAATCATTGGATACTGAAGCCTTTCGGAGTCATAAAGAAGGGCAATTCCAGCAGAGCCCCTGGCACAGAGGCTTCCCTCCATGCCAGGAACGTAAGGATTCCCCTCTATCCATTTAACTCTACCGTCTTCTACTTCAACCCGAATGGGGCATCTTACGGAGCACATTCCACAGTTGCTGAATACTGAGTTCTTCATGTTAAACCCCTTTTAAAATACGCCAAGCAATTGTAAGGCTAATATTAAGAGACCGACGCAAGCAACCCTTTTTACCATTACAGGATTGAGTTTCTTTGCAATCTTAGGTCCTATATAACCACCAAGAATTGCCGCAGGAAACATTATTAAGAAGAATATTAAGTCAAAGTTTCCAAAGCCATAATGTCTAAACGTTCCCATAAGGGTATTGAAGAATATGGCAAGCAAAGAGCTACCCACGATAACATACATGGGAAGTCTTAAACCAACTGCCATGAGAGGAACCATAAATGGCCCACCACCAAAGCCAAACATAGATGATGCAATTGCTATAAGAAATGCACCTGGAATACCTATTGCAAGATTTACTTTAAATTCCTGTCCCCAAAATTCTATTTTCATAGTTATTTACCTCCTTCTGCCTTTTTCTTTGCTTCTTCTTCTGCTCTCTTTCTAAACTCTTTAAGAATTGCCTGTTCTTTCTTGTTTTTCTCTAAGTATCTTGGAGTTGTCTGCCAGAACATAAGAAGTGAAAGTATTATAAGAACCCATCCAAAAAGGAATTTATACTGGTCAAGGGTTATAAGCTCCGTCAGTTTTGGACCAATAAATCCTCCGGCAAGCATGGCAAGCCCGAGAGTAACTCCAAGCTTCCAGTTGATAAATTTAATTTTTGAGTAGTTGTAAATTCCTGTGCCTTGGGAGAAAAGAACTGTTGGCATGACTGTTCCTGCTACAACTGTATGAGGAAGTCCAAACATTACAAGTATCGGGTTAAGAATAAATCCACCACCAGCACCCATCAAAACTCCAAAAGTTGTAATTGCCGCAGTAAGAAGGAATGGCCATATTACATTAACAGTCCTACCAGCATTTGGTAAATATACACTGGGAAATGTAACTGAGTTTTCAACTACAACCGGTTCACTCTTTATATCCTTGTCAACCTTTGCAACGACAAAATATTTTCCAGGAGCAGTGTTTGCTGGAAGTTCAATTGTAGCCTTAAATGTGCCATCTTCTGCTATTTTTAAGTTTGAAGAAAATACGTTACCAACGCTACGAAATCTTGCTTTAAGTAGCTGCATAGACCTGCGCTTATTCTCTTTTTCATCCATTGGTTCAAGCTTTGTTCCTCTTGAACCAATTATGCTTGCCCACAAAGACGTCTGATACCTATCAATTTTCAACTTTGCAGGATAACCGTAAACAGCATCGGCACCGGCATTTTTTATAACTTCAGAAACACTCCACTTTCCACCCTTTGCCTTAGCATCCTCTAAAACGGGCTTATATTTTTCAGGAACAATTAATCTGTAAAAGGCGGGCATATCATCAGTCATATAAAATATGTATGGCCTCTTACCAGTTTTGGGATCTGGGTCTGCGTCAAGCCTTGCAGCTCTTACAGTTTTTTCAGCCCAGACTTCAATGTATACATCTTTGCCAGCTGGTACTTTACCAGTGATTGTAAGTTTACCTCCGCCTGAAAGATTTGTTTTATCAACGCTTACTGTAACAGTCTCTGCTGACTGTGCTTCCTTCGGAGCTTCAACGGCTTTCTGTTCAGCAGGCTTCTGAGCAAAACCAGTAGAGACAAAAACCGTTAAAACAAGAATTACTGTAAAAAGAGTTAAAAATCGCTTCATACAATTATCCTCCTCCTATTATCTAATTATCAAAACTGATTGAGTAGCATTTGCTGCCACTTTTTGTGTGACACTTCCAAAAAGTGTTCTTTCTGTTGCATCCTTACCTTTTGAACCAATAACAATTAAATCATAGCCATTTTTGGCATAATCAACAATTACATCAGCAGGCGAACCTTCAAGAATTATTGTCTCTCCTTTCACCCCCTTTTCATTTAAAATTTCCTGTGCTTTTTTGAGGTTTCCCTCAAATTCTGCCTTAAAAATCCCCTCAACTGTTGCACAGTCTACCCCAATCTCTAAAAAACAAACTTTCGGAACAACCGAGATAACAGTTATCTGAGAACCAAATTTTTGTGCCAGCTTGATAGCTTCGTTCAAAGCTTTTTTCGACCACTCTGAGCCATCAAAACATACTAAAATTTTTTGCATGGTAAACCTCCTACGAATAATTTTTCAAAAAAGAAGTAATTGCAAAATATTTGCCAAAAGATAAGTTATTGAAAATATTAGAAAATGGACAGATTAAGGTGTGCCATTAGGGACAAAAGTGACAAACTGCTGTCCCATTTGGGACAGCAGTTCTAAGTCACTGGATTACCTTTTTTCTTACATAAGGAAGAAGTCCGCCACTTAGGAGAAGGTCTCTTTCTCTTTCATTTAAGTTCGAATAAACCTTAAAAGAGTTCTTTTTCGATAAGTTTATAACTTCATATTGCTGTTCACTTTTAATTGCTTCAATCAAGCCATTGAGTTTTAAAATATCTCCCTGCTCTACTTTTTCATAATCCTCTGGATTTGTAAAAATTAGAGGCATGATTCCAAAGTTGATTAGATTGGCTCGATGAATTCTCGCAAAAGACTTTGCTATGACAGCTTTTATTCCAAGATACATTGGTGCTATTGCTGCATGTTCACGGGATGAACCCTGTCCGTAGTTTTCACCACCCACAATAATACCGCCGCCTTTATTTTTCGCATTCATAGCTCTTTCATAAAAGGTTTCGTCGAGATTTTTAAATGTGAACTTGGAAATCTCTGGAATATTAGACCTGTAAGGCAATACCTGCGTTCCTGCCGGCAAAATATCATCTGTTGTTATATTGTCACCAAGTTTTAGCAAAACTTCTGCCTCAATGCTCTCCTCAAGGGGGGCTTTTACGGGGACTTCTTTTATGTTCGGTCCCTTAATTATTTTTGCCTCCTTTTCTTTGCGGGGCGGAATAAGCATATTATCATTTATTAAAAATGTCTCCGGATCGCTAACTTCATTTATTCCTAAGTCTGTCTCTAAGGGATTTACTATCTCTCCATTTAATGCTGCAAGAGCACATACTACCGGTGATGCAAGATATACAAAGGCATCCTTTGTTCCTGAACGACCTTTAAAATTACGATTGTAGGAGCGAATTGAAACTTGGCCGCTACCAGGAGCTCCGCCCATTCCAATGCAGGGACCACAGGCAGATTCAAGTATTCTTGCACCTGCTGAAATCATTGCCTCAATATCGCCTTCCCGAGCAAGCATCTGATATACCTGCTTTGAGCCGGGATTTATAAAAAGAGTAACCTCCTCATTTACAGTCTTTCCTTTAAGAATAGATGCAACTGTTTTCATCATCTTGTAGGAAGAGTTTGTGCATGAACCAATGCAGACCTGATTAACCTTCATACCTTTAAGTTCTCTTACAGCAACCACATTGTCAGGGCTATGAGGTTGGGCTATCATTGGTTCAATCTCTGAAAGGTCAAGCTCGATTATCTCAGCATATTCAGCATCCTCATCGGCCTCAAGGGGAATCCATTGATAATCTCTTCCCTGAGCTTTGAGAAATTTTAGTGTGTTTTCGTCGCTTGGGAAAATTGATGTTGTTGCACCAAGCTCTGCTCCCATGTTTGTAATTGTTGCCCTGTCAGTGACAGAGAGGTCTTTTACACCCTCACCACCATATTCAAATATCTTTCCCACACCTCCCTTAACAGTGAGCATTTTAAGGAGAGTAAGTATAACATCCATCGCTGTCACATAAGGTCTTCTGAGCTTCCCATAGAGATTTATTTTTACCACTTTCGGCATGGTAAACTCAAAGGGCATTCCTGCCATAACAGAGGCTGCTTCAAGTCCACCAACTCCGATTGCAATCATTCCCATGCCTCCGCCCGTAGGAGTATGGCTGTCTGTTCCGAGGGCAATTAGTCCAGGTGCAGCAAATCTCTCAAGATGAACTTGATGACATATTCCATTGCCTGGCCTTGAAAAATAAGCTCCAAAGCGGGCTGCAGCGGTTCTCAGAAAGAGATGGTCATCGGCGTTCATAAAATTGCTCTGAAGCATGTTATGGTCAACATATGAGACAGCAAGAGGCACTCTTACCTTATCCAAACCAATAGCCTCGAATTCAAGCCATGCCATTGTGCCAGTTGCATCTTGTGTGTAAACTTGGTCAACTCTTACGCCAATCAGTTCTCCTTCTTTTACTTTTCCAGATACAATATGAGCTTCCAGTATTTTCTCTACAATATTCTTACCCATTGACTCCTCCTTGTAATAAATAGAAACTGTTTAAAAACTTGTAATTTATTGAAAATCAATAAACTACAGAACAGCCTCTTTCCAATATAAAGAATCGCCTTCAGCCATGCCTCAGGATAACTCAAAAAAGGATTGTTCCTTACTTTATTAAAAATTAGTATAATATTATATCTTATAAAAATTCAAAAGGAGGATACTGTGCACTTTTTCAGCCACAAAAAAGGAGAACTTTATGCAGAAGATGTGCCAGTAAAGGAGTTAATCAATAAATTTGGAACTCCTCTTTATATTTACAGTTATGGCACTTTAATAAGACACATAAGAGCCTATGAGGAAGCTTTCTGTGAAGTTCCGCATATTATATGCTATGCTGTTAAGGCAAATTCTAACCTTGCCATCTTGAGAATTTTTGCTGAACTTGGTATTGGTGCAGATATTGTATCGGGGGGAGAACTTTTTAAAGCATTGAAAGCAGGAATAAAACCATACAAGATTGTTTTTGCAGGTGTTGGTAAAACAGATGAAGAGATAGAATATGCTTTGAAAAATAACATACTTATGTTCAATGTAGAATCTGAAGCAGAACTTCATAAAATTAATGAGAAAGCTAAAAACCTTAAAAAAGTAGCTTCAGTTGCCTTAAGAGTGAATCCTGACATAGACCCAAAAACTCACAAATACATTGCTACAGGACTAAAAAGCAGCAAATTTGGAATCCCTATTGAAAAAGCTCTTGATTATTATAAACTCGCTAAATCAATGAAAAATATAAAAGTTATAGGAATTCACAAACACATCGGTTCTCAAATTACAGAAACTTCTGCATATGTGGAGGCTTTGAACAAAATTCTTTCTCTCTATGACCAGCTCGCAAACTATGACATGGAAATTGAATACATTGATATTGGAGGCGGACTGGGAATAACCTACAGAGACGAAGAACCTCCTCATCCAAAGGAACTGGCAGATGTATTAATACCTCTGGTAAAAAATAAAAAAGGCAAACTAATAATTGAGCCTGGAAGATCAATTGTAGGAAATGCAGGAATCCTTGTTACAAAGGTTCTTTATACCAAAGAGACAGAGCAGAAAAACTTTATCATAGTAGATGCAGGTATGAATGACCTCATAAGACCAACTCTTTATGGCTCTTATCATGAAATTCAACCTGTAACTCCCGGGAAAAAAGAGAAAATAGTAGCAGATATTGTTGGACCTATATGTGAATCAGGTGATTTTCTTGCAAAAGACAGAGAAATTGAGAAAGTATCTGCTGGAGAGTATCTTGCAGTTATGAGCGCAGGTGCCTATGGATTCAGTATGTCCTCTAACTATAATAGTCGTCCAAGAGTTGCAGAAGTTCTTGTTAAAGGTGACCAATATGCACTTATAAGAAAACGTGAAACCTATAAAGATTTAATAAGGAATGAAATTGTACCGGAGGAGTTACTCTAATGGAAAAGATCAATTTTGTAAAAATGCATGGACTTGGTAATGACTTTATATTGATTGATTGTCTTAAAAATGATTTGCCAAAACCTCAAGAATTCGCAATTCATTACTGTAATCGTCGTTTTGGCATTGGTGCAGATCAACTCCTGCTTTTGTATCCATCTCAGATAGCAGATTTTAAGATGAAAATTTTTAATGCCGACGGCTCTGAAGTTGAAATGTGCGGAAATGGTATAAGATGTTTTGCAAAGTACATATGGGACAGAGGACTATCAAATAAAGATGTTCTTGAGGTGGAAACTCTTGCCGGAATTATTAAGCCAAAGAAAGTTGGAGAACTTGTTCAGGTTGATATGGGAAAGCCAGAGTTTCATCCTAATAAAATTCCAGTTGATGTAGAAGGAGACTCTGCCTTTGATTTAATGCTTGAAGTATCTGGATGGCATGCAAGAATAAACTGTGTAAGTATGGGAAACCCCCATGCTGTGATATTCCTTGATGAAGAGCCTAAAAACTTTGCTGTTACAAAATACGGACCACTGATTGAAAACCATCCAATTTTTCCCAAAAGAACAAATGTTGAATTTGCTTATGTAAAAAACTCTTCTGAGATTGTGATGCGTGTCTGGGAAAGAGGAGCAGGAGAAACTCTTGCCTGCGGGACAGGAGCCTGTGCTACTGCAGTAGCCGCTATGGTTAAGGAATTTACAAACAAAAAAGTCACTGTACATCTGCTTGGTGGAGACCTTTTAATTGAATGGGCTGCTGATGGACATGTTTATATGACAGGACCAGCTCAGGAGGTTTTTGAAGGAGTTGTAAAAGTTCCACAAATTGGCTGAAAATCACAAAATTTACATTTATTTTTAAAATCAGAGGTTGGTTCAAAAGGTGTATTTTTATCTTTAATCTCATTAAGCAAGGTTTGCAAAATAATTGAAACAATTTTTATACCTTCTTCTTGATCTATCTGAGTAAACGGATCAAATCTAACTTTTTCATCATTTATTAAAGATTTTCCAAGTAAAAAATAATGCCCCTTCAAATTAAGAGGATTAATGCTATATTTTCTTGAATATAGAAGCATGTATATAGGAATTTGAAGACTGCCAATATATTTTGACCAACTTTGTCTATCTGATATATCAAGTTTATCAAATTTTATTTTATAGTTATTTTCATTTCCTGATGTTTTATAATCAACAATTATAATAGAGCTATCAATGTTTTCAACCAAGTCTATCCTGTATTTAAAGCTTGTGTCAAATAGGCTTTCTTCTATAAGTTCTTCCACTTCAAGAATTTTCAATTGATGTTCTTTAGCCATTTTTCTGTAGTATTCTATTAATTCAGATAGTCTTTGAAGTATCTGAAATTTTATTAAATAGAGATTGCCTGTTATTTTACTACCATACTTTTTCAAAAATATATCGTTGACAATTAGTTCAATATCATTTCCAAAATCTCCTGGATGAAGTTTTTTCCCTTTTCTTAATTTAAAATATTGTTTAAGTGATTCATGGACAATTATGCCGATATCAGAATGTTCAATCTCTGTAGAAATATCTTTTTTCTTTATTAACTTAAGTATGTAAAAGTAGTAAAACTTTAACCCACAATCAAGATAGACATCAATGGCTGATGGTGAGAGACAAAGACTGTTTATAATTGTCATTATTTGTTCTGTTTTATAAATTTCTGAAGGTCTTTTTGCTGCCAGATTTACTGACCATGAAATTGATTTTATTGGTATATTAAGTTTCTCGGAAACACTTTTTTCTATTTCCCATATAATTTTTTCAATAAATCTTGACCTTTCATTTTTATCATTCTTTATGTAACAAAGATGCACCTCTTCTGCATTATTAACTAAAAGGGAAAAGTAGTAATAAATAAGCTTTTCTCTATCTTGATAGACAGGTAAGTCAATAATTTTTCTTACGCTATAAGGTAGTAGATAATCTTCAGAAAGATCTGGGAAAACACCTTCATTTAAATCAAGGAAAATAACTTTTTTAAATTTGATATTCCTCGTCTCAAGAAATCCTAATATTTGCAACCCTTTTAATGGTGTTCCATGGAAAGGGACATTTTCAAATATTACAAGATTTTTAAAAAAATTGAAATAAGACTCTATATGTTCAAATTGAAAAGATTTTATTGTAGAGTTAGCTATTTTTTCAAATTGAGCAATAAAAAATTCAACATAAGGATAAAATAAATAATGAAATCTTGCTGTAGTTTTCTCATAAATAAAAAGCAAAACATCCTTGCAGTTATTTATAAATTCTTCAATGTTTCTAATTATTATAAATTTCTTTATTGTATTGTTATGAATTAGCTTGATATGCTCTTTTATATCATCAACTGTAAGATTAAAATCTTTCAAATTTGCTGATATTATTTCAGGCACTTCTTTTTCTAACCATTCAAGCTCAACAAATGGAGGAATTTCTTCAGATCTGAATAAATCTTCTATTTGATGAAAAATTATTCTGCTTAGTTCAGCGCTGTTTTTCACAAGAACATTTTTTGTATATGGATGGAGTACAAACTTAAAATAAGCTGGAACGTAAATTTGATTATTTTCCATTGAGTTTACTGCTTCAAAAAGATTATTAAAAAAACCATAAATTGGAGTTCTTGATAAAGGATATCCCATTGATATGTTATAATCCTCATCTTTTAAAAATGTAATACCCTGTCTTAATAAGGGGAAAAGTGTATCAGATTTTGGTAAAACTATCACTGTTTTTTCATCAATTGGAAAGTTTTCTATAAGGTGTCCAACTACTTTGACTTCTGCATGAGTATCAGGACAGCTATATAAATTGATCTTATCAAAAAGTTTTTTATTAAATTTCACTTCTTCTTGGAAAAGAAAATAGAAATTTTTTAAAGTCGCTAATTTTTGTAATATTTTTTTTTCAGAAGCTGTAAAAGCAAAAAAACCAGCATAAATTAAGTTGTTAAATTTTAAATAACTTTCTAAATCATCACTATCTGCTAATTTTCTATATCTTAATGCTCTTGTGCATAGATTTCTATCTATTAATTCCTTATAAAAGTCTTCATAAACAATAGATAGAAATCGTAATTTTTCCTGAGATTTAGCTGGAATATCAATAAGCGTTTCTACTTCTTTAAGTTGATGTATAGAGATTCCCTCTATATATAGTTCTTCAAAAAGATTAAAAAGCTTAAATCCAAAGGAAATAAAATTGTCAAATTTTCTAAAAAATGTTGTCAATAAATCATGTCTTAAACAAATTTCGTAAATAATTCCAACAGCTTCAACTGCTTCAATAAAACAGGCATTGCTTATTTTCTTAAATAAAAAGTTTACAAATTCATCTGCTGAAAAAATCAAAGGTGGAATAAAAGAGTGGTTTAGTCTCTGAGCAAGGGCTTTTTTTAAATAATATGAAGGTCTCTTACCAGGGAAAACAACGAGATTTTTAGAATAGTCATAGTTTTGAAATTCAAGCATTTCTATAACTTTTTGAATTAAATCATCAGAATGACCAACTACAACAATTTGTTCATCTTTCAGGAAACTTAGTTTCAATGTATTACTCAATCTGTTTAACCTCTCTTAAATCAAGATAGTAAAGATATCCATTGATTTTTTTATCTTTGAAAATTTCTGATAGTATATTCATATAAAGTTTTACTTGTAAAAAATGCTCCTTCTGAGGATGACCTGTTTTGTAATCAATTACAGTAACACTTTCTTTATCCTCAACAACTCTGTCAACTCTGTGAATGACACCGTTTTTGTCTATAATTTCAAATTCATTCAAGACTTTTTCATGCATTAAACTGAAAAATTTTTTTATATCAGGATGATTTATCATATCAATTATCAATTCCTTTATCTCTGAAGCTGAAAAATTACCATAAAACTCTTTATTCAATATTTCTATCTGACTATTTAGTTTTTCCAAAACTTCTTCGTTAGCATATTCTATTTGTTCAAGAATTTTGTGTATAAACTCGCCTCTATTCTTTTCAGCGAAATGAACTATCTCATTTGACACGGAAAAATCAAATAATACTGGATAATGACTAGCCCGAATTTCTAAAGATTTAGGTAGTATTACTGATTCATCTTTAAATAATTTATTACCGATGTTACTATTAAGGTATTCTGAAAGAATATCAAATGGAAATTTATCTTCATTATCAGTCCTGCATAAAATATATAATTCATCTTCTGCTCTTGTAAATGCAACATAAAGAGTATTCAACATCTCTGCAAGTTCTGATTTTTTCAAATCCTCTTTTATCTGTAAAAGAAATTCATTTTTCTCTGCCATCTTATCAGTAACTTTTAAAATATGTATGCCCTCTTCTACGTCATGGAGAACATATCTATTTTTTGGAGTATGTTCATTCTTTAAATAGACAAAAACAATGGGGAAGCCTAATCCTTTGGCTTTATGGATAGTCATAACCTGTATAGCATTTATATCTGTTCCAAGATTTATGTTCCATATAGTTTCGTCATCCCCGGGACTTTCAAAAAAGTCTATCAATGCTTTAATATTGCTGTATCCTTTTTCTTCAAAATTTTTGATAAGCTCAAGTAGTTTAAGAAACGTTGCCTCTTCATCTGGCATAGTCTCAAACACTTTAAAAGTACTTAACGCAACAGAAAGTAAATCATAAACTGGCAAATATCCTGAAAAACGAAAGAGGTCTTTAAAATATCTGCCCCAAATATGAGGAAAATCTTTTTCAAAAAATTTATAAAGTGGAGATTTATCCCTATATTTTAAGAGAAATTCATCAGGGCAGAAATCTATTCCTTCATTGTTAATTAAATTTTTGAATATATCACTCAACAAAAAAGCTGAAAAAGAAAAATCATCTATCGGAGAATCAAGAAATTGAAGAAAGCTTAAAATCTCTGAAGTAACTTTCCTTTTTCTAACATCAAGACTGCTGTAAGATATAAATGGTAATTGTAAATCATTTAACCATTGTGTTATGTTAACAACCTGTTCATTTTTAAAAGCAAGAATTGCTATATCTTTGAAAAGATAACCCCTATTAGTGACATCATATATGGTTTCAACAAGATATTTTTTTATATTGGTTTCTTCCTCTTCATCTTCACTGAATGTTTTAAGCTCAACATAGCCTTTTTCAAAAAATTTCTCTTCTGCAATCTGCTCACACTCATGAAGTCCTGTATATCTGGCAGGTTCACTATAAATAGGATGGTTTGAAATTTTATCTTTAAAAATTTTCATTATAAAATCAATAATTACTTTCTTGCTTCTATAATTTTTATCAAGTGTTTTAACTATCTTGTTTGCTGATGGGAACACTTCATTTTGCTCCAATGTTTTCATTATTTTATAATCTGCACCCCGAAAATTATATATAGCCTGCTTTGTATCACCAACAACAAAAAGACTTCCATTTTCAGCAAGTGCATTTTCAATTAAAAATTTTATGTTATTCCACTGCAATGGAGATGTATCCTGATATTCATCTATAAAAAAATGATGTATTTTTTCTCCGAGTCTAAAATATATATCAGGAACAATTAAGTTATTAAGATATTTAGAAAGCATTTTATTGATATCTTCAATAAAAATCTTAAACTCTTTTTGTTTTATTTGACTCAGTAAATTTTCAAATCCTTTGTAAACTTCAAGATATGGTAAATAAAAAGTTAATGCATAATAAAAAGCATATTTACTTAGAATATCAATAAAATCGCTCCACAAGTTAACGATTTTTTCATATTTCGGTAATAGAGTTGAATTTTTAGGTTTATTTACAGGTGCTTTCTTAATCCCCCTTTCTAAAAGTTCTCTAAAATTTTTATTTTCAATTATTCTATCAAAATCATCCAGAATCTTAGTTGAACGGGTTAGTTCAAGCCCTGAATCATTAATTTCTTTCTTCAGAAGTTGCATCATTTTTGTGAGTTCAACCTCAATATTATTTTTCATTTCTATATATTCCCCGGCAACTATAAACTCCTTGTCAGTACTATAAATTTTGGAATGTAATCCTTTAATTTCATTAAAAATTGCATCCGCTGGGTTCCAGAGGTATGTTTTACTGTTTAAACTTATAATTTTTATAACCTTTTCAAAAAAATCGGCTTTAATAGAATTTTCTTCAATATCCTTTAAAAACAAATCATAACTGTATTGCATGAGAGATTGATTATTCATAAGAATTTCAAAATCTGGATTATAATCAAAATCAATTGCTGAAGCTTTAAAAACTGAAGTCATAAAACTATCAATAGTTTTTACTTGAAAATCTGAATAATTGTTGAGTATTTCATCAAGTATTTGTCCAGCTTTAAGGGAAAGTTCTTCAGGAGATAGACTTAGAAGTTCTGACAATCTATTTAAAGAATTTTCTTCTTTGCAATATAAATTCTTGAGCCATTCTATTATTCTATCTTTCATTTCATAGGAAGCATTGTTAGAAAAAGTTATGGCAAGAATATTTTTTAATGAATTATTTGGAATATCATCTGAAAGCAAAAAATATACAAATCTTTCGGTCAGGGCTGTGGTTTTTCCCGAACCAGCAGATGCTTTCAGAATAATATAATGTGGAAATTGGAGCTCTAAGCTCTTTGTCATTAATTTAGTTTAATACATTACAAATCCCTTAATCTATTAAGAACTAAACTGAAGCTCTTATAACTTCCCTCCCTTTTTCTTTTAATTTTGCATGTGCTGCTGCAAGTTTAGCTATTGGAACTCTATAAGGAGAGCAACTCACATAATTAAGACCGATTTTATGACAAAATTCAATTGATGCAGGGTCTCCTCCATGTTCTCCACAAATACCAAGCTTGAGATTTTTATTCGTTTTTCTTCCCCTTTTAACCGCGATTTCCATAATCTGGCCAACACCCTCAGTATCTATTGATATAAATGGGTCTTCATCAATTATTTTATGGTCAATATAAAAAGGCAAAAATTTACCTGCATCATCTCTTGATAGTCCATAAACAGACTGGGTTAAATCATTAGTTCCGAAAGAGAAAAACTCCGCTTCCTGAGCAATCTGGTCAGCTGTTATAGCAGCACGGGCAAGTTCTATCATGGTACCTACAGAATATTTGATTTTGACATTATAAGCTTTCATAACTTCTTCAGCTGTTCTTACTGTTAAATCTTTCATTATTTTGAGTTCATTGACATGGGCAACAAGAGGAATCATTATTTCTGGAATTACTTTTATCTTTTTCTTTGCCAATTCGCAGGCTGCCTCCATTATTGCTCTTACCTGCATTTCATAAACTTCTGGATAAGTTATTCCAAGACGACAGCCTCTATGTCCAAGCATAGGATTGAATTCTTCAAGAGATTTAATCTTTGCTTTTATTCTTCTTACAGAAACTCCCATATCATTTGAAAGCCCTTCTATTTCTTCTTCTGTTTTTGGTAAAAATTCATGAAGTGGTGGATCAAGAAGTCTTATTGTTACAGGCAATCCCTTCATCTCCTTGAAAATACCAATGAAATCTTCTTTCTGATAAGGTTTGATTTTATCAAGAGCTTTTCTTCTCTGTTCAACAGTATCTGAAACAATCATCTCTCTGAATGCTTTAATTCTTTCTGCATCAAAAAACATATGTTCAGTTCTACAAAGCCCTATTCCTGTAGCACCAAAATCTCTTGCAACACGAGCATCCTTTGGAGTATCAGCATTTGCCCTTACCTGAAGTCTGCTAATTTCTTCAGACCATTTCATGATTGTATAAAACTCCTGTGGAAGTTTAGGCATTACAAGAGGTGCTTCACCAAGAATAACCTCTCCTGTTGTTCCGTTTAATGTTATATAATCACCTTCTTTAACTTTAATATCTGAAACTGTAAAATATTTTTCTTCTTCATTAATATTGATCGCTCCACAACCAACAACACAGCATTTCCCCATTCCTCTTCCTACAACTGCTGCATGAGATGTCATACCTCCCCGTGCTGTTAAAATCCCTTGAGCTGCAGCCATTCCTCCAATATCTTCTGGGGAAGTCTCATTTCTAACGAGAATAACTCTCTCTCCTTTTTCTGCCCACTCTTCAGCATCCTGCGCAGAGAAAACAACCCTACCAACTGCTGCTCCAGGGCTTGCTGGTAAACCTTTAGCAATTACTTTAACATTTGCTGTTGAATCAATTGTAGGATGAAGAAGTTGATTCAACTGTTCAGGTTCAATTCTTAAAAGAGCTGTTTTTTTATCAATAAGTTTCTCATTAACCATATCTACAGCAATTTTTATAGCTGCTGCTGCTGTTCTTTTTCCAACTCTTGTCTGAAGCATGTAGAGTTTTCCTTCTTGAATAGTAAACTCTATATCAAGCATATCCCTATAATGTTTTTCAAGCTTCTCGCATATTTTTTCAAGTTGTGCATAAATTTTAGGCATTCTTTTCTTAAGTTCTTCAATTTTAAGAGGCGTTCTGATTCCTGCTACAACATCCTCACCCTGTGCATTAGGTAGAAACTCTGCAAAAAATCTCTTTTCACCTGTAGATGGATTTCTTGTGAAACCTACACCTGTTCCAGAATTTTCACCCATATTACCATAAACCATTGCAACTATATTACAGGCTGTGCCAAGATCATCTGGTATTCCATGAAGTTTTCTATATGTAACAGCTCTGTCACCATACCATGAATCAAAAACTGCTTTAATTGCCATTTTAAGCTGTTCATAGGGGTCTGATGGAAATTCTTTGCCTGTTTCCTTTTTATACAGCTCTTTATATTTTTTTACAATTGCTTTAAAATCTTTTGCATCAAGCTCTGTATCTAATTTGACACCTTTTTTCTCTTTAACTTTATCAAGTAAATCTTCAAATTTCTTCCTATCTATATCAGTAACAATACTTCCAAACATTGTTATAAATCGTCTATAGGTATCATAAGCAAATCTTTCATTATTGGTTTTATCTATAAGCCCCTTTAAAGTATCATCATTAAGTCCAAGATTGAGGACAGTATCCATCATTCCAGGCATTGAAAATTTTGCACCTGATCTTACTGATACAAGCAGAGGATTTTTGGGATCGCCAAATTTACATCCCATAGATTTTTCAACTCTTTTAAGATGAGTTAAAACCTCCTCCCACATTCCATTGGGAAATCTTTTTCCCTGCTTGAAATATTCGCGACAAGCTTCGGTAGTGATAGTAAATCCTGAAGGAACAGGAATGCCTAAATTGGTCATCTCTGCAAGTCCAGCTCCTTTACCTCCTAATAAATCTTTCATCTGAGCTGTTCCTTCTGCTTTCCCATCTCCGAAGTAGTAAACATATTTTTTGTTAATCTTTGATTGTTTGGTTTTTGAAACTTTTTTTAGAGGCTTTGTTTGTTTTTTAGTCTTTGATGCCATTTGTAAAGTCCTCCTAAGTGAAAATTATTTATGTAGCTATTCATATTACAATGATAAAGAAATTTTTTTCAAGAAAATCTTGACTTTTTTAAAAAACTATTTTCAAACTAAGCTTCATGGAAAAAATATTTGTTAAGCCTTTAAAAAGACACGGTAGTTTATGGATCTATCAAAATGAAATTTTGTCAGATATTACACATATCAATGCTGGTAGTTTGGTAAAAGTATTTGAAGAAAAAACAAATAAAATCATAGGCACAGGTTACATAAATCCTCAATCAGTTATAGCAGTAAGGCTTCTCAGCTTCGGAGATGAACAAATTAATAAGAATTTTCTACGTGAAAGAATTCAAAAGAGCCATAAATACAGAGAAGACTTTTTGGGTTTAAAGGAAAGCTATAGATTAATCTTTAGTGAATCCGACTTTTTACCAGGATTAATAGTTGATAAATACGGTAAATGCCTTGTCATTCAGATATTAACTGCAGGAATGGAAAGATTGAAGGATTTAATTGTAGAAATACTTGATAAATTGCTTGTTCCTGAAGTAATTATCTTAAGGAATGACGCTCAACCAAGAGTCAAAGAAGGATTAAAGGTTGAAAAAATGGTTATAAAGGGTTGTGTTGATAACCTAATAATGACCAAAGAAGACGATTTAAAATTTTATTTTGACCCTTTGCATGGGCAAAAAACAGGTTTTTTTCTTGACCAGCGAGAAAATAGACTCTATCTTAAAAGCCTCATAAGTTCAGGCGAAGGACTTGATTTATTCTGTTATGTAGGTGCATGGAGTATACATTTAGCTAAAAGGGGAGCAAACATAACAGGCATTGACAGTTCTGAAAAAGCAATTGAAATTGCAAAACAGAATGCAATGCTGAACAATGTGCAAGATAAATGCAGATTCATAAAAGCTGATGTCTTTGATTATCTCAGATGGGAAGCAAAAAAGGGTAAAAAATATGATTTCATCGTGGTAGACCCACCTGCCTTTGTTAAATCAAGACAGGAAAAGAAAGATGCTATTGAAGGTTATGTTAATCTAAACAGGATGGCTTTAAAGCTGTTGAGAAAAAACGGTATTTTAGCGACTTCTTCTTGTTCTCAACATATTTCTGAGACTGATTTCTTAGAAATAATTAAAAAGACGTTTAAAGCTTCTAAAAAAACAGGAATACTTCTGTATAAAGGAACACAAAGCAAAGACCACCCGATTCTTCTTACAATGCCCGAGACATCCTACCTAAAGTGTTTAATGCTTAGAGTATTTTAGAAGGGGCTCAGAACCATTTATTTATAACGCTGAAAACCAATTTCTGAACAGTATCCCATTAGAAATAGTAAAAAATTATAATTGAAAAATTTTATATAGATTAAAACTATTGGACATATTAAATTTTCCTTTTTTAAAATTTCCGAAAAACTGGAGGAATAACCATGTCCAAAGACTACACGACATTATGGAAAGAAATAGGATTGAATTTAGGTAAACATGACGGGCTTCTCTCAGTTCTTTCCGATGCCTATAAAAACATTTATCTCTCCCAGAAAAACAGACCTGAGGGAATGAAGTATTTTGATTTTGTCATATCTGAAGTTCATGGATTAAGAATTGAAGAGCTCTATGAAGCAAAGAAAGAAAAAAGAAAAGTAATCGGCACATTTTGCGTATATGTCCCTGAAGAACTTGTTCTCGCAGTAGATGGAGTTTTTGTAGGGCTTTGTGCAGGTGCAGAAGTTGGATTTGAGGAGGCGGAAAAATATGTTCCGAGAAACACTTGTGCTCTAATCAAGGCATTTATGGGATTTAAGCTTTCAGGACTCTGTCCCTATGTGGAGCTAACTGATTTAATTGTGGGAGAGACGACCTGCGATGGAAAAAAGAAAGCCTATGAAATATTTGATGAAATTACAAGAAAGATGTACGTTATGGAAATCCCTAATATGAAAAATGACTCTGATAGAAAACTTTGGCTTGAGGAAGTAAGAAAATTTAAAGATAAAATTGAAGAAATCTCGGGCAAAGAGATAACGCTTAACCTTCTTAAAAAAGCGACAGAAATTGTTAACCAAAAAAGACTTGCCCTGCAAAGGCTTAGCAAACTAAGGGCATATGACCCTTCTCCAATTTCAGGACTTGATGCATTGCTTGTAAATCAGATTGCCTTTTACGATGACCCTGTAAGATTTACCATGAAAGTAAATGAACTCTGCGACGAACTTGAAGAGAGGGTCAGGAAAGGTAATGGTATCGCGCCAAAAGGAACACCGCGAATTCTTATATCAGGTAGTCCATTTGCAATACCTAACTGGAAACTTCATGCAATAGTGGAAAACAGCGGTGCTGTTGTTGTCGGTGAGGAGTCCTGTGTGGGAAGCAGAAATTTTAGAGAGTTGACCGATGAAAACTTTAACTCCCTTGAAGAAGGATTGGAAAAAATTGCAATGAGATATATGGGAATTGATTGTGCCTGTTTTACTCCAAACAAAGAGAGAATTGACAATGTTAAAAGTCTCTTCAAAGAACTCAAGGCAGATGGTGTGATTCACTGTGCCCTTCAGTTCTGCACTCCCTATATGATGGAAGCATTCAAAATTGAGAAAAAGATTGATTTTCCCTACATGCGTATTGAAACAGACTACAGCATGGAAGATTTTGGCCAACTTAAAACAAGAGTTGAAGCTTTTATTGAGACGCTCAGATGAGCTTTCTTGGTATAGACATTGGTTCAAGATACATTAAAGCTGTTCTAATTGAAAAAGGGACGGTTATAGATTGGTTTAAAATTGAAACATCCTACGAACCTCTAAAGAGAAGTTTAGAAATTTTAAAAAAATACAGTCCAATTAAAGCTGTTGCCACAGGTTATGGGAGACATCTTTTGAGTTTCAATGGAAATATTCCAACAATCACAGAAATTAAAGCCTTTGCAATTGGTGCAAGGGCTTTAATGCCTTCTTGCAGAACCATAATTGACATAGGAGGACAGGATACAAAAATAATAAGTCTTGATGAAAGGGGAAATATAAAGAAATTTGAGATGAATGACAAATGCTCAGCAGGAACAGGTAGATTTCTTGAGATAATGGCATCGGCATTGGCATACTCAATTGACGAATTTGGGAAAATAGAAGGAGAAATTGAAAGTCCCTTACAAATTAGCAGTATGTGCACTGTTTTTGCTGAATCAGAGGTTATTTCTCTTATATCAAAGGGGATATCCCGTGAAGAAATTGCCATAGCAATTCATAGAGCCATAGCAAAAAGGGTCATATCAATGCTTAAAAAGATATCCTTAGAGGAAGATATTGTCTTTGCGGGAGGATGTGCAGGAAATAGACTTCTTAAAAAACTTATTGAAATTGATATCGGAAAGAGAATACTAATTCATGAAAAACATCATTTTGCCGGTGCTTTAGGCGCTGCAATTTATGCAGAAAAAAGCCTTATAGAAGAAGGAGGAGAGAAGGAGAATGAAAAGGTTTATTGTTAAAATTTTTATCTTACTATCAATAAGTTTCATGGGCTTCAATTTTTCACAGGCTTCTGAACAGTTTGATATTAATGACTCAATAATCAATGATAAATTCGAAGTTCCCCAAATATCTACAAATGAAATGAAAAAAGCATTAAAGAATGGTGCATTAATCATTGATAACAGACCATACTTTGAATGGGCAGTAAGTCATATTCCAAGTGCAGTAACAGTATCACCAAAGCCCGGTATTAGTAAAGCTCTATATACCTCTGACAAAGAGGAGATAAAGAAATTAGCAAATAATGACAAAAGTAAACTAATCATCTTGTATTGCGATGGCATATACTGTGGAAAAACAAAGCGAGTTTCAAAAGAACTCGTCCAAGAAGGATTTAAAAATGTTTACAGATATCAACTTGGTATTCCTGTATGGAGAGCTCTCGGCAATCTTACACAGTGCGAGATTGAGGGCATAAGGTATATTTATGAAAAAGACGGAACAGCATATTTCATTGATAGCAGAAAAGAAGAGGAATTCAAATTTAAAGCTCTAAAGAACTCCAAAAACATACCTTTTGATAAAGTGATTGAAGGAAAGGATGTGGGTGAAATTTTCAAGGCAAAGGAAGATGGTAGATTACCTGTTGAAGACAGAAACGCAAGAATAGTAGTTTTTGGTAAAGATTTAAAACAAACTCTTAAAGTTGCTGAGGGATTGACAAAAGAGGCATTTCATAATGTTTGTTACTATACCGGAAACCTTGAGGATATTTTAAAAATTGAGGGAAATAAGAATTAAAAACTTATAAAAGTCCTTTGTTATCAACTAAAAAAAGAAAAAGGAGGAGCATTATGAAGTATGGAGCAAGAAACGCAATCAATGCAAAGGTAAAGTCAGTGAAGAAAGGAGATGTAATGAGTCTGGTTAAATATGAGATTTTGGTTCCTGCTGAGATGGCATCTGTTCTTACAACTGAATCCTGCGAAGAACTAAACCTTCAACCAGGAGACAATGTAAAACTAATCATAAAAGCCATACACGTGTTACCTGTAAAAGAGTAGACTTTTATTAAACTTTATGATTATAAGACCTTTAGATACAAAAAGGGAGGATTTTAAAAACAAAAGATTCTAAAATTTGACTAAAACTTCTTTTTTTAATTAAACTGTTTAATTATGCCTAAGAAATTTATTGTTGCCAACTGGAAGATGCATAAAACAGTGAGAGAAGCTCTTGCATTTCTGGACGAATTTATTCCAATTACTAAGGGGTTAAACGGCAGAGAGATAGGTATCGCACCAACTTTTATTTGTATTGAAAGCGTTGGCAAAGTTTTGATAAATACCAGCATAAAACTCTGTGCACAAAATGCTTTCTATGAAAACAAAGGAGCCTACACAGGTGAAGTATCTCCGGCAATGCTAAAGGATTGTGGTGTTGAATATGTAATAATCGGACATTCGGAAAGAAGAAAGTATTTTTATGAAAATGATGACATTATTAATAAAAAGATTCATGCTTGTATTAAAGAAGGATTGAAAGTGATTTTCTGTATTGGTGAAACCTTTGAAGATAGACAGAACAATAAAACAATGGAAATTTTAAAAACTCAAATCAGAAATGGACTGTTGGAAATAAATTCTCCAGAAGCCCTTACAATTGCCTATGAGCCTGTATGGGCAATTGGAACAGGCGTTGTAGCCACTGAAGAGCAAATAAAACAATCACACTTGTTCATAAGGAATCAGCTTAAGGAAATCTATGGTGAAAGAGCTAATGAGGTTAGGATTCTTTACGGGGGGAGTGTGACTCCAGAAAACATCAAGTCTATTATGGCAATTGATAATGTTGAAGGAGTTCTGGTTGGTGGTGCAAGTTTAGATCCTTTAAAGTTTGCAAAAATTGTAAAGTATTAATTATAAATTAAGGAGGATGTGATGAAAACCTTACTTTTAATATTTCACATAATACTTTGTTTTGTAATGATTGCAGTAGTGTTACTTCACAGAGGTAAAGGAGCTGAACTTGGTCCTGCATTTGGTGGAGGGTCTTCACAGACACTGTTTGGACCAAGAGGTGCTGCCACATTTCTTAACAAGGTTGCAACCATAGTGGCTGTTTTATTTATGCTTTCATCATTCTTTCTGACCTACATCACTACAAGAAGTAAATCAGTCGTATCCGATGTAAATGTTCCTGTTCAAACTCAGCCAGTTCAACCAGCACAGCAACCAGTAGGAGAACAGCCTCAACAAAAATAAATGTTAAGAAAATATGTTGGCTTTTTTCTGCTTCTAACATTATTTACAGTTTCATGTGAAAAAGCTCCTGATGTAAAAGAACCCTTTTGTCTGACAGGAGCTTCCTCTGCTGATGCCAAAAGGCTTCTTCCACTATTTGCTTCTGATAGCGCAAGTGCTGATATTAGTGGAAGAATTTTTAATGGACTTACAAAGTATGACAAAGATTTAAACATAGTTGGTGACCTTGCTGAAAGCTGGACAATATCAAAGAATGGTAAAGAAATAATTTTTCATTTACGAAAAGGAATAAAATGGCATGATGGTGTTGATTTCACCTCAGATGATGTTGTTTTCACATATAAAGCAGTCACAGACCCTAAAAATCCAACACCTTACAGCAGCAATTACGGTCCTGTAAAAGAAGTAAAAACAATTGATAAATATACGATAAAGGTAGTTTATGATAAGCCTTTTGCTCCTGCTCTTGAGTCATGGGGAATAGGTATACTACCCAAACATTTACTTGAAGGCAGGGAGTTATTCTCGTCTCCTCTTAATAGAAATCCGATTGGAACAGGTCCATATAAAATGAAAGAATGGATTACAGGACAAAGGATTATTCTTCAAAAAAATGAGGATTATTATGAAGGTGCGCCTTTTTTTGAAAAATTTATCTCACGAATTATCCCGGATCCTTCCACAATGTTTCTTGAATTAAGATTTGGTGGAATAGATTTTATGGGACTTAATCCTGCCCAATATAAATATTACGGTGAAAAGTCATATTTTAAAAAATATTTTAATGTTTATAGATATCCTTCTTTTGGATATACATATATTGGATACAATCTTAAAAATCCTCTATTTTCTGAAAAAAAAATCCGTCAGGCAATTGCTCATGCAATAAACAAAAAAGAAATAATTGAAGGAGTTTTACTTGGTTATGGAACTCCATGCACAGGTCCTTTTCCTCCAACTTCATGGGCATTTAATCCTGATGTAAGAGATTTTGAATACAATCCTGAAAAAGCAAAAAAAATTCTTTTTGAACTTGGCTGGAAACAGGATACAGATGGAATATTAACAAAAGATGGCAGAAAATTTTCGTTTATTTTGCTTGTTAATCAGGGAAATGAGGCAAGGCTGAAAACAGCCCAGATTATCAAGGAACAGCTTAAAAAAATAGGAATTGAACTTAATATAAGAGTTCTTGAATGGCAAAGCTTTCTTGAACTTGTTACAAAAAGGCAGTTTCAGGCAGTCTTGCTTGGATGGTCACTTTCTCGTGATCCTGATTTATATGATATTTTCCATTCATCTAAAACTAAGCCAGGAGAGTTTAATTTTGTAGGTTATAGTAATCCTCAGGTGGATAGACTTATTGAAAGAGCAAGAGAGATTCTTAGTAGAGAAGAAAGAAAAAAACTTTACAGAAAAGTTCATGAACTTATTACTGAAGACCAGCCTTATACATTCCTTTATGTTCCAGATACAATAATTGCTGTTAATAAGAGGATAAAAGGTATTGAATTAGCTCCTGCGGGAATCTGGTATAACTATATCCACTGGTATGTGCCAAAAAATCGTCTGGACTGGTATAATTAAAAATATGAAAATTCTATTGATAAATTTATTTATTTTTCTATTTGCTAATCTTGTCTTTGCTCAGGATAACGCAATTACAAAGCTCAATAATGCTTACAAAAATATAAACGATGCAAGTGGAACTTTTATTCAAACAAGCTACATCAAAGACTTAGATAAAACTCAAAAATTTAAAGGGAAATTTTTTATAAAAGCTGATAGAATCAGATGGCAGTATGAAGGACAATTTCCTCAGATTATTTATCTTAATAAAGAAACTCTCATTGTATACGACAAAATAAGAAAACAGGCAATACAGAGCAGTTTTTCAGAAGAAAAATATGGACAACTTCCTCTTGCTCTTTTATCACGAATGGCTGACATTGAAAAAGATTTTGAAATTACAGAAAAATCAGAAAACACTTTAATCCTCATCCCTAAAACTAAAATGGGGAATATCAAAAAAATTGAACTTATCATTCATGAAGAAGACTTTCCAATAAAATCTCTCAAAATTACTGATAATGCATCAAATACAGTGAAGATAGACTTTTATTCAGTAAAAATAAATATCAATCTTAAAGATTCTATTTTTAAATTCGTTCCCAAAAAAGATGACACAGTTCTAAAATATTAACAATTCTATCAATTTCTTGGAGGTAAAAATGGCTAAAAAAAGAATTGCTATTACAATGGGAGACCCTGCAGGAGTTGGACCTGAAATAATTGTTAAGGCATTTGCACAGGAAGATATATATAAAATTTGTAATCCTATTGTAATAGGAGATAAAGCCGTTATTAAAGAATTGATAAAGGTAATTGGAATGGATTTTGATTTAGATAACATTGAGATGTTAAATCTAAATGAAATCAAAAATCCATCAAAATTATTAAAAGGGACTCCTTCTGAAGAATCAGGAAGAGCTTGTTTTTCTTATATAAGAAAAGCTGTAGAACTATACAGACTCGGAGTAGTACAGGCAATTGTAACATGTCCAATTACAAAAGTAGCTTTAAAAATGGCAGGACTTCCATGGCTTGGGCATACAGATATGCTTGCAGAACTAACAGATACAGAAGATTATGCAATGGCTTTTTATAGTGAACATCTAAAAGTAATTCTTGTAACAATTCATGTGCCTCTGAAAGAAGTTCCCTATTTAATAAAGAAAGAAAATGTAATAAAATCAATCTGTTTTGCAAAAAAAGCCTGCGATATGCTTCGTATAGAAAATCCTCGTATTGCAGTATGTGGACTTAATCCCCATGCAGGAGAAGAAGGGATTATTGGAAGAGAAGAAATTGAAGAAATCACTCCAGCAATAAAAGAAACAAAAGCTTTAGGCATAAATGTTTCAGGACCTTATCCATCTGACTCTCTTTTCTGGCGAGCTTACAAAGGAGAGTTTGATATGGTTGTTGCTATGTATCATGACCAAGCACTTGCACCTTTTAAACTTGTTGCCTTTGACAAAGGAGTAAATTTCACAGTAGGTCTTCCATTTATCAGAACATCTCCTGACCATGGAACAGCTTATGATATAGCATGGCAGGGAAAGGCTGAGCCAACAAGCCTCCTTGAGGCTATTAAACTTGCAGTAAGGATGGAGGTTTAATGAAACTTTTTTCTCCTTTTGAGATTAAAACAATTAAAATGAAAAACAGAATTGTTCGTTCAGCAACCTATGAAAAAATGGCTGATGAAGATGGTTTTGTAACTGAACAGTTGATAAATTTTTATGTGAATCTTGCTAAAGGCGGTGCTGGACTCATAATTACAGGGAATGCTCTTGTACATGTATCTGGCAGAAGTGCTCCTAAAATGCTCTGCATTCATAATGATTTTTATATTGATGGCTTTAAAAAACTCACTTCTTCGGTTCATGAAGTAGGCGGTAAAATTGTAATTCAACTTAGTCACGGTGGAAGACAGTGTGCATCTATTTTTCTCTATGGAAATCCTCCTGTAGCACCATCAGCAGTCTATGAACCTGTGTATAAAGTGATGCCGAGAGAGCTTACTCAAGAAGAAATATGGGAAATAATTGAATCTTTTGGTAAAGCTGCAAGAAGAGCAAAAGAGGCAGGATTTGACGGAGTTCAAATTCATGGAGCTCATGGATATCTTATTAATCAGTTTCTTTCTCCATACACAAACAGAAGAAATGACTACTGGGGAGGAGATGAAGAAAGGAGATTTCACTTTCTTGAAGAAGTATACAATAGCATAAGAGACAACGTTGGATATGACTATCCTGTCATGATAAAACTCAATGCCTGTGATTTTGTAAAAAATGGACTCACTCTCGAAGAAAGCCTAAGAATAGCAAAACGTCTTGAAAATATGGGAATTGACGCAATTGAAGTAAGTGGAGGAATTGTAGAATCAAAAATAGAAGAAAGACCTGTGAGAATGAAGATTGACTCACCTGAAAAAGAAGCTTACTTCAGAGAGTTCTCAAAAGAATTCAAAAAAAATCTAAAGGTTCCTATAATGCTTGTAGGAGGGATACGCTCTCGTCAAGTAGCAGAAGATATTTTGCAGAAAAATGACGCGGATTTAATATCTCTTTCAAGACCATTAATCCGTGAACCTGATTTACCAAATAAATGGATGAAAGGTAAAGAAAAATCTGATTGTATTTCTTGTAATGAATGTATGCGATTTATAAAATTAGACTATGTAAAATGCACCCAACTTGAAAAAAAGAGATAAAATGCTTTAATTTAGTTGTTAAATTTAGCAATGGTCATTTTGAGGGAGGAAGTCCAGAGAAATCTGTGCTAAAAGGGATATATTGAGCAAAAGCGAAGGGTTTCCTTATTTTTTTGTCATTCCAAGCACCCTCAATATGTGCAAGGAATTTCGCTTTTGTTCAACAGAAAAAAATAGATGGGATTCTTCGACTGATTATGCAGCCTCGGAATGACACTTTTACTGTCACCCCGAGCTTTAGCGAGGGGTCTCCTGTAAAAAAGGAGGGGATTCCTCACTTCGTTCGGAATGACAGAAAGAAAGTAGAATAACAGAAGAGAAACGCTTCTCGGAACAATAGAAGAGCATTGAAAGACGAAGAAAGGTTTTGAATGATAACAGGAAAAGCAAGAAATGACAGCACGTAAGGCAAAGTGGCAGATAAAGGTAATTGAAAAATAAGAGGACTTGTAGTTTATTGATTTTCAATAAATTTTAAGTTTTTGGATGGTATCTCATAAAAGAAGAAGGAGGTAAATTTTGGAACTGAACAAATTGAAATTGACAGAGCTTGTCCCGTTAATCTCCAAGGGAGAAGTGAGACCACACGAAATAATAATAGATGTTTTCAAAAGAGTTCAGGAAGTTGAAGGTAAAGTTAAAGCTTATATCACTCTTACTGTTGAAAAAGCCTATGATATGGCAAGAGAGGCTGAAAATGCAATTTTTTCTGGAAAAAAAAGTTTACTAACAGGAATTCCCATAGCAGTTAAAGACAATATCTGCACAAAAGGTATCCTTACTACCTGTGCCTCAAAAATACTTTACAATTTCTATCCTCCCTATGAAAGCACTGTAACCTCAAAACTTTTGAATAATAAATATATCCTTATAGGCAAAACTAACATGGATGAATTTGCCATGGGTTCTTCCACCGAAAATTCAGGATTTCATGTTACAAAAAATCCCTGGGATTTAGAAAGGGTCCCTGGTGGAAGTTCTGGTGGTAGTGCTGCTGCAGTAGCAGCTGATGAATGTATTGCTGCACTTGGCTCTGATACAGGTGGCTCAATAAGGCAACCTGCTTCATTCTGCGGAGTTGTGGGATTAAAACCAACATACGGAAGAGTTTCCAGATTTGGACTTGTTGCGTTTGCATCATCACTTGACCAAATAGGACCAATTACAAAATGTGTAGCTGATGCTGCTTTGTTAATGAATGTGATATCAGGACATGACCCTATGGATTCAACATCTGCTCCTATTGAATCATCTGATTTTACAGAATATCTTGGCAAAGAAGTAAAGGGAATCAAAATAGGAATTCCTAAGGAATATTTTATAGAAGGGATGGATAAAGAGGTTGAAGAAAGGATAAAAGATGCAATTAAGGAACTTGAATCTCTTGGTTGCATACCTGTTGAGATTTCATTGCCTCATACAGAATATGCTGTAGCAACCTATTACATTATAGCTACATCTGAAGCTTCCTCTAATCTCGCCAGATATGATGGTGTAAAATATGGGCTAAGAGTACAGGGTAAAGATTTACTTGAAATGTATATGAAAACTCGCAGTAGAGGTTTTGGAACAGAGGTTAAAAGAAGAATCATGCTTGGAACTTATTCACTTTCAGCTGGATATTATGAAGCATACTATAAAAAAGCCCAGCAAGTAAGGACTCTAATCAAAAATGATTTTGAGAAAGCCTTTGAAAAAGTTGATTTTATTGTAACTCCAACAGCACCATCTCCTGCATTTAAAATTGGTGAAAAAATAGATGATCCACTTCAGATGTATCTTTCTGATATTTTTACAATTTCTGTAAATCTTGCAGGAGTGCCTGCAATATCCCTACCCTGTGGATTTAGTGAAAAGGGATTACCAGTAGGACTACAAATAATAGGAAAACCATTTGATGAAGCAGGGATTTTACAATTAGCCTATGCCTATGAACAATCAACACCATGGCATAAAATGAAACCTCTTTTATAAAGGAGAGAAAATGCAATACGAAGCAGTGATTGGATTAGAAGTCCATGCTCAACTTTTAACTGAAAGTAAAATATTCTGTGGTTGCTCCACCCAGTTTGGAGCAGAACCAAATACACAGGTATGCCCTGTATGTCTGGGAATGCCAGGGGTGCTTCCTGTGCTTAATAAAAAAGCTGTAGAATACACGGTGAAAACAGGACTGGCTATGAACTGCAAAATTGCTCCTTACAGCAGATTTGCAAGAAAAAACTACTTTTATCCTGACCTTCCAAAAGGTTATCAGATAAGTCAGTATGAGTTACCTCTTTGCGAAGATGGATATCTTGAAATAATGCTTAATGGTACAAAAAGAAAAATTCGCATAAAAAGAATCCATCTTGAAGAAGATGCTGGTAAAAATATACATGACCCATCTGGATACAGTTTTGTTGATTTCAATAGAACAGGAGTGCCTTTAATGGAAATAGTTTCTGAGCCTGATATTCGTTCACCTAAGGAAGCTGCTTTGTATATGAAAAAATTAAGAGCGATACTTAGATATCTCGGAGTCTGTGATGGAAATCTTGAACAGGGCTCTCTTCGTTGCGATGCAAATGTCTCTGTCAGACCCGTTGGCTCAACCGAGTTTGGAGTAAAAACAGAGATTAAAAACATTAATTCCTTTAGATTTGTTGAAAAAGCACTTGAGTATGAAATTAAAAGGCAGATAAAGCTTATAGAAAATGGTGAAAAAATTATACAGGAAACAAGACTTTGGGATTCTCAAACAGGCACAACTCAGTCTATGCGTTCAAAAGAGGAAGCACATGATTATAGATATTTCCCTGAACCAGACCTTGTTCCTGTTGTAGTTTCAGAAGATTGGATTGAAAAAATAAAAAAAGATATGCCTGAACTTCCAGACCAAAAAATTGAAAGATTCATTAAGGAATACGGATTACCTCAATATGATTCAGAGATATTAACCGAGGAAAAAGCACTTTCCGAATGGTTTGAAGAAGCAGTAAAACTTGGTGGAAAGCCTAAGGAAGTAGCTAACTGGATAATGGTTGAACTGTTAAGATTACTCAATGAAGAAGGAAAAGATATAAACGAATGTTCATTAAAACCTATACAACTTGTTGAATTAATTGAGTTAATTAATAAAGGCACAATAAACAGAAATACTGCTAAAGAAGTTTTTGAAGAAATGTATAAAACAGGTAAAACAGCTGAAGCCATTGTCAGGGAAAAAGGACTTACTCAAATATCAGATGATAGTGTTATAATTGAGGCTATAAAAGAAGTTATGAATAAAAATCCTAAAGAAGTTGAAAGATTCAGAAATGGAGAGGAAAAATTGATAGGATTTTTTGTAGGACAAGTGATGAAAATTACCAAGGGGAAAGCAAATCCGAAACTTGTTAATGAACTTATTTTTAAAATTTTAAAAGAATAAAATAATGAAAACTATTATAGCGATTTTAATTACAACCTTGATTTTATCAAATAATGCCTTTGCATTAAAGTGTGATAAATGTCATAAGGATGACAAATCTATTGAAAATATGTTGAATCAACGTGGTATCAAAACAAAACAGGAATTAATAAACACATTACGTAATGGTCCCAAAGCAAAACTCCATAAAAACTTAACAAATGAAGATATTGAAGAAGCAGGAAAACAGTTAAATCTAAAATAGATTTTTAAACAAAATCCAGCCAGCGTTGATATTTAGAATTTTTACCTTTAACGATATCAAAAAATAAATTTTGAATTTTTTCAGTTATTGGTCCCCGACTTCCAATTCCTATTGTTCTATCATCAACCTCTCTGATTGGAGTAATTTCAGCAGCAGTCCCTGTAAAAAATGCCTCATCTGAAATATAAAGTTCATCTCTTGTAAATCTTTCCTCTTTTGTCTCTATACTTAAATCTTTAGCAATAGTTAGAACTGTATCTCTTGTTATTCCTTCAAGAATTGAAGTCAAAGGTGTTGTTTTTAAAATCCCTTTTCTAACAATGAAAATGTTTTCACCACTTCCTTCAGATACATATCCTTCTGTATCAAGCAATACAGCCTCATCATATCCACATGAAATTGCTTCAATTTTTGCAAGTTGACTGTTAACATAGTAACCTGCCACCTTACCTCTTGACAGATTGGAATTAACATGGTTTCTGATAAAAGATGAGGTTTTTACTCTGATCCCCTTTTGAAGTCCTTCTTCACCAAGATAAGCACCCCAACTCCAAACAGCTATCGCAACCTGAATAGGATTATTTTTAGGATAAACCCCCATATTACCGTAACCAACAAAAACTATTGGTCTGATATAACAAGAGTTAATTTTGTTAACTCTAATAGTTTCCTTAACAGCTTCAAAAATTTCTTCTTCTGTAAATGGAATCTTAAGAGTAAAAATATGGGCAGACTTAAAAAGTCTTTCAATATGATCTTTTAATCTAAAAACTGCAGGTCCCTGTTCAGTATTGTAACACCTTATTCCTTCAAACACTGCTAAGCCGTAATGAAGTGAATGGGTTAGAACATGAACCTTTGCATCATCCCAATTTACAAACTTACCATCCATCCATATCTTGTCTGTCTTAGGAAACATAGGTTATATTAAACCTCATTTTAAATTTATAAGTCAAGTTTTAAATTAAGTTCAGCTTAAACGATTTTAGAAATATCAAGAAATTAAAGTATTTTGTAAATAGAAAATTTTAAAGGGAGGGTGAAATTCCCTCCCTTTTTATTCATTAACAACCTTCAACAGCTTTCTTTTTCTTTGAGCCAGAAGTTCCTTCTTTACCTTTATCTTTTGTTACAACACCATCCTTAACTGTAACTTTGTCTCCAACCTTAATCCCTTTTACATCTTTTACCTCAACTGTAACTTCTTTACCATCAGCCTGTTTGATGGTAAGTTTTTTACCTTCAATCTTTGTAACCGTTCCTTTTACTTCAGATGCTTTTTTAGCCTCAGCAGCAAAGGAAACAAAAGCAACTCCTAAAAGAAATGTCAATACAACAATTAATGCAATAGCCTTCTTCATCATATCACCTCCTTTCTCTTATGAGAGACTGTTCAAAAACTTGTAGTTTATTGAAAATCAATAAACTACAAGCCCTGCTATTTTTCTATACCCCTAACTGTCCCGAAGGGTTACAGCAAAAATTGTCATTCCGAACGAAGTGAGGAATCTCCTCTGTTTTTAAGAGAACCCTCGGGCAATGACTCTTTGAGTCAGATTCCTCAGGCTCATTGAGACCCTTCGGAATGATAGTTAGTCAATTGTTTACAATTATATCAATATGGTGACAGTTTTGTTAACTGTCCTGCATAAACTATTGCTGCTCTTAAAATCAGTGTTCCGGCAAGAACAAGCACTGCTGCAAAATTCATTCTAAAAATCTGAGCCTTAGTAAACTCTCCATGAAATCCGTCTTCAAACTCTTTTAGTTCACCAAGTTTGATTCTTAATGCAAGAGGTAATAGTAGAAATATAGCTATCAGCGCTATGCTAAAAATAAAATGTTCACTTGTTAGTGAAAAGAAAGGCTCAATTGCTTTCTTGTATGGTGCTGTTGATGTATAAAGTCCATAAAAGAAAAGAAGTATAACCACAAGCTCTGCAACGATTAACCATATATCAATCTTTGTAAAAAGAAACTTTATTTCTGGCTTTTTTGCAATAATAACTATCATAGCTGCACCAGAAGAAAGAGCAGAGACTAAAAAGAGAATTGGTAGTGTTGCATTATTCCAAAGAGGGATCGCTGCAAAAGAGCTTAAAAGCACACCTGTATAAATTCCAAGAAATATTCCAAGAGCAAAATTCAATTTTGCAATTGTCCTCATTTTTGGAGCAAACTTTTCTGCAAGTTTTATTAAAAATGGTAATTTTAAGCGATGCCTTTGTTCCTTAGGAATTACAGCTAAGATATAAAGTGCATTTCCCAATAAAACAGCTGGAACTCCCCATGTACCCCAAGACATGAGAGAAAGAGGTTGAAACGTTAAAAAACCCCAGATAAGACTTTGAGGTTTACCGAGGTCTATCATTATGAACTGAGCACCAATAGCAAGAGTTATAAAAGCAATAAGAGGAGCTCTCACACACTGGGCAAGCTCTTCCACAGGTTGTTTTGGAATTCTTAAGTTAGCAATTGAACACATAACAAGCATTCCTGCAGAAAGTCCACCAAGAAATAAATATATTACTATTCTCCAATCCCAAACCTCTAAATGGGGAAAGGTTATTGCATTTGTTCCAGTTATACTTAGTTCTATCATCATAGACCTCCTGCAAATTTCTTTTTAATGTAAAAAACTCTGGGGCGCGTTCCAGCAAACTCAAGTCTCACAGATGAATCATATTTTCTTAACAATTCCGCTACTTCACTGTTTGAGTCTTCAAGATCTCCAAATATTCTTGACTTTCCAAGACATGTTTCAACACAGGCAGGTTTTTTGCCTTCCTTAAGTCTATGTTCACAGAAGGAGCATTTATCTGCATATCCCTTAGGATGAGAATATCTTGCATCATAAGGACACGCTAAAATACAGGCTTTACAGCCTATACATTTTTTTCTGTCTATCTGAACTGTTCCATCCTTTGCCCTGTGAGATGCTCTCGTTGGACAAGCATCTATGCATGGAGCTTCTTCACAATGATTACAGAGTTCACTTCTTAATTCCATTCTAAGACTCGGGAATTCTCCTCTTACTTCTTCTACAACGCGGGTTCTGAAATGCTCTTCAGGCACATTGTTTTCTTTTTTACAGGCAATTACACAAGCCATGCATCCAATACATTTTTCCACGTCTATTACCATGACATACCTTGGCATATTAGACCTCCTTAGTAATCTTCACAAAGTTCACCCTCATACCTACACTTCCAGAAATTGGGTCAATTGCATATTTTGTTATCAACTGCTGATCATCAGCACCTCTTAAATATGCTCTGTGAAGAAGTTTTGATGTTGAACAAAATCCATGAACAAGATAAATGCAGTCTGGTCTAATTCTTTCTGTCACCTTTGCTCTAACTTTGTTACTTTTTACTCCATCCTGATTTACCAAAACAATGTAATCTCCATGCTTCAGTCCCATTCTTTTTGCAACTTTTGCATTTATCCAAGCTACATTTTCTTCCATAAGTTCCCAAAGTGAAGGATTATTTGTTGTTCGTGAAAATGTATGAACTGGTGCTCTTCCATATATGAGCCTAAACCACCCTTCAGAAGGTTGTTCATGTTTTGTATATTTTGGAATAGGATCAAAGCCATGTTTTTTCAATTCATTACTGTAAAGTTCAATTTTGCCTGAAGGCGTTTTAAATTTATAATCCTCTCCTTGAGAAAGATAGGGTTTAGCACTCTCTGGGAAGTCAATATATCCCTTTTGGCCAAGTTCAGCGTAATCAATTCCCCAAGCTTCAGCTTTTGCTTTCAAAAAGTCATCAAAGGTATTCCATGGAAAGTATTCTTCAAGACCAAGCCTTTTACCAAGCTCTTTTGCTATCCACCAGCCAGGTTTTGTATCATACATTGGCTGAACCACAGGCTGACGGAAAGATATTCCAAAACTTCTTTCTTTCACTGTAAAAAAGTCATCATGTCTTTCCAGATAGGTGCACTCAGGAAGGACCACATCAGCAAGCATGACTCCGTCATAAGGCATCATGTCAACTGCCACAAGCAAGTCAAGCCTTTGGACAGCATTCAGAGTATCCCTTTGATTTGGCATAGCCTTCATTATGTTTGTTCCCGTTATAAACCATGCTTTTATTGGATAGGGATCCTCTGTAAGAGTTGCCTTTACAATAGCATGTGTTACTCCCTCTTCTCCTGCAAAAGGATAGTTTCCCTTATTTATCGCTGGTTTTTGTGGCTCAGGATAATCTTTGTCTGAAAGAAATACAGGTTCAAGTTTTTTCTTTGGATTTAGATATATGCCTCCAGGTCTTCCATAGGCTCCAAGAATTGCTGTCAAAATAGCAACAGCACGTTGTCTCTGAACATTATCAGAATACCAAGCAGTGTGTCTACCCGGATGTATTAAAACATTGGGTTTATTTTTACCTAATACTCTCGCGGTCTCAACAATACGTCCCGCAGGAATTTCTGTCTCTTTTTCTGCCCATTCTGGAGTATATTCCTTTACTGCTTGCGAGACTTCATTAAAGCCTGTGGTGTATTTTGCTACATAATCTTTATCATAGAGTCCTTCATTTATGATTATATTAATCCATGCAAGTAAAATTGCTAAATCAGTTGTAGGTTTTATTGGTAACCAGTATTTTGCCTTACCTGCTGCAGTTGAAAATCTTGGGTCAAGAACAATAACTGTAGCACCTTTTCCTACAGCTTCAGCAAATTCTTGACATTGAGAATTGTGGGCATTTTCACCAAGATGACTTCCTATGAGAACAATTGCTTTGCTATTTTGTAGGTCAAGTCTTTCCGGATTTCCTACATCCTCTCCAAAGGTAAGTTCAAAAGCAACACCTCTTGCACCTCTACAGAGAGCAAATGAAGGCATGGCAAAATTTGGTGAGCCAAAAGCCTGAAGTAAATGCATAAAATATGTTGATACAGTTCCATGAGTTAGTAATCCTACTGATTCTGCTCCGTATTTTTCTTTAATTTTCTGCATCCTGTCAGCCACATATCCTAAGGCTTCATCCCATGATGCTTTTTTAAATTTAGCCTCACCTCTTGAGCCTGTATTAATTAGCGGAGTTTTTAGCCTGTCAGAATCATAAAGAAGTCCTATACCGCCATGTCCTCTTGCGCAAAGCTTTCCACGAGAGTTTGGATGTAGAGGATTGCCATCAAGTTTAACAACTTTGCCATCCACAACCTTGGCTATCACGCCACAGCGCCAAAAACACATTTCACAGGTAGTAGGAACATACTGGGGCAAAGAAACAGGTTTTTTGCCAAGAGCTAATACAGATTTTACAACTGGGGTGCTTGCTGCCGCGACACCGCCTGTTACAGCTGCAATTTTGAGAAAATCTCTCCTGGTAATACTCATACCCTCACCCCCTTATATTTGTTATACTAATAGTTAAATACTACATAAAAATTTTTATTTTGTCAATAGTTTTTCAAATAGGCTATGGGGGTATAATATAAGTGTGATAATTGATAAAGAAAAAATGGATATAAAAAGAAGGTTCTTTCTAAAGAAAATGCTAAAACTATTTTTTACTTTTGTAGCATTAATATTTTCTTTTTTAGGGCTATCACTCTTAAAACCTGCAAATCCTAAAAAAAAGGAATACAGTTACTATGAAATACCAGAGGATAAGATTCCGAAAGAAGGAGTAAAAAAAATTAATATAGAAATTGGAAACTTGCAAAAATCCTTAAAAATCTATCTTGTAAATGACGGAGATTCAATAATTGCTCTTTCTCCTGTATGCACCCATCTCGGCTGTTTTGTAAATTTTGATAAAAATTCCAATGAATTTATATGTCCATGCCATGGTGGAAAATATGACAGTGAAGGGAAAGTCTTGAAATGTCCACCCAAAGAGCCTCTTCAAAGACTTCCTGTTAAAATAGAAAATAAAAAGATTTTTGTGGGAATAAAAATATGAACCTCATTGATTGGTTTCTTGATAGATTCAGACTTAAATCTACTCATAGAGGCATTTTTGATAGAGACATCCCTGAAGGAATCAATTATTTTTACTGTTTCGGTGGTATTGCCTTTACTGCCTTTCTTATATGTCTCGTATCAGGGTTATTCCTTTCCTTTCATTATATTCCTTCTGAAAAAGAAGCCTATCAAAGCATTTTAAGAATTCATGAAGAGGTTTTCTTAGGAAAACTTCTCAGAGGAATTCACAAGTGGTCTGCCAATGTCTTGATTGTAAGCATAATTATTCATTCAATTAGGGTTTTTGTAACTAAAAGCTATCGTCCACCAAGAGAGCTTAATTGGATTGTGGGTTTAATTACCTTTGTTATTGTAATGCTTGAGGGCTTTACAGGATATCTACTACCATGGGATCAAAAGGCATATTGGGCTACAGTGGTTGGAACAAACATAGTAGGTAGTATTCCTTTTGTTGGTCAAGCTTTGCTACTGATTGTAAGAGGAGATTATGAGGTATCAGGTGCTACTCTTTCAAGATTTTATAGTCTTCATGTGCTGTGGTTTCCAGGTCTCATCATTCTTCTGCTTTGGGCACATTTTCATATGATTAAAAAACTCGGAATATCAAAGCCTCTATGAAAAAGAAATTTTATCCCGATTACTTGATTGAGATTTTGTTTGTTGCCATTCTGACTTTTGAGTTAATACTGATTCTCACTTTTCTTTTTACACCCCTAATAGGTAGAGAGATTGATTTTATTGCTGCCTATCAGCCAAGACCAGAATGGTATTATCTATGGCTTTTCTGGCTATTAAGATTCTTCTCTACTGATACAGTTTTTATAGGTGGCGTTTTATTACCATTAGGCATACTATCATTTTTAATCTTGATTCCCTGGATTGATAAAAAGATAGGCTGGAAATTGACAGCTTTGATAGCTTTTGCTTTTTTGTTGATATTTTTAATAACCACCATTATTGAAGCTATTTCCTAATAGCCCTAAGGGGTATAAAAAATTTAGTAAAGGATTTAACAGGACTCTCATCCTTTTTAGGAGAAACAATAAAGTTAGTTGGAGTAGGTTTTACCTATCTGTCAACTCTTATATTTGGCCTTTTTCTGGTTATCTATCTTACGAAAACAGTAAAATATTGGAATCAAGTAAAAGCAGAATTCCACCATCCCGTTAAATCAAACTTCTTTCCAACAATATCTATCTCTCTTCTGTTGTTGTCCATTGCATATGATTCAATAAATCAAAGCGTGGCATACTCTATGTGGATTGTCGGTGTGATTTTATACTTTGTTTTTCTTATAAGAATTCTAACTTACAGGGTTATTTTTCTATAAATTTTTAACATCTTTAGCTTTGATACTGACAACTTTAGTAATTGGAGTTGTAAGCATTAGGACAATTTATGCTATATCAAAGAGAGAGATTTGTGTAGAGGAGTCTTAGCTGTAAAGTTTTTTAATGAGAATCAATCTTTCAAAGTGATTCACTATGGGTTTATGGTAAGGCAGTCTGTGGGTTAAAGGATCATGTAGCATAAAACTTGGTAGTTTCTTTAGTGAGGGTAAATACTTCTTTATAAATTTGCAGTCAGGATCAAATTTTTTAGCTTGAATTATAGGATTAAAGATTCTTAAAGGTTTAGGATCTGGACCTACAGAGGCATTCCACTGCCAATTTCCTACATTTACCACTTCATCATAATCAATGAGATGCTCCATAAAAAAGCTTTCTCCCCATCTCCAATCAATCATTAAATCCTTAGTTAAGAAGGATGCGACTATCATTCTTGCTCTGTTATGCATCCAGTTTTCCTGCTTTAGCTGAATAATTGCTGCATCAATCAAGGGATAACCTGTTTTTGCCTCAATAAAGGCTTTGTAAAGTTTTTCATCGTTTTGCCATCTTATCTTTCTTCTTTTTTCCTGAAACTCTAAGTTTTTAAATTGAGGGAAATTTAGCTTTATATGATACCAAAACTCTCTCCAAGCCAGCTCCTTTATGAATTGACAATCCTGCCCAGCAGCCTCTGAGGCTACTCTGTAGATTTTTCTTAAGGAGATTAATCCAAATCTTATATAGGGTGAAAGCTTTGATGTTCCATCAATATCCAATCTATCGCGCAACTCTTCATATCTGTTAAAATCAAATTCCTTAAGTCTTCTTATCCCAAAATCTGGCTTCCACACTATGTTTTTTTCATGGCTTATCTCAGAGGCTACTATATCAATCTCTGGTTCATTAAGCTTAGGTGTATTAATTCTTTCTGGAGAGGATACCTCTGTGAGCCTAAGATTCTGTTCCCAGTATCTGTAAAATTTTGAATATATTTTCCTGTAAGGAATCTTATCTATTTCAGCAAGAAAGTTATCATTAAAGGTTACAAAATCAACACCTTCATTTAAACAGAGTTTTTTTACTGTTTCCTCTACTTCTTCCCCACTCCAGGAGAAAGCCCTATTTGTAAAAATAGCCTGAATTCCATATTTTCTTATTAAAGTAAGAAAAACCCTTTGTGGTTCATCATGAAAGCAGTACAATCTTCCACCCTTCTTCTCTATCTCTTTGCTTAAGTGTTTGAGGGATTCTATTAGAAATCCAGTTCTTCTATCATAACTTTTAAATCTTTCAAGTATGCTCGGGATAAAAATAAATACAGGTATTACCTCAAATGAGTTCTGACATGCTTCAAAGAGGGCTCTGTTGTCATCAATCCGTAAGTCTCTTTTAAACCAGAAGATGACTCTCCTATACACTTAAATCCTCTGGAAAAGGCTCAAGGTATTTCTGAAGTAGAATGTAATCATTTTCAAATCTGTAGGCAAAGTTTCTGAGAAGCTCAATAAGAACTCTTCGTTTAATCATGTTTTTTCTATATTTTTCCATAAGCTCTAAAAAGTGTGCACGTTCTCTCTGACTTAGATATCTTGATATATGCCCAAAAATATGGGTAAGTGTGTTTATATGTCTTGCTTTTGTTGGCTTTTTTCTAAAAACCTCAATAAATACTTCACCATACTTAGAAATTTTTTCAGTTATATTGATTTTTCCATCCGCAACAATTCTTCCAAGAATTTTCAGATGTTGTTGGCTATATGTCATAAGAAGATATTTGTATTTCGTATGAAATCTCACCAAATCTGACTCTTTAAGATTTTTACTAAGAGCTTTAAATTCACAGAGAGCAAAAATTCTTGTTAAGAAATGATTTCTTATGTTTTCATCTCTTAGTCTTCCCTCATCCTCTATTGGAAGTAATGGAAAGGCTTTTTTTAGGCTTTCAGCAAGAAATCCGTCTGTTTTACCTATAACTACACCATCTCTGTAAAGTTTTGTTGATGAGACTCCACAGGAAGGAGACTTTGCCTTCAGGACAGCGCCATCTATTTTGTTTAATTGTTTAATTACATTTTCAACATAACTAATCATTTTATCGGTTAAATCTAATCCAGTTTCCTGTTGGATTAATCTCTTTTCATTGTTATTTTGTATAATGATTACAGGAACTCTTGGCACACCAAGTCCTATCTCAACCTCAGGACATAAATATACACAGTCAACATATCTCTTTAAATTTTCAACAAACTCATCAACAACCAGTCCACTATTGTATCTTACAGGCTCAAAAAAACATCTGCTGAATAGAATTTTTGGCTTTAGCATAATTTATATTATAATGATTGGAAATGTTTGAACAAAAAATTCAAGCAATATCTCCAATTATACTTGCTCTAATTGCAGGTATTTTTACTTGGTTTATGACTGCTCTGGGTGCTTCAATGGTTCTGATGATAAAGAGAGTGAATCAAAAGATTTTTGATTTAGCACTGGGTTTTGCAGCAGGAGTTATGATTGCTGCAAGTTTCTGGTCACTCCTTCAGCCTGCAATTGAAATGTCTGAGAAATTAAACATAGTTTCTTGGTTACCACCTGCTGTAGGATTTATTCTGGGTGCTATTTTCCTTAGATTATTTGATATGATTATTCCTCATCTTCATCTCCAATCACCAATTCATGAAGCAGAGGGACTAAAAGTATCTTTAAGAAGAAGCACTCTTTTGGTTTTAGCAGTTACCCTACATAATATTCCTGAAGGATTGGCTATCGGTGTTTCATTTGGAGCTCATGCATTAAAACCAGAGGATGTAAGTTTAATCTCATCTGTTGTACTTGCCTTTGGAATAGGTATTCAAAATATTCCTGAGGGATTTGCCATTTCAATTCCATTAAGAGCTGAAGGTTTTTCAAGACTAAAAAGCTTCTCTGTTGGTCAAATCTCAGGAATAGTTGAACCAATATTTGCAGTAGTAGGAGTTCTGATGGTTGAAGTCATGCAAAATCTCCTACCCTATGCCTTGGGATTTGCTGCTGGAGCAATGATTTTTATCACAGCAGAGGAGTTGATTCCAGAATCACAGAAAAAGGGAAATTCCGATATTGCAACAGCAGGACTCATTATAGGATTTACACTTATGATGATTCTTGATGTTGCCTTTAAGTGATTAGGTGCTTTTAAGCCTTTTTGCTATCTCTGTAAGTCTTCTTCCAAAAGCTTTACAAATATTTGCCTCATTCTGATCAATCTCTCTTTTATTTTCAGCCTCTGCAATATGTCCTGGTCCATAAGGAGATCCTCCTCCCTTTGTTAGATATAAATCAGAAACTGAATAAGGAACTCCAACAATGATACAACCAAGATGAAGCAAAACAGTCATAAAAGTAAGAATTGTAGTTTCTTGACCTCCATGAAGTGTACCTGTTGAAACAAAAACTCCTGCTGGCTTCCCTTCAAAAACTCTCTGTATCCATAAAGGACCGAGTTGATCAATAACATTCTTAAGTTGCGCAGACACATTTCCAAACCTCGTGGGCGTTCCAAAGGCGTATCCATCCGCTTGTTTAAAATCTTCAAGAGTTACCAAAGGAACATCTTTCTGCATCTCTGCCCCTGCTTTCATGTCTGGCCTTGACTCTATAATATTTTCAGGAATTAATTCTGGGCATCTTCTTATTATAGGCTCTCCACCAGCTTCTTTAACACCATCTGCTATCAGTTGTGCCATCTTGTAAGTATTCCCAAAAGTGCTGTAATAAACTATAAGAATTTTCATCTTTGCACCTCGTTTAAAAGTAGTTATCTAAATTATATCAAAATCAAGCTAAAACTTATGCTCAGGATTATGCAAAAGAATCTGTCTCAGTGTTTTCAATTCCTTATCACTAAATCTGCCTTTAAGTCTTTCAAGTTTTACAAGATTTTTTTTGTAAAGCCTCTCATACTCTTTATACTTTTTCTTATCAAATCTAATACTAAAATCTCCGGGGATAAACCATTTATCAGTTAGATAGAGCCATGAGGCAAACTGAGATAGCTCAAAGCCCTTCAATACCTTTATCTTACTGTGCCAGAAATCCTTTAATCTTAACCCTTTTTCATCGGCAACTATTTTATATCCTCCTTTAAATGGTTCTGCTCCCTGAATGTCTTCATACTGCCATGTTGAAACAGAAGTTTGAATGCTACTGTGGCAACTTTTACAGTCCCTTGCTTTTCCAAATGGATGTGCTACTTCCTCAATTTGTAACCAAAGCAGATGTTTATCTCCTGAAGGAAGTCCATCAAAGGTACCGATAATTGCATACATATCCCTTGTTTCACCATTGGACCATCTAAATTTTATCTCTGTTGGTGCTACATCTTTCTTAATATTACTTACACTATGGGGAAAAATCTTAACGGGAAACCATATGCCTTTTTGGTCTTTCATTAATATAAGAGGCTTTTGAATTCCGTAATAGAGAGAGTATTTTTTAAACGGATTAGGCTTTTCACCTATGTATCCCTTACCCCAGACTGTTATCTGATATCCACCTGCCTCTGTTACATGACAGGCTGTACAGGTGAGATTCCTATGAACTGAGTTTGTAAGGGCTTTCTCTATCTCAATATGACAGTCTCCACAGGTTGCCTTACGTTGCATATCACCCATTCCTTTTTTACCTGTTTGGTGACAGTCTACACAGTGAATTCCCTTTGTAAAATGAATATCTGGCTTTCTTCCTTGAGGAATTGAATAAAACTTCCCTATATAGGTTTCTCCTCTTCTTGAGTGCCCTGAGCCGGTATGGCAGACTGAATTTCCTCTTCCTCTTCCCATGCAACTCAATGAATCTGGAACTTTTATGAAGGCATGAGTGCCTCTTTCTCTGCTTGGTGCATAGTGGCAGTCAACACATCCAGCATGGCATACATTGCAAAGTCTCTGTTTTGCAATTGCTTGTTCGGTAGTAAATGAAACATTTATTTCCTTTCTTATCTTTTCAGTATTTGTGAAATCAAACTCTGCGATTTTAAGTATTTCCTCTGGAGGTAAATCTGCAAAGGATGGACCACAGTTGTGTGGTCCATAGGGTTCAAGCCATGTCTGCATAGTTCTTTGACGATAGTTTGTCGCCATTGTTGTGCTTCTGAATTGTTTTAACTCTTCTTGGTGACAACCTCTCTTTCCACATGTTTTTTCAGCTATTTTAGGATCAAAATTAAAAGTATAAGGATTTCTATCATGCCAGAGAATATTTCGCACCTCAGGATGAAGAGATACTCCATCATTTTCTCTCTTTTTTGGAAGAAGCTCAAAAAGAGCATTTCCCCCCATTGGAAATATTTTGTTTAGCTCTATCTCTTCCTTGCTGTAAACTTTGCTTCTCTCCACTGGTTCCGCACTTTCATTGACAAAGATTGCTTTTAACATTCCCTTATGTGCTTCATCTTTATCGTGAGCTCTTCCGTTACCTAAGTGACAGTCCCTACATTGAACTGTTTTATGTCCTGTCTGTTTTCTTACTTCTCCAAGTGTAACATAAAATTGAGGATATCCAAGCTCAGCCATTTTTTCCTTTGAACTGTGGCAATTTATACAACTTTCAGATGAATCCATGTAGTATCCATAGCCTAAAAAGCCAACTATAAGTAGAAACTGAAGAAAAAAAACTGTTACAGTAAAAGGAGTAGCGAGATCACTTATTTTACCAAGTTTGAAGGACATTTAAAATTATAGCAGAGAAAGGGAGCAGGTTGCTCCCTCCTCTTGTAATTTTTAGTTTTCTGTTATTTTATATTTGCCGCCTTTTTTAATCTGAATGGTTGCATCAAGGAATTTTACATTGTATCCTGCTTCTTTAAGTATGTTGTAAGCCATTTCTGCTCTCATTCCAGTTGCACAGTGAACAACTATTTCTTTATCCTTTGGTAGTTCATTAAGCCTATCCTTAAGCTCGTTTACTGGTATGTTTTTAGCCCCTTTTATAATACCCATCTGTGTTTCCTCAGGATCTCTTACATCAAGTATAATCACATTGGCTGGAATTTTTCCTATAATCTTCTTGAATTCCTCTATACCAATTGTCCCGTGTTTTGGCTTTGGAATATATACAATCTCTTTCTTTAACTGTCCGGATAAAACCTCTCCACCAGCTTTCTTCCATGCTTCTATCCCACCTTCAAGATAAGAGGTATTTACATATCCCCATTTTCTTATAATGTCAAAAGCTTTAAGTGAAAGTTTATCCTGTGTGCAATAAATTATAATCGGTGCATTTTTCTGTTTAGGGAATAATTTTTTTGCCTTGTCAAGTTCCGCGAGAGATATATTAATAGCACCCTTTATATGTTCCTTTTCTGCTTGCTCTCTTGGTCTTACATCAACCAATACATGAGGAATGTCTTTACTGATAAGTTCTTGTAAATACTTGACTGTTGAGGCAACAGGATAACCTTGTTTTTTCCACTCAGGAAGTCCATCTACAAATTGCTTTACATTGGTGTAACCTAATGCTTCTGCTCTCCGAGCAGATGAAGGCGTAAGAGCTCAAGTAGGACCTTGACAGTAGTATACAATTGAACTATTTTTATCCTTCGGTAATTTATCAATATGTTTATCAAACTCTGCAAACCAGATGTTAATTGCACCAGGTATATGTCCCTCATTATATCTACCAGCAGGTCTACAATCAATTATGAGTGCACTTTTTGCATCATAAATTTTTTTCATTTCATTAACTTTTATAACCTTTGAAGGGTCCACGGCAACTGGCGGTTTTACATTAATTAAAGTGGCGTAGAATTCGCCATTTTTCTCTACATAAGTAATAGCAATCTCTTTTTCTTTTGGTAATTTATTAAGGGGTTGATTCCAATTCTTTAGTTTGGTATTTTCGTCAAATTTGACAGTCCATAAAGCACCTGTATCAATTTGAATCATCGCAGCTTTTCCAGAGACAGTCTTCAAATTACCCCAAAGTTCTCCTTGCTTTGCAGTGTGACAACCAGGCAAAGAACATCCCTTAGCTATGATAGGCTTTTGTTGAGATATACCCTGAGAGGCTAAAAAAGCTAAACATAAAGCAAAAATCAAACAAGTCAAAATCAAAGTTCGCCCTTTTTTACTCATAAAACACCTCCTTTTTTCTATAAGTGTAACTTTATTTATAGATTTTGTCAATATATACCCATAAGCCCTTAAAGCTATACTATATTTAACTTGACATTAAATCACTTTATTGTTTATACTCCCTTAGAGTATCCTGCTTTGCAGGAAATAATTCTGTAAGATGGAGGGGTTCCCATGAAAAGATGGAGCAAGATTCTAATTGTAATCAGCCTTGTATTAATGTTAAGTAACTTTACTTTTGCAGCTACCCCATTAAGCGATGAGAGAGTTAAAGAAGCTAAACAATGTGGAATTCAGGAAGTTGATGTAAATTCCGCTAAAGAGTTGATTAAAAAAGGTGCAGTGATTTTAGATGTTAGGGAATATACTGAGTATGTTGCAGGTCATATTCCAGGTGCAATTTGGGCTCCAAGAGGATTATTAGATTTTCAGGCTTATGATTGGTTGCCAGATAAAGAAAAAACATATTTAGTTTATTGTAAGACAGGAGGAAGAGGAGCGGTTTCAAGTTGTGATCTTAAAAAACTTGGATATAAAAATGTCTACAATTTAAAAGGGGGATTTAATGCCTGGTCAAATTCTGGAGAGCCTGTAGAAAAAGGAGAGCCTCAAGGAATGGGTAAAGGTATAAAAAAATAGGAAGGTGTTAAAATGAAAGTCTTATTAGCAACTTTAGTAACTGTCTTATTGTTTACCTTATCGGCTTTTGCTTATGATGTAGAGATGGCAAAAAAATTTGATGTCATGTTTTCTCAGATGACCCCAGAAGTTCTCGCAATGAGACCTTGTCAGATAACAACAAAAGATATACTTGAAATGATCAAAAAGAAAGAAGATTTTGTAATTCTTGACATAAGAACACCTGCAGAACAAAAACTTATAGCTCCTGTATGGAAAGACTCTCTTCTAATCCCAATGCATGAACTTTTTAAACCTGAAAACCTTGCAAAACTTCCAAAGAACAAAAAAATTGCAGTGCTGTGTCACACAGGGGATAGAGCTGCTGCTGCCACAATTGCCTTAAGAGCAGTTGGATTTTCCAATGCCTTCCAATTCAAAGGTGGAATAGCTGAATTTGCTAAAGAAGTAGGCAGGCTTGCAACAGAATATGTGAAAGAATAAAGAAAAGAGGGGCACTGTCCCCTCTTTTGTCTCTCACGCAATATGATTAATAAAAAACCATTAAGTTTTTTTATCTTTCCTTGACAAAATATAATATTTTAAGTTAATTTAAATTGTTGATGGGCCTATAGCTCAGCTCGGTTAGAGCGCACCCCTGATAAGGGTGAGGTGGTTGGTTCGATTCCAACTAGGCCCATGTAAAATGTGGGGGTGTAGCTCAGTTGGGAGAGCGCCTGCTTTGCACGCAGGAGGTCGTGGGTTCGAATCCCTTCACCTCCACTTTATTTTTCAGATTTGTTAAAAATTATGATATTCTTTCAAGATTCTCTTCAATTAAATCTTTAATTACATAAACTAATTTTTTACTTTTTCCCAATGGGTTTGTGCATAAAACTTCAAGTTGTGGATAAAGTTTTTTTATATTTTCAATAATCTTAGGAATATCAAAAGAAACATGACTTCCTGAAGATAAAAAAAATGGATGTATTATTATTCTTTTTGCGCCTTCTTCTACGCATTTAGTTATAGCCTCATCCACTGAGGGGCTACCATATTTAAGATAAGCATATTTGATATCTTCAACCTTTTTGCCGAGAACAATTGCTAAGTCTTCAACCATAGAGTCTAAATTATTTATCTCTTTTTTAGGGCTTCCATGAGCTATGATAATTATTTTATCCATGTTTTTGCCTTATTTGTCATTTCTTCAATTCCTTCTATGATTCTTGGACTTAAATGATAAATTTTATCACTTATATAGTAAACTTTACCATTTTTTACTGCATTAGTGTCTTTTAGTTTTAAAATCAAATTCTCTGATACAGAGGATTTGTGTCCGACACCAAAAAAAATAATATCTGGATTCATTTTAATTATTCTTTCTATGTTAATTGATGAAAACTCGGCAATGTTTGTAAGCCCTAATAGATTCATGACTTCATTTATATGAGATGTCTTGCCTGCAACAGTGAGTGGATCAGCCCATATTATAAATAACGCCTTTTGCCCTTTAAAAACCTTCCTTATTTTTCTTAGTTTTTTTTGAAATTCATAGGCGATACTTTTTGCTTCCTTTTCTTTGCCAATGACAATTCCAAGTCTTATTAATTCATTAGATATATCTTCAAGACTTTTAGGAGCATAGACATGTACCTTGATGCCGAGTTCTATTAGTCTGTTGTAAACTTCCTTAGGAGTAACATCTTTTGAAATTACTACAAGATCTGGTTTTAAAACTAATATTTTTTCATATGATGGATTGATCATACCTCCTACTTTCGTTTTGTTTTTAATTTCCTCGGGCCATTTACAATAGTTTGATACAGCAACCAATCTGTCAGTGGCATTTAGATAATAAATTGCTTCTGTAACTGACGGTGCAAGGGAAATAATTCTTTGAACCTCAGCAAAAGATGATGTGGAAAAGAATAAAAATATTAGAAAAAATACCAGAATCTTCACTTTATTCTCAAAGGCACTCCAGCAACCATTAAATAAGCTCTATCGCATATATCCATTACTTTATGATTGACAGTCCCTGCAAGGTCAACAAATTTTCTTCCAAGCTCATTTTCAGGAATTATGCCCAAACCAACTTCATTTGCCACAATAAATAAATGAATTTCATCTCTATATTTCCTCAATAAATCAAAAAATGCTTCTACAAATTCACAAAAATCATAGCCTTCAACAAGAAGATTTGTAAGCCATGTAGTTAAGCAATCAATTACCACAGATGAGTTCTGAGTAATTTTCATAATAGCCTCATTTAAGTTTATTGGCTCTTCTATAGTAATCCAGTGACTGCCTCTTTCTTTCTTATGCCTTTCTATGCGTTCCTTCATCTCCTCATCAATAACTCTTGCCGTTGCAATATAATAAAAATTTCTGTTTCCTGTTTTTTCTCCCTCTTTGAGTGCAAAATTGCTTTTTCCGCTTTTTATTCCACCGATTATAAATGTAATCATGTCAACTCTCCAAAAACTTTTTTAGTTCTTTGAAAAATATTTCATTTTCAAATCTGGTTTTTACTGAAACCCTTATAAAATTTTCATTGAGTCCATAGAAATTTGAACAATCTCTAATAAGAATTCCTCTTGCTAACATATATTGGAAAATACCTTTTTTGTGAATTTCAATAAGATAAAAATTTGCCACAGATGGAAAATATCTGAGTTTGAGTTTATTCAATGAATATTCAAAAAAATCTTTTTCCATAAGGAAAAAATCATGACTCTGCTTTTTAAACTCTTCATCTTTGATTATTTCTTCTGCTATACACTGCGATAAACTATTTATACTCCATGGCTGTCTATATCTCTTTATTCTTTCAATAGTTTTAAAAAAAGCAACAGCATAGCCGAATCTAAGTCCTGCAAGTCCGTAAAACTTTGTGAGAGAGCGTAAAACAATAATATTTGATGATATTGAATCTCTGAGCAGAGTTTCATCGGGAGCAAAATCTATAAAAGCTTCATCTAATACAAAAGTTGAATCCTCATAATGATTAGCCAGTTCCAAAATTTCTTTTTTATCTATTAACCATCCTGTTGGATTATTGGGATTGCAGATGAAAATCATCTCATACTTTCTTTTTTGCATTTTTTTGTTAATCATTTCAAAAATTTCTTCTTTATTCAAAGTAAAAACTTTTTCTACATCATCTATCTCATTTACTCTACAAGCTTTCTCATATTCAATAAATGTGGGTTCTAAAATCAAAACAGAGTTAGGTTTTAATGCCTTTACTATTAGATAAATCAGTTCTGTTGAGCCATTTCCACAAACTATATTTTCAGGTGGAATTCTATAAAGTTCTGAAAAAGTTTTTATGAAAGCTCTTGCTTCAGTATCAGGATATTTATGTAGAAGTGGAAACCTTTCAAGAGCTTTTCTTTTTATTTTTTCTGGTAAATGTAGAGGATTAACAGAGGAGCTCATGTCTATAATTTCACAAATGGCTTTGCCTGTAATTTCTGAAGCAGTATAAATATCACCTCCGTGTCTCACCTATTTACCTCCTCCACCGAAATAACCTCATATAATAGCCTCTCTAATTATGATTGATAACAAAACAAAGATAAAACTACTTAAAATCACAAATTTAATGCAAAGATGAACATGATTTGATTTCACAATTTCTAAATCATCTCCAATATAGGGCTTTTTAAAAAGTACGCCTCCATAATAATTAGGACCTCCTATTCTTACTCCAACAGCTCCTGACATTGCTGCTTCAGGTATTCCACTGTTTGGACTGCTGTGATTTTTTCCATCTCTCAGCATAATTTTCAATGCCCTCTTCCCAGATGAAAAACCAAGCATTATAAAGGCGATTAAAACAATCAGGAGTCCTGTTATTCTTGCCGGAATATAGTTAAAAATATCATCCATTTTAGCTGAAAACCACCCAAACTTCCTATATATTTCATTTTTATAACCAACCATTGAATCAAGGGTATTTACAGTTTTATAGAGAAGTAGAAATGGAAAGCCTCCTATTAAAAAATAAAACAACGGTGCAATAACTCCGTCAGATAGATTCTCAGCAAGACTTTCAATAATTGCGATTCTTATTTTGTCTGCTGAAAGATTATCCGTATCCCTTCCAACGAGGGCTTTCAATGAAATTCTTGCCTGCTCCAAACTTTCTTCATTTAAAAGCCTATTTATCCTTTTAGCCTCCTCAATTAGCCCTCGTAAAGCAATAAATAAGCTTCCAGCTACTGCTAAAAGAATACATGAAAATAACCATGTTATCTCTGATAGACTGCTCAGCTTATTTAGAAAATATACGAATATAACGGAAAATAAAAAAACAGAGACTGCAACGAATAAAAAGAGCAAAAAACCACCAAATCTACCATTGAGTTTTCTTTTTCTTAAAAAATTTTCAGTTTTTTCAATAAGTTTGCCTATTGTCTTGACAGGATGATATTTTTTGGGATCTCCAATCAAAAAATCAATTAAAAATGCTGAAACTATTATCCAACTGTCAACAAATAATATCTTCATAGTCCAGCTATTTCCCATACTCTATTTATATCCAGATTTTTTTCAATAGTGTTTGCAAGAGTATCTATAAATGATTCTTTGAGTTTCTTCCATGAAAAACTATAATCAATTGGATTTAATCCCTTTTTAACTCTGTGTCTATTTATAAGCCATCTTCTAAGACTGTCACTCTCAAATATTCCATGAATATATGTTCCCCAGACATTCCCACAGACTATTCCATCAAATAAAGTCTGATTCATTGAAGTCCTTGTTATTTTAAAAAGCCCGAGATGTCCGTAAGTTATTCCTTTATGAATTTCATAACCTGTAATTTTTATTGAAGGTTCTGAACATAAACAGCCTTCAACCTGAGTTGTTATTTTTTCAGGATAAAATAATGTTTCAACAGGAAGTAAACCTATTCCATCAAACTCTCTGAGTGAACTTTCAACCATATAGGGATCTATTAACTTTTCACCAAGCATCTGAAATCCACCACATATTCCAATGATTTCAACTCCGTTCTTAGCAAGCTCTCTTAATGTTTGGTCAATCTTAAGCTCTCTCAAAAGTTTTAAGTCTTCAAATGTTTTCTTTGAACCAGGAATTATTATTATATCAGCACTCAGCAGATCTTCTTTTTTTAATGAATACATCAACTCAGTATCAGGCTCAAATCTCAAGGGCTCAAAATCATTGAAATTTGAAATATATCTTAGTCTGAGAACAACAATCTTAACTGGTGCATTAACTTTTTGGGCAAAAAAGTTGATTAGTCTCATAGAAACTCCATCTTCATCAGAAATTCCTGTTTCATCTAAATATGGAACAACTCCTAAACAGGGCTTGTTTATCAATTCTTCAAGTTTTTTAATTCCAGGCGAAAGAATATCCACATGGCCTCTGAATTTATTAATTATGAAACCTTTAAAAAGACTGTCATATTTTTCAAGAAGCTTCACAGTTCCATAAAGAGAGGCAAAAACCCCTCCCCTGTCAATATCACCTACAAGAATAACTGGTGCTTTCAGATACTCTGCTACAGCCATATTCACTATGTCTTTTTCAAGAAGATTTATCTCAGCAGGGCTTCCAGCTCCTTCAATTATTAAAAAATCATGTTCTTTAAGTAAATAATTCAATGAATCTGTGACATTTTCCCAGAGTTTCTTTTTTTCAGAGTAAAAATCAATTGAGTTCAAGGTCTTATAAAGCTTCCCATGAACAACTATCTGAATACCCTGTTGCCCTGAAGGTTTAAGCAAAACAGGATTCATATGAACATTAGGAACTACACCCGCTGCCTCTGCCTGAATTGCCTGAGCCAGACCTATTTCTCCTCCATCTTCTGTAATAAAACTCTGAAGGCTCATATTTTGAGCCTTAAAAGGCGCAACTTTTATACCCCTGTTTTTAGTGATTCTACACAAAGCAGTAACAATTAAACTTTTCCCACAGTTTGAAGATGTCCCTTGTATCATTAATAACTTAGCCATAATTTTTCACCTAATAAAAAACAAATGAGAAAAACTATCTCTGTTATTTCAACGGTTGCTCCAAGATGATCTCCTGTTATTCCGTTAAACTTTCTTTCAAAAAATTTTTTCAAAATATAAGAAATAAAAAAGAGAAAAAGCGCAATTAAAGGCAAAAAAATAAAATTTTTTTCAATAGTAAAATAAACCAGCAAAAAAATAGGTAAAACAGTAGAAATAATAACTTGCCATGAACTAATTTTCCCTATAAACAAAACCCCAAGTCCTGTAGTTCTTGCAGGTTTTCCATAATACATTAATGGAATTACTATCCATCTTGAAAAGCAAAACATAAATAAAAATATCAAAAATTGATTAATATCAATAAGTTCTTTTACAAAAGCAAATCTACAAAGTACATCTAAAACTAAGGCAACTGCTCCAGCAACTCCTATTACGCTGTCTTTCATTATTTGTAGTCTTTGCTGGAGGTCTTTTTCCTTCTGTCCCGTTCCTTTATAAAAAAGAGCATCAAAAGTATCTGAAAGCCCGTCAATGTGAAATATTCCTCTCACTGAAAATAAAAATACCAGTAAAATAATTGAAATAACTGAAGATGAAAAAATTTGTTTGAAGATGTTCACTAAAAAAATACAAAAAACTCCTTCTAAAAAACCTATAAAAGGGAAAAAAATAATAGAGCGAATAAGCTCTTTTTCGTTTATTTCTTTGAATTTCAGAGGTAAAACTGTCAAAAACGAAAGAGCTATCAAAAATCTATTTATCATTTTTAGATACACCCGCTTCCTCAAAAGTTGACATTTCACGATAAATTTTAAGGCTTGCTTCAATAACTGTCATTGCAAGAGTTGCGCCAGTTCCCTCCCCGAGCCTGAGATTTAGATCAAGCAAAGGCTTAAGTCCCATAAAATCAAGAGCTTTTTTATGTCCTTTTTCAACAGAATTATGGGAAGCAAAAATATAATCTTTAACAAGTGGATTTATGCAATAAGCAATCAGAGCTCCTGCAGTAGAAATAAAACCATCAACTATAACTGGAACTCTCAACGATGCACAACCTAAAACAACCCCTGCTATTGCACCTATCTCAGGACCTCCAACCTTTGCTAAAACATCAATGGGATCTGATGCATCAGGTTTATTTATTTCAATTGCTCTTTTGATTACTTCAACTTTTCTTTTAAAAGTCGTTTCATCTATCCCTGTTCCTCTACCTGTGACTTCTTCAACATCTGAATTTGTAAGAACGCTTACAACAGCAGATGAAACAGTTGTATTCCCAATTCCCATCTCTCCTGTGGCAAAGAGATTATAGCCTCTGGAATAGCATTCTCTCACTAATTCAATTCCGATGTCTACAGATTTTATTGCATCATCACGACTAAGTGCATAGCCTTTTGCAATATTTCCTGAACCTTTTACAACTTTTTTTTTGATTAATCCATTAATCTCACTAAAATCATAATCAACACCAACATCAACAACTAAAACATCTGCTCCTGCATGCCTTGCTAAAACATTTATTCCTGCTCCACCTCTTAAAAAATTAAAGACCATCTGAGCAGTAACTTCCTTTGGATAGGCGGATACATTCTCTTCTGTGACTCCATGGTCAGAAGCAAAAACAAGCACAGCTTTTTTCTTTATTTCAGGCATAGCATCTTCATAGATAGCAACAACCCGCGATGCAATTTCCTCAAGCCTTCCAAGACTTCCCTGAGGTTTTGTTAGATTATTTAACCTTTTCCACGCAATATCAATAAATTCTTTTTTTAATGGCTCTATTTTAAGATTTAACATAGTCTACATTCCTCCTTCTATAAATTTATTGGCACTCCTTTAGTTATCCTTATAAGTCATCCAGGATTTCTCTATTCTGTCATTCCGAGGAGCATTAGCACTGAAAAATCTTCTCGTTTTCAAATCATAGAGATTTCTCAGAGGGCTTGATAAGCCACTTGGGATAACAATAAAGGAGGAGACCCTTCGGGCAAAGCCCTCAGGGTGACAGAAAAAGATGTAATTCCATCCCTTTCTATAATTCCACTCCATTCTATCATTCCAAATCAAGCGAAGTGAGCCCTGAGCTGTAGACGAAAGGTCTGCGAGCAATACCATTCGCTTTCTCCCATCCCTGTCATTCCGAGGAGCATTAGCGACGAGGAATCTCATCTCTTTACTCCCTTTCAATCTTGAGAAACCATTTTCCATCCTTAATAACCCTATCAACTATACGAAACTTAACTGCTTTCTTAAAAATAGGACCATCATAGACAAAGGTATGATACTCACCTTTTTCACCACAGATATCTATGTTACCTAAGTTTTTTAAATCTTTAATGAAATCATCATCTATCTGCCTACCCAACCATTCCTTACCCAAAAATTCAGAATTTGTTGAACAGACTATAGCTTTAAAACCTAAATCAATAAATTCTTTGAGAAGTTTTTCTCTTGCTTCATTCCATAATGGCAATATTGCTTTTATTCCTGTCTCTCTGCATACCCTCTCAACCCAGTCTCTGTGCTCCTGAAGATCAATATCTCCAAATACGCCTGCCTTAATATCTTCTTTTTTCAGTTGCAAGATAGTATTCTTAAACTCTTTTTCATAGCTTTCCCATGTGGTTTTTCTTTGAATAATAGGGATTCCAATTGCTTCAGCCTGTAATCTCAGTAATTCTGAACCTATCCCGTGAGATCGTGAATAAATCCCATCTTCTGAAAGCATATTGACAAGACAAACAACTTGCCCACCCTTTGTCATTGCTCTATAACAGGCTAACGAGCTTTCCTTCCCTCCACTCCATGAGATAAAAGCCTTTAAAATATCCATTTAAGTCCTCCTATGATTGTTCTTCTTGGCATTGGATAATACAGAACATACTCATACCCTTTATCAAATAAATTTTCTATGGATATTGTCAGTTCACAATTTTTTAATGGTCTGTATGAACCTTTGAGGTTTACAACAGTAAAATCATTTTTAGTAATCACCTTCCCATAGTTTGAAGACGAAGGATTCCAGTCAACAACTTTTTCATCTCCAGCATAATTTGCAATCAATCTTAAATCCCATTTATCTTTTCCTGCTTTTATTCCAAAAGCAGCAGTGGACTTTGGAATATATTGAAGAGTTTTTCCATACTTTTGTATCTCACTTTCATCTTTACTTGAATATCTTGTATGATAGGTAAAGTTTAAAAAAGGTTCAAGAGAAAAATTTAAACCAACAAATAACCCAATATCATATGAAAAATTTCCTTCTATACCCTGAATTATAGCTCCTTCAACATTTTTAAAAGTCTGAGCTTTAAGGGTGCTATCGTAATAACTCAAGATTTTATCTTTGAATATTGAGTGAAAAAATGTAAGTTCACTCTTGAATAAATCCTTTGTACATGCAACTCCTACATCATATGATTTACTTTTTTCCGGTTTTAAATCTGAATTTCCTATGTAACGGGTTCCCCATGAAGAAACATAATCAGTTGCAAGCTCATCAGGAGCAGGAGCTCTGAATGCAGTTCCAGCATTGCTCTTTATGGAAAGATTATCTGTAAGTTTGTATATAATGCCTCCTCTTACAGTGACATGGTCAAGATTCTCCTTTCTTGGCTTTAAGCTTGTGATACCCTCTGTAGGCAGTATTTTATCTTCAAAATAGTCATAGCGAACCCCCGCATTTACTAAAAGTTTTTTATTGAATAAACTTAATCTTCCTTCAGAAAACAAACCATAACTATCATACTCCGAGTTTGGATTATAAGGAGCACCTGTGCTTCTTGAGCTTTTAACCTCTATCCTATCCCATTGCGCTCCAATAATAATTCTTTGTTCATTCATTGAAAATATTTTCTGAAGGCTTAAACCCTGTGTAGTTGTTTTTTTCAATGTAAGTTCCGAATTCCCTGTACTTCCTTCATGGTCTTCATCACTTATTTTCGTGAAATAATATCCTCCTTTAAAAGTCTCTGTTTTATACTCCAGATCAAATCTATTTCTTTCAATATCTTTGTAATCATCAAGATCTGGTGAGTATCTTGCTCCGGGAGAACCAATATCCCATCCCATCCAGTGTTGAAATCCGAAAGATATATATTGCTTATCAAAAAAACTGTATCCAAAACGAGCTGACACAGTTTCATCATTATATCCTGTGTTTTTTATTTTTCCATAATCTCTGGTAGAATATTCATCCATTGAAGACCTGTTGGCTGAAACATAAAAATCAAACACACCTTTTTTACCATTCAAGTCACCTTTTGTTTTCCAGTATTTCCATGAACCTGCTTCACTTCCAATTGAACCATATATACCCTCTTGTTTCCCCTGCTTTGTAATTATGTTTATTACACCACCCATTGCTGAAGAACCATAAAGCACTGAAGCTGGTCCTTTGACAATTTCAATTCGCTCAATATCATCCACAGGAATTGTTGCAAGATTTACTGTTCCAGCTCTGTTCCCATTTATAAGTATTAGAACTCTGCTTTTAAGGTCATCAAAAAGGTCCGTTCTAAATCCTCTCAATCCAATACTGCTTGTAGATAATCCGGGATATTTGTGAACATGACCAATTGATGATTCCACAATTAAATCCCCTGCATTTTTAGCGGTGGAATTTTTAATATCTTCCTGGGTTATAACCTGAATAGAATAAGGTACATCTTTTTTCGGTTCTTCAACTCTTGTTGCTGTTACAATGATTTCTTCAAGTTGGGATTCTTCTGCTAAGGCTGAATTGACAAGAAATATAAGACAGAAAAATAGAATAAAGAAAACCATTTTCCCCTCCCGCGAGGTTTTCTGGAAGTCTAAGACTTCCAACTGGATAGGTCTTCCGGCTTTGGGCTTCCTTTACCTACTTGCCCGCCTTCCCATCATGGTCTTACCCATAACAGTGGCTTATGCTTCAAATTCTCCGAATGCTTTGAGACATCTGAAGCTCGGGCTTTCGTTCCCTACACGGCTGCGGGGCAGCGGGGGATTCTCACCCCTCTTCCCTTAATCCAGTTAGGTTAAAGTATAACAAATTATATCCAGAGGTTTCAAAATGACTATTGCTTTGATTTCAAGGAAATTGCCCGTAGTGAATATTTTTTAGAAAAAACTCAGGTATATAACTGCTTTAATATTGTCTATTTTGATTCTTGTCTCCCTATAGTTTGCTTCTGTTTATATCAGAGATTCAGTATTTTTTAGAACTTTGTAAAATTAAGGATAGAGTTTTTGAAAGAAAAATAATTGATTTTCAAGGTTTTTTTGGGAGGCAGCGGGAATCGAACCCGCTGAAAGAGGGGATAACTTATTGAATTTATTGGATTTTATTTTTGAATCGGATAGAGTTCGGAGAGAGTTGCAAGAATTTAATTTGTAAAATATTGCATAAATTCAATCTTAAAAATGCGAAAGGGAAAAAACATGACAGAAAAAATAAATTGAAGAAGTTTTTCCGATTAGATAAAATAGAAAAAGATAAATTTTATACTTTAAAGCTAAATATTAGGTAAAATGAGCAAAAAAGTTAAAACATTAAAAGAAATTAGGACAATCTTAGAAAACCTTAAACCTGAATTAGTAAAAAAGTACAAAATTAAAGAGATTGGAGTGTTTGGTTCTTGGGTTCGCGGAGAACAAAAGAAAAATAGCGATATTGATATTCTTGTTGAGTTTGAGGAAAATGCAGGAATTAGCCTTTTTGACTTTATTGAAATAGAGGATTATTTAAGAAAAAAAGTGGGCATAAAAGTGGATTTGGTTGAAAAAAAAGCATTAAAACCTTATATAGGTAAGAATATATTAAGGGAAGTAATCTATTTATGAAAAGAGAGATAAAAGATTATTTGAATGACATTGTGGACGCAATGGACAAGTCAATAACCTTCATATCTGAAATGAATTATGAGGAATTTGTCAAAGATACAAAAACTGTTTATGCGGTTATCAGGGCTCTTGAGATAATAGGCGAGGCTGTTAAAAAAATCCCTGGAAATATAAGAAAAAAATATTCTCAAATTCCATGGCAAAAAATGGCTGGGATGAGAGATAAACTAATTCATGAATATTTTGGTGTGATTTATGAAAGAGTCTGGGAAACAGTTAAAAGAGACATTCCTCAAGTAAAACCTTTAATTGAAGAAATTTTAGATATTATGAAGAAAAATAAATAGGAAAAGGGCATAGGACTTAATAACCAACACATTTGTAGATTAGTTTGATAAAGATAATTTCAACATTTTTCTGAAATTCAATTATCTATTCGAATTAACAAAAAATTTGATAGACTATATTGCGTAGTGGCTAAGCATTTTAAAAATGAAGGATTTTTAATAACAGCTTACCCCACAGATAAAGTAAAGGAAGATGATGTAATATGGGCAAAGTAGTAGTGTACTACAACAAAGATTCAGATACACTTGACATCTGGTTTGGAAATCATGAAGATGAGGTAATCTGCGAAGAAGCAGGAGAAAAAATAATTTTTAAGAAAGATAAAGAAGGAAAAGTAATCGGTATTGAAAAACTCTATGTTAGTAAAACTCTATGCATCAGTAAATCAATTTCTGTTGAGGTAGTGGTAGCCTAAAAATTTAGATTTATCTTATCTTTTCTTGGCAATCCATCTAACGATATCTACCAATGATTTAGTGAATCTGAAAGCCAATCCTAAAAGCCCCAGTGCAAAAAGTAATTTTCTCATAAAATATAATAACACTTTTTAAAATGCAATTAGCGCCTGATATCGTTGCTCTGGCTTCAATGGAAATCAAAGTAAATCTGTTGGGTTATGGTGTTTAACTTACGAAAAGAAACAAAAATTTCTTAGCAATAAGAGTGTTGCTATCAATGAAAACTTTATGCACTCTTTCCCATTTTTTTGATTATCTTTTTCTCTCTACGAGATTATTTTTATTTTCTTTGGAGTGTGAGATATTTTAGAATATTTTTATGAAAAAGATTAAATCTATACCAAATTTTGATAGACCGCGTGAAAAGATGGAAAAGAAAGGTGCGAAGGCATTATCTGATCTTGAATTACTGGCTGTCTTGCTTGGGAGTGGAATAAAAGGCAAGGATGTCTTTGAAGTAGCAAGGGATATTTTAAAGTTGACTCAGGAAGACTTCAATAACTTGAATTTAGATAATCTGAAAAATATAGAAGGTGTTGGACTTGCAAAGGCATGTCAGATTATGGCAGCCATAGAATTTTCAAAGAGATTTCTGCTAAAAGAGGGAATAAAGATTAAAAATGTTGATGATGTCCTTAAAATAACTGAAGAATTAAAGGATAAAAAGCAGGAGTATTTCCTCAGTCTTACTTTAGATGGTGCATCTAATCTAATACAGAAAAGGACTGTTTTTATAGGCACATTAAACCATAGTATTGTTCACCCAAGAGAGATATTTGCTGATGCTATAAGCGACAGGGCTGCAGGGATTATATTTGTTCATAATCATCCCTCTGGTGACTCTGAGCCAAGCAAACAGGATATTGAAATAACAAAGAGATTGGTTGAAATCGGTAAAATGTTAGGAATAGAAGTAATTGACCATATTATAATTAGTAAGAATGGTTACTACAGTTTTCAGGCTGAGGGGATGTTAAAAAAGGAATGATTTAAAGGGAAATTAGATAATTAATAAGGCATGAGTAAGCTATGCACAAAATTTATCTTGATACCAACGTTTATAATCGTCCTTTTGATGATCAAGCACAAGTAAGAATTAGACTGGAAACGATAGCTATCTTTTCTATATTACAGAGTATCAAAAATAGAGAATATTCTCTTTTGTGGTCTTTTATGATTGACTATGAAAATAGTTTGAATCCTCATAATGATATTAGAGAAGAAATAGAAATGCTTTTTTTTCTTGCTGAAGAATTTATTTCACCAGATGATTTTATTTTTAATAAGGCAAAGGAATTTGAAGCTACTGGTATAAAACCAAGAGATGCTATTCATCTTGCCTGTGCATTGAAAGGTGGAGCTAACTATTTTTTGACTTGTGATGATAAACTAATAAAGAAGACATCTGAACTCAAAATAAATCTTAGGGTAATAAACCCTTTAAAATTTATTGAAGAGATGGAGGTGAAATAAAATGGCTGAAATGGCAAGTGATTTGGAAATAAGAAAGAAAGGATTGAGTATTTTATTCAAGACTCTTGGAGAGGTAGATGCTTTGAGATTTCTTTCTCTGATTACCTATGAAAAGAGAGATTATTTGAAAATTCAGGATGAATTGTTTGCAGGAATGACAGTGGAAGAAATATATAAAAAAGCAAAAGAGCATTTTGAGAAAAAGTAAAATTTCTCAAGTGTAAATGAAGAAAAACTATAGGATAAAATCATGCCAAATTTGACAGATTATGACATTCAATTTCTCATAGAAAAACTCCAAAAAGGTGAACCGATACCTGAAGATTATAAGTATAAGCTTTTTCCTATAAAGCAAAAGGAATATGAGCTTGTATATGCTGGCAAGATGCGGAAGGAAGATGTTCTTGCTAATGAGGATGGTGTTTTCCCAGTTCCATTGCAGGTTGAAAAGGTCTTCAATAGTGATGAGCATCCAGCAGGTGATAAAGAATGGCGTAATATGATAGTTTTTGGTGATAATCTTCAATTCTTAAAAACCGTCTACGAAAATAAAGATCCTCTGATTAAGGATAGGGTAAAAGGTAAGGTAAAGCTTATTTATATTGACCCACCTTTTGGGACAGGTGATGAATATGATGCAAATAGAGGGCAGAAGGCATACAGTGCGAGGGCAAAAGGCGCTGAGTTTGTGGAGTTTCTTCGAAGACGCTTAATACTTGCAAGAGAGATATTGGCAGATGATGGAAGCATATTTGTTAGGCAGGATTATCACTTTGGGCATTATGTGAAAGTGATAATGGATGAGGTTTTTGGTAAGGAAAACTTTCTTAATGAAATTATTGTAGCAAGAATTACAAAAAAAGGATTTGGAGCTAATAGATATCCAACCGCAAATGATTATCTGTTTTGGTATTCTAAAACATCCGATTATTTCTTCAAACCTTATAGAAAACCACTAAATTCTAAAAAAGAAAAATGGCATTCTATGGACTCAATGTCAGGAGGTAGAAAGACTGGGGAACCCCGATTTATATTAGGTGAGATGCGATATCCTCCCAAGGGACGCGTTTGGACTTTTAGTCAAGAACGAATATTTGAAATGGAAAAAGAAGGGTTAATAAAATTGAATTCGAAAGGGCGACCAATATATAAAGTACTTACACAAGAAGGAGAACCTTTGGATTCAAACTGGACAGACATACCTGGCTATTCTTTCACCACTGATTACCCCACTGAAAACTCCGAACAACTTCTTGAAAGAATTATTAAATCAACTACCCAACCCAATGACCTCGTCCTTGATTTCTTTGCTGGTTCTGGCACAACTGCTGCTGTAGCAGAAAAACTTGGCAGGCGTTGGATTGTCTGTGATATTGGGAAGCTCGCCTTTTACACTATGCAGAAAAGGATTCTTACTATTCAGGATAGCAAAGATTTAGAGAATCCAAAGAAGAAGTACGGGAAGAAGGCAAGGAGTTTTATAACTGTCAACACAGGACTTTATGATCTCAAAAAAGTCTTTGAACTTAAAAAAGATGATTATATTAAATTTGTTATGAATCTCTTTGAGGTTGAGCCCATAGAGAAAAAAATCGCTGGTATTAAGATAGATGGTCAAAAAAAGGATGGTTATTATGTCCTAATATATCCCTACTGGCAGTTCAAGGATGCAGCAGTGGATGAAGAGTACATTGAAGATCTCCATTCACATATTGGCAAAAGGATTGGTGGTAGGCTTTATATCATAGCGCCTGCAAATTACGTGGACTTTATAAGTGATTATCATGAGATAGAAAAGACAAGATATTACTTTCTTAAGGTGCCTTATCAAATTATAAAGGAACTTCATAAGGTGCAGTTTAAGAAATTCAGACAACCTCAGAGTAAAAGAAATGTCAATGACCTTGATGATGCTATTGGTTTTCATTTTATTAGACAGCCAGATGTTGAATCAAAAGTAATAAAGAAAAATGGCAAACTTGAAATCAACATAACCAAATTCTTATCAAACTATCTTGAAGAAGAAACAGGAAATGAGTTGAAAAACTTTGAATCTCTTGCTATGGTGCTTATTGATAAAGATTATAATGACAAAGAATTTGTAATGGATGAGTTTTATTTTGCTGAAGATCTCCTATCAGAAAAAAAAGAGGATGAGACAGAAGATGAAATAAAAGAAGAGTTATCACATCAGGAAAAAATAGTCATTCCACTAAATAAAGATGAGTGCGGTGACACGATTATGGTCATCTATATTGACATCTACGGTAATGAATTTAAAGAAGTATTTCAACTGAGGGAATAATCATGATTGAGATAAAGACATACAAGACTAAAGACCTTGTATTAGAAGTAAGCAAATCCTATGACCCAATAAAACTTGACCTTTCAAGATGGGATAGGTTTATTGATGTGCTTTGCGGTGATAGGCAGTATCAAAAAGAGGCTATTGAGAATGCAATTGTATATCTTGCATCGGGTAGGTATAAATCAATTGAGGACTTAGTGGAAGAAAACTGGGAAAAAAATCCTGAGCTACATACGAGATATAGAAGCCTTGATGAATATTTTCATCACATTCAATTGCCTCACAAACTTTCAGCAACCATAGACCTTGCCACAGGCACAGGAAAGAGTTATGTAATCTACGGTATTGCTCAGATAATGCTTGGATTAGGACTTGTTGATAAGGTGCTTGTTCTGTGTCCATCACTTACTATTGAAAAGGGCTTAATGGAAAAATTTATCTCATTGAGTGGTGATAGCAAACTCAAACAGACACTTCCACCTGATGCAGTATATAAAAATCCCCGTATAATTGATGCAAATAGCACAATCAAAGATGGTGACATCTGCATTGAAAATATCCATGCTGTTTATGAAAAGACAGGCTCATCAATAAAGGATAGCTTGATAGGTAATGGTGAGAGAGTGCTGATTTTAAACGATGAGGTGCATCATGCTTATAACAAAGTAACAGGAAGGGATAAAGAGAGTCAATCAATAAAAAAGTGGAAAGATTTTCTCTTAAATCCTGATTATAACTTTAAATACATGCTTGGTTTTACAGGCACAGCCTATGTTGAAGATGAATATTTTAACGATGTTATCTATAGATACTCTTTAAGGCAAGCAGTTGATGATAAGGTAGTAAAGATGGTTGATTATGTAAGTAAAGACGAAAGTATTGACCAGTATGAAAAATTTCAAAAAATATATGACAATCACGTAGAAAATCAGAATAAATATAGAAGAATTAAACCTCTTACCATCCTCATTACAAAGGATATAACTAATGCAAAAAGGCTCACAGAAAATCTTAAAGAGTTCTTATCTAAAAAAGAAGGTCTTCCTATGGAAGAAATAGAAAAAAAGGTTTTAATAGTAACCTCTGCTCAGGAACACAAGGCAAATGTAGCAAGACTTAAAGATGTAGATGACAAAGAAGACCCTATTGAATGGATTGTATCTGTATCAATGCTTACGGAGGGCTGGGATGTAAAAAATGTCTTTCAGATTGTTCCATGGGAAGATAGGGCATTTAATTCAAAACTTCTTATTGCACAAGTTTTAGGAAGAGGGCTTAGAGTGCCTCCAGAATATCAATCCCCTCAACCAAGGGTAAAGGTTTTTAACCACGATGCATGGAGTAGAAATATAAAAGGACTTGTGGATGAGATTCTTGAAATAGAGATGAAGCTTGTAAGCTCTGTTTTAAAAGAAGGAGAGAGGGCAAAATATAACTTTACCCTTTATAACATTAATTATGATAAAGAGCCTCAGGAAAAGGAAGCTAAAAAGGAGACCGAAGTTTTTGATTATACAAAGGGATATATTGAACTCATATCCCAGGTAGAAGATATTGAAAAAGGCACTGAATATGCAAGTCTTGCCGGTGAGGTTTATTCTAAAAACACTCTAATTGAATATAACACTTATACAGTAGATGAAATTGTAAACAAGATTTATGAAGAATTCAAAACAAGGGATTGGGAAGGCAGAATCCTCCAGCTACTTGATGGTGAATATACCAAAAATAATCTTCCACCTAAGGATATTATAAAAAGCATCATAAGAAAATCTATGGATAGAAGGGGGATTAAAGGCGATAGGCTTGTTGAAAAGAATAGACAAAGGATACTTCAGGCATTTGGAACATTACTAAGGAAAAAAGGGAAAACCGTAGTTAATGTTAGAAAGGTTAGTGAGCCGATACCAATTAATACAGATAGTATGGACAGAGAGTCTCTTGCTGTAGGTAATTTAAGACACGGAGCAACAGTTTTTTACACAGATAATTTTGAAAATGAAATTAGTGGTGAGGTAAAAGATATTCTTATAGAAGTTAAGAAAGATGAGAGTCTTCCTAAGAGTGCTGAAAAAGAGATTAATCAATTCTTGTTCAAGACGCCTCTTGATCTTGTATTAACCAAAGGGGAGCCTGAGAGAAAGTTTGTTGAACAATTGGTCAAACGAGAAAATGCTGAAAAGATTGATGCTTGGATAAAATCGCGAGACCAGGGTTTTTACAGTATTGAATACTCATGGCGTAAAGGAGAACATCCTCAGAAGAATCAGTTTTTTAATCCAGACTTTTTTATAAAAATTAAAAAGGAAGACACAGAACATATTATTGTTGTTGAAGTTAAAACAGATGGTGATGATTCCATTGAAAATAAGGCAAAACTTAGATGGGCAAAACAGCACTTCTCAGATTTGAACAAAGAGTTAGAGAATGCAGATATTAGGCAAAAGTATATATTTCATTTTTTAAGTCCCATTAGTTATGAAGAATTTTTCCAGTATTTAAGAGATGGAAGACTGATTGCAGGAATGTTCAGGAGTGATATTGAAGATAAACTTGAAAGGAATGGACAGAATGAATAGCCTTTTTGGTGGAGGCGGCGGGAATCGAACCCGCGTCCGAAGGTGCTACTTCTAAGCATCTACATGCTTAGTGGAAGTTTTAGGATTCGGAAGTTAGCTCGCCCTTCCACAGGCTCTCTAAGCTCCTACAACCCTTAGCTCTCCCTAAGGCATCGGGTTTGTGCCTTAGGATAGCTCTGATTTATGACGCCTTGCCCAAGCCTCAGAGCAGAACTTGGGAAGACGGCTGCTTTTAATTAAGCAGCGAGTGCCAATTCGTTGTTGGCAGTTGTGTTTTCCCTACCTGTTTTACGTGGTGGCAGGAACCACGGCATGCAGCTTAGCCCTCACTACCTCCGTCGAGTCCTTTCGCCCCCTTGTTAAAGATCATTTGTTTTTTAGGGCACGCTCAATTTCTCTTTGAGCTTCTTTCTTTTTAATTATATCTCTTTTTTCGTATTTCTTTCTACCCCTTGCAAGAGCTATTTCAACTTTTACATATGGTCCTTTGAAATATATCTTAAGCGGAATCAGTGTATAGCCCTGCTGCTGAATTTTGCCTCTCAATCTTTCTATTTCTTTTTTATGTAAAAGCAGTTTTCTTGTTCTCAAAGGGTCATGATTGAAAATATTTCCGTGACTGTAAGGACTTATGTGACAGTTGAGGAGCCATGCCTCATTGTCTTTAATTATGACGTAACTGTCTTTAAGATTTGCTTTGCCCTGTCTTAGAGATTTTACCTCTGTTCCTGTAAGAACTATTCCTGCTTCAATTGTTTCATCAATGAAGTAATCAGCATAAGCTTTTTTATTCTGGCAGACTATTTTTATGGACATTTTTGATTTACTCTGCTTACAGCAGAGGATTTCTTCTTCAGGCGATTACTCTGCTTTGCTGTAATATACACTTTTCAGTTACAACACCATTGGGAGTGAATATCTCAAACTTCCCATCCTCAATCATATCAACGACTTTTAGAGCATGAAGTATTTCCAATAATGTTTGCTGTATTTTCTCTACAGGTATTTCTTTAAATTCTATTTCTAATTTTGCTTTCATAAAAAATATTATATCAGAAGAATACCTTTTTCAAGAATTTTTATCTCTTCATTTTTATCAGTGAGCCCAAAAACTGTTGGTTCAAAGAAAATAAAATCCTGATGAAATGGAGTTCTCACTTTTCCTCCAAAAGAAGAATTATCACCCAAAGCGATATGAACTGTGCCGAGTATTTTTTCTGATTCAAGTATGTTGTCTGGCTTGCTTGCTTTATCATTTGTACCTATTCCCAGTTCGGCAATATTTTTATTTTCTTCTCTCTCATTAAGTTTCTTTTCAAGCTCTTCTTTATAAGGCTCTGTTCCTTCAATGGAAGCAACTTTTCCCTTTTTCACACTCATAATCAAAGGGCTTTCAAGTTTTCTTGTTGGTGCCCACTCTACTACAAGTGTCCCTTCAGCAGTATTTTCAATTGGTGCAAGAAATACCTCTCCTGCAGGGAGGTTACCAAAAGAGCCTTTACGGGTTAAAATTCCTGAATCCACATGAACTTTTCTATTTCCTTTTTCAAAGGTTATATTCGTTCCATTCGGAGTTTCTATCCTTATTTTTTTTACTCTGTCAAGAAATTTCTTTATTTCTTCAGATCTTTTATGAACTTCTTTCCAGTCTGCTTTCATAGCACCATCAAGCATTGAAGGGTCAAAAAGAGGCATGCTTGCATATCTTGTTCCGCAACATTTTGTTAAAAGGTCTCTAAAGTTTGTATGGCTTGTGGAAAAATTAGAAAGTGCGATTACAGCATTTACAGCATCGGCTTTATGTTGCCTTATAACTCTTTTAACTTCAGAAAGTTCCCTTTTTGATATCTTCTTTAAAATCAGTTTATTAAAAAGCCCTTTATCATTAAGTTTATCTATAATTTTCTTTCCAAAAGCAAGATTCCACAACTCTTTAGGCGGTTCAATTCCATGAGAGCCTGTGGCTGGATACTCAAAATAAACTATTTTTTTGCAGAAATTGTTCCCTATATCTTTCAACTTTAGAGCAATATCCCTGAGAGCTTTTCTTCTATCTTTTTCATATCCGGAAAGAGTTTCATCGCATCTTATCAGGTCTGTAAACAGAAGAACTTTTTCATGGGATTTCACTTTTAAATTTATCCTGAATATATTTTCAAGAGGTTCAAGATTCATTCAAAAAGCTCCAGTTGACTGACTTTTTTAGATTGGAACTCAATTGGATATTTGCAGTTAAAACAGGCCATGCAGTAAATATCAGAATTAGGAATTACCTTTCTTAATCCTTCAATACTTAGATAACCAAGAGAGTCCGCTGTTGTGTATTTTCTTATTTCTTCAATTTTATGAGATGAAGCTATCAGTTCCTGTCTTGTTGGAGTATCTATTCCGTAAAAACAAGGACCTATTGTAGGAGGAGAGCTAATTCTCATATGAACTTCTTTCGCACCCCCAAGTTCTCTAAGCATTTTTACTATTTTTTTTGAAGTTGTTCCTCTAACAATTGAGTCATCTATAACTATAACTCTCTTACCCCTCAAAGCATCTCTCACTGGATTAAGTTTTACTTTAACTCCAAAATGTCTAATGCTTTGTTTTGGCTCTATGAATGTTCTTCCAACATAGTGATTTCTTATTAATCCAAACTCAAAGGGAATTCCGCTTTCTTCAGCATATCCCAAAGCTGCCGGTACACCTGAATCAGGAACAGGAATAACCAGATCAGCTTCAACCGCATGTTCTCTTGCAAGCTGCCTACCAAGTTCTTTTCTTACTGTGTTTACACATATATGATCAAAAATATAACTATCTGGTCTGGCAAAATATATAAATTCAAAAACACAGTGAGCTGGTTTAACAGAATTAAATATCTTGATTGAGTTTAATCCATTTTCATTGATTATCAGCATCTCCCCTGGATTAATGTCTCTTATATAATTTGCTCCAATTAAATCAAAAGCACAAGTTTCAGAAGCAACCACATAAGAATCTTTAATTTGCCCTAAGGCTAAAGGTCTAATTCCATAAGGATCTCTAATAGCAATTAATTCTGTTTCAGTCATGAGCAAAAGGGAAAAAGCTCCTGATATTTGTCTTACTGCATTTGCAATCCTTTCTCTTGGCTCACCGCTTTTAGCTCGTGCAATAAGATGAAGAATTATCTCGCTATCAGATGTGCTCTGGAATATAGCTCCGTCTCGTTCAAGCCTTTGTTTCAGAGGGTCAATATCAATCAAATTTCCATTATGGGCAATTGCAATACTTCCAAGACTATATGTAGCCATTAGCGGCTGAACATTTTCTATAGTGCTTGAACCTGTTGTAGAGTATCTATTGTGACCTATTGCAATGTGTCCAGGTAGTTTTTTTATAACCTTCTCATTAAAAATATCCGCAACAAGTCCTAAGGATTTTTCAAGAAAAAGCTTCGTTCCATCAGAAGAGCATATGCCAGCTCCTTCTTGTCCTCTGTGCTGAAGCGCATAGAGTCCAAGATAAGTTAAATTGGCAGCTTCAGGATGTCCAAAGATGCCAAATACACCACATTCTTCATGGATATTGTGAAAAAGGTTATCGTTATTCATTTTATAAAAAACCTTTTATTAAATTTTAACATACAAGAACTTTTGATTCCTATAAATTTTTGATATAATTAAATGGAAATGAAACAGGTCATCTGGAGAGAGCTTGAAAAAATAAGCAGTATTTTTTCTTCCTATCCTGGAGTTCTGAAAAATGCCGTAAATTTAATTGAAAAATTAAAGCATTCAACTTATTCTCTTACAATAGCACAGGAAATAGAAAATCATTATATAAAATACGCAGGCTTTTATTTAAAAAATTCTCATGGATATGAGGCAACTTGCACATTAATTAATTATTTAATTCAGGGTTTTCAACAAAGTGATGAAAAACAAGCATTTTTAAAGGCTATTTTGAAAATTATCATGAAACTTCTTGAAGAAGAAGAGGTGGTTAAAAACTGCTCTTACAGAAAAATTATTTCAGATATTTTTGAATATTTAAACACCATTGAACTCTACCATTATATCCCTCAACTTGGAGTTTTGAAAAATATAGGCAAAGAAATCATAAAAAAAGAAATCAAAGATTCTCAATTAATGAATTCCTTTATAAAACTTTATCAAAAGTATATTCAGACATTTTATTCATTGTGTCTGTCAATTCCTTCCCCTGATGAGTATTTTAAAAAATTCTCTATTGAAGGAATAGATTTAATAAAGCCATTCTGTGAGTCTTTATTTAAGGAAATTAAAACAACAGTTGAAGAAATTTCAAAAATTACTGACATTAATAGACTTCTTAGTCTTCCTTCTGATAAAGAAATTTTCAACAAATTCAGAGAAATTCCTAAAAAACTTTCAGATTCTGGTAATTCTTGGCTTAATCTGAAAGTTACAGCCTATTACTTACTATGGATAATGGAAAATCAACAGTTAAGAGAAATTCACGAGTTTTCTCTTAGAGAACTTGGAAGAATTATAAAAAATTTCTTACTACAGTCACAAAAACTTGATATTAAAAAATTTCTTACTTTTTTTGATATTGTTTTTTCTCAATTTGATAAATTTTTCTATATATTTCCCGATGCTGTAATGTTTTCACTTGAAGATATAGGCGATGCTGTTTATAAATCAAACAATAAAGAAATTCTAAATTCTTATATAGAACATCTGATATTACTCGGATTTCATGCCCCTCAATTTAAAGGCTTTTATAACAATTACACGATAAATGTTAATCGTTATCATTTAATTAATTTAAAATTATGGTTTAATTTAATTTCAAAAAATCCTGTAGACTCAAAAGACCTCATATCAGCCCTGTGTATTTATTTATTTTTTGGAGGTATTCATGTAAAGGATACAGATCTTTTCCAAAGAGAAATAACAAAATTTCTTAATTCAGATATCTCTCAGATATTTTATTTAGTCAAACCACTTTTAAAAAAAATTCCTGTTTATTTTAATGAAATAAATGCAGAAGGACACTTAAGAACAGTTTCTACACAGGTTGATGAAATTTTTAAAAGAAAAGATCCTCTTATGCATTTTATAAGAAAACAAATTCATGTAGAAAGCAGTCCTTTGCTGGTTGATGTAATGGAAAAAATAATAGAATTCTGGATTACAGGTGAAAGAAAAATTTTGGTAGACTATATTCCAGAAGAAGTTTTAAGAGAGCTTGATTTTATAGATGAGCATTTCAAGGAACTTCAGCATTTATTTGAAAGGCTTTTGAATTCAAAAGAATTTGGGTCTATAGAGAAAATTCTTTCAACTTCAATAGATGTAATAGTCAATAAAATAGAATCTTATCCTGTCACAGATATCATTAAAACTAAAGCAGTTTTAGCGATAAGGCTATATCAGCTACTTTATGCAAAATATAAAACAGACTGCAAAGAAGTTGAAAGTTTCTTAAAAGAAGCTTTTTATCATGGATTACCTGATGCGAGTTTTTTAATTGAAGTTTTATCAGAACATTCTTTATTCAAAAAAGTGGAATCTACTGTAACATATCTTGAAATCCTGAAAAATATTATAGTTTCACCTGAAAAATATGAAGCCTTTGAAGACATAACCCACAAAAGACATATAGTTGCAGGAATCCCTTCTGTATCAGGAAGATATAGCGAAAGAAAATTTAATGCTCTATCTGTTTATTTACGACTTGAAAGCTTGCTTAATACACTCCTTGATGAGCTTGAACAGTCTATAGACCTTAGCTTCATTACAAGAGCGACTCTTTTCAGAATAGAAAAATATCTTAAACTTTTCGGAAAAATTCTTGAACTTAATGGGATTTCTTCTCAAAAATACATTAATACTCTTTCAATGCTTTCCGTAGCTCTGGAGATAAGGAGATTCACATTTTCGCAATATATGGACATTTTTAGAAATTTTACAGAATCAGTAAGCGACATAGTCAATACTTACTGCACCGCGCCCTATAAAAAATGGCTTAAAAAAATAGTGATAAAAATTTCAAAAAATATTAAAAAAACTGAACTTGAAGAGTTTGAGCTAATAAATGCTCTTTCAGAAAAATTTTTAAGAGAAATGGTGGTCCAGTATCCTGGTTTAAGCCAGCTTGACAGACTTATCAGTAGAATTATAAAAGCTTCATACAATCAGGCAGAAAAACTTGAATACAAAGACCTTGACCTTTTAATGACTTATGACCCTAAAAAAATTCTGTGTGACATTTATCATCCGAGAGAAGAAATTAATGATAGAATTCATCTCGGCAACAAAGGACATAACTTAATTAAACTTGCATCTAAGGGAATCTCTGTGCCACCAGGATTTATTCTAACAACAGAAGTTTTCAGATGCAAGGAAGCAATAAATAATTTTGAACCCGTTAAAGAACATTTAAATAAAGAAATTCACTCAGCAATTAAAAGACTGGAGGCATTTACGAAAAAAACTTTTGGTGAAGCATCAAATCCATTATTGGTCTCTGTAAGAAGTGGTGGAGCAATATCAATGCCTGGAATGATGAACTCTTTCTTAAATGTTGGAATTAATGAAAAAATCATAGAAGGACTTATAAAGCAAACAGGTAAACCGTGGTTTGCCTGGGATAGTTATAGAAGATTTTTGCAGTGCTGGGGAATGTCTTTTGGATTGGATAGAGATGAATTTGACAGTATAATCAATGAGTTCAAGAAAAAATATAAAGCAGAACTTAAAATTCAATTTGCTCCTTTGCAGATGAAAGAAGTTGCCATAGCATATAGAGACTTTATTTTATCTAAGGGTATTTACATAGAGGAAGACCCATGGAAGCAGCTTAAAATAGCAATTTCTCAGGTTTTTAACTCATGGTATTCAAATAAGGCTAAAGCTTATAGAGAAATTCTTGGGATTTCTGAAGACTGGGGAACAGCTGTTGTAGTTCAAAAAATGGTATTTGGCAATCTTGATATAAACGCAGGCTCAGGTGTTTTGTTTACAAGAAATCCAAAAGAATCCATGGATAGACTTGTATTATGGGGAGATTATACTACAGGAGCTCAAGGTGAAGATATTGTTTCAGGACTGGTGAAAACTTATCCGATTTCAATAGAACAAAAAATAATTGAAGGAAGAATAAATGAAAAATCCCTTGAAGAAGCTTTCCCTGAAATTTATGAATCTTTAATAGAGATTGCGGAAAGACTGATTTATAAAGAAAGATGGGATCATCAGGAAATAGAGTTTACCTTTGAGGGAAGAGGTAAAAATGATTTATATATTCTTCAAACAAGAGAGATGAGTTATGCTAAAAGAGAGCTTATGACAGTGTTTATTCCGACAGAATCGCTGAATGAAAACAGACTTGGAACAGGGATAGGCGTAAGTGGTGGAGCAACATCTGGAAGAATTGTTTTTGATGTGGATGATATAAAAGAGTTTAAACAACAGGATGCGCAAACTCCTGTTATTCTTGTAAGAGCAGATACTGTTCCTGATGATATAGTGCATATTGCTTCTGCTGATGGAATACTTACAGCCAGAGGAGGTTCCACATCCCATGCGTCTATAATAGCTACAAAACTTGGCAAAACATGTGTGGTTGGTTTTTCAAAAATGACAGTATATCAGAGTGATAAAAAGTGTAGAATTGGCAAGAGAATACTTAAAAAGGGAGATTTTATAAGTATTGACGGTAGAAATGGTATGGTTTATCTTGGTAAACATTTAACACAAACCATTTATCTTTCATCTGAGTATTTTTAAATTAAACAAGGAGGTTTAAAATGACTGAATCTATTCTGGGTATTAATGGATTGGGACGAATTGGTAAACTTACCCTATGGCATCATATTGGTAGAAAGCATTTCTCTCAGATTGTTGTTAATCTTGGTAGAAAGGTTGGTAAATCATTGCAGGATGTGGCTTTCTATATTGAGCATGACTCTACATATGGCAGGCTTCATAACTATCTTTATGGCTATCATTCAAAATCAGTTATAGAAAAAGTAGATGAAGCAAATTCCATAATTGTTATTGATGGAGTTCCAGTAAAGATTCTTACAGAGAATAGAAATCCAAAGGATATAGGATGGGGGAAATACGGCGTAAGACTTGTGGTTGATACAACAGGAAAATTTCTTGATCCTACGCTGCCATCGGATTTAAAGGAAGGTTCTGTAAGAGGACATCTTGAGTCAGGAGCATATAAAGTATTGGTTAGCGCACCTTTTAAAATAAAAGATAAAGCTAAGGAAATTCCAGATGATGCAGTAACAGTAATAATGGGAATAAATGAAGAAATGTATGAAAGTAAAAAACATTTAATCATCTCAGGTGCTTCTTGTACAACAACATGCCTTGCCCATATGATGAAACCACTTCTTGACTATTTCGGTGCAGAAAGAATTCTCAGTGTTTCAATGGCAACAGTTCATGCAGTAACAGCATCTCAGCAGGTGCTTGATAGGGTACCTAAAACTGATGCAAAGGATTTAAGAAAAATACGTTCTGCTATGAACAACATAATACTTACAAGCACTGGTGCAGCAAAAACGCTTGCACTTGTTTTACCTGAGATGAAAAATATTGGTTTTATAGCTCAATCAGTGAGAGTTCCTGTTGTGACAGGTTCATTGATAATACTCGTTGTAGCTTTTAGAGATGAAGAAAGCAATATTATTGATGGAGACCTGATAAATAAAATCTATCAGGAGGCTGCTGAAAGAGAAAAAAGAGGATATCTGCTTTTCACTGATGATCAGAAAGTATCCACGGACATAATTGGATTTTTCGGACCAGCAGCAATAATTGAAGGTAGCGAAACACACACAAGAACCGCCATGATTACACTTGATATATCAAAAATGTGTAACATTGGCTCACCTGTTACTGATAAATTACAAATTCCTGTAACCCAGGCAGTGATATATGGCTGGTATGACAATGAACTTGGTAGTTATACAAACATGCTTGGGGACTTAACAGTAAAAGTTTCTGGAGATGTTTATTAGGAATATGTTAAAGTTCTAAAGGAGGTAAAAAATGATTGCACAATTTAGTATAATTCCTTTAGGAGTTGGGGTAAGTGTCAGTCAATATGTAGCAAAAGTTATAAAAGTAGTTGATGAAAGCGGACTTCCCTACAGACTTCATGCAATGGGAACAATTATTGAGGGAGAATGGGATGAAGTAATAGGACTGATAAAAAAATGTCGGGATATATTAATGAATGAAGTGGAAAGAGTGGTTATTGATATAAAGATTGATGATAGAAAAGGTGCTAAAGGAAGAATTGAAGCAAAAATTAAGTCAGTTGAAGAAAAGCTTGGGAAGCCTTTGAAAACATGAATATAGAAAGAATTTATGTTGCCATAGATTTTAAATCAGCTACACCTCTGGTGCTTTCGCATGCAGTATGGCTTTCTCAAACTTTTGATTGCAGGAATCTCTGCCTTTTTCATATTATGGAATATACACTGACTCCACCAGCATATTTAACACCTTACATTAATAAAGAAAAGAAAAAAATAGAAGAAAAATTAAAAAAACTGGCAGAACAACTTGTTCCATATATAACTAATATTGACGTCAAAGTTGTTTTTGGCAGACTAATTGAAAGCATTAAGGAAGTCATAAAGAATGAAAACAGTTTTGCTGTAATAGGGTTTAAAACACATATTACAAGACCTTCTACTTCTGAAAGAATTCTTAAAGGACTTAAAGTGCCTGTTCTTATTGTAAAAGGAGAAGATTTTAAAGAAATAAATCCAGAATATATCAAAATAAAAAAGATTCTATGTCCTATTGATTTTTCTGAACATTCTTTAAGAGCCTTAACTATCGCTCAAACTATAGCGAAAAAATGGCATAGTGAATTGAGAGTTTTACATGTTGTGCCTGAACAAAAAGTTAAAGGCATTATTGAAGAACCTGAAGAAATAGAAAAATATATTGATTACTTAAAAGAAAACGCTCAGGAACAATTTAAAAAAGTAAACAAAACTTTAAATTATGAAATTCTTTCAGGAATTCCTGCAGATGAAATAATCAAGAAATCCAAAGATGTAGACCTTGTTGTAATAGGTTCAAAGGGAAGGTCTTATACTGAAGCAATTATAATCGGAAGTGTAGCTGAGTCAGTTATAAAGAATTCACTAAAACCTGTTTTGCTTATTCATTAGTTGATATTTTATAATTGTGATATGTCTGCAAAAGTAGTCTCAATAAACATCAGCCAAACAAAAGGCACAACAAAAAAGCCTATTGGAGAAGCCATAGTTGTTGAAAACTATGGAATAAAGGAAGATGCCCATGCAGGCTCTCACTGGCATAGACAGATAAGCCTTTTATCTCAGGAAAGTATCCAAAAAATGAAGGATAAGGGCTTAAATCTTAATTATGGAGACTTTGCCGAAAACATTACCACCGAAGGTATTGATTTATCAACTCTTCCAGTGGGAACAAAACTCAAGATTGGTGAGATAATTTTAGAGATAACTCAGCATGGCAAAAAATGCCACAGCAAATGTGAGATTTTTAAAATAGTGGGAGATTGCATTATGCCAAGAGAAGGAGTATTTGCCAAAGTAATAAAAGGTGGGAAAATTAAAGTGGGAGATGAAATAATAAAACTATGAAATACAAAGTTGCAATTATAACTGTTTCTGACAAAAGTTCAAAAGGACAAAGAGAAGACTTAAGCGGGAAAGTTATTGAAGACATGGTTTCATCATGGGCAGAAGTTATTTCCTACAAAATTGTTCCTGATGAGAAAGATTTAATAAAAAAGGCAATAATTGATGAGCTTGATAAAGTAGACCTCATATTAACTAATGGTGGAACAGGGTTACATCCACGAGATGTTACACCTGATGCAACTCTTGAGATTATTGAGAAAGAAGTTCCAGGTATTGCTGAGGCAATGAGATTGGTGGGGCTTGCTAAAACAAAAACTGCCATGCTTTCAAGAGCAGTAGCAGGAATTAAAGGAAAAACTTTGGTAATAAATCTTCCGGGTAGTCCAAAGGCTGTTAGAGAATGCCTTGAAGTTATCATAGATGCCCTTCCCCATGCCATTGACAAACTTAAGGGAGACCCATCTGAGTGTAGTAGATGAATGAAGTAACTTTTACAGCTGCTTTCTTAGGTGGCATTATAAGCTTTTTTTCTCCCTGTATTCTCCCATTACTTCCTGTTTACATTTCACTTTTTTCAGGACTTTCTACAGCTGAATTGTCAGTGGGCAATTCTCGTTTGCGTATTTTTATTTATACTCTAATATTCATTGCTGGTTTTTCTACAGTTTATCTTGCTCTTGGAGTCGGAAGTTCTTTCATTGGAACACTTTTTTTTGATTATCAGGATTACTTAAGAATAATAGGTGGAGTTTTTCTTATTTTATTTGGATTAGTTCTCATAGGTCTAATAAAGTCAGGTTTTTTTGTGAGAGAATTCAGATTAAATGTTAAAGCGCAGAAATTTGGTACTCCCGTAGGAGCATTTCTTATAGGAGTAGGATTTGCCGCTGGTTGGTCTCCCTGCATTGGTCCTGTGCTTGGCAGCATTCTTATTTATTCAAGCATGAGTGGCAGTATTGTGTCAGGAATAAAAATGCTGGGAGCTTACTCTATGGGAATAGCCATACCTTTCCTGATTTCTTCATTATTAATTGATACAGTCATGCGATATCTAAGAAAATTCATGAAAATTTTTAGGTGGATTAATTATCTCATAGGAGTCTCTCTGATAATTCTTGGATTATTAATGATTTCAGGTATCTTCACTGTTTGAATTTTTGTGATTTTTCTCTATATAATACTGCAAATAATACATTTATGGAGGTGTGATGAACCAGAATTACGATTTCAAAAATATAGAGACTAAATGGCAGAATGAATGGCTAAAAAATAAACTTTTTGAAGTAAATGAAGATAGCTCAAAACAAAAATTCTACTGCCTTGAGATGTTTCCTTATCCATCAGGAAGAATTCACATGGGACACGTTCGTAACTATGCAATTGGTGATGTTATTGCAAGATACAAGAGAATGAAAGGCTTAAAAGTGCTTCATCCGATGGGATGGGATGCTTTCGGACTTCCTGCAGAAAATGCTGCAATAAAACATGGAGTGCATCCTGCGAAGTGGACATATGAAAACATAGATTATATGAAAAACCAGCTCATAAAACTTGGCTTAAGCTATGACTGGAGGCGTGAGGTTACTACTTGCAGTCCTGAATACTATAAGTGGAATCAATGGATATTCCTTAAACTTTATGAACGAGGTCTTGCATATAGAAAATCATCCTTTGTTAACTGGTGTCCTTCTTGTGCAACTGTGCTTGCTAATGAGCAAGTGATTGATGGCGCTTGCTGGAGATGTGAAACTCAGGTTGAGCAAAAGGAACTTGAGCAGTGGTTTCTGAAAATCACGGCCTATGCTGAAGAACTTCTTAAAGACTGTGATAGACTTACTGGTTGGCCCGAAAAAGTGCTTACCATGCAGCGTAACTGGATTGGGAAAAGTGAGGGAGTTGAAGTTGATTTTCCAATTGAAGGCTTGAATGAGGCTTTAAGAATCTTTACAACAAGACCAGATACAATTTTTGGTGTAACATTCATGTGTCTGTCTCCAGAGCATCCTTTGGCTGATAGACTCTGTGAAGATAAAGAGGCATTAAGAAGAATAAGGCAGTTACAGCGCGAGCCAGAGATAAAAGAAGGAATTTTTACAGGTAAATACGCTATAAATCCTCTAAATGGAGAGAGAGTCCCCATCTGGATTGCCAATTTTGTTCTTATGGAATACGGAACAGGAGCAATAATGAGTGTTCCAGCCCATGATCAGAGAGACTTTGAGTTTGCTGTAAGATATGGAATTCCAATAAAAGTTGTCATAAAACCTAAGGATTCTGAACTTTCAGAGCCTCTTAACGAAGCATTTGAAGATGAAGGTGTAATGGTTAATTCAGGAGAGTTTTCAGGGCTTCCATCCTCTGAAGGCAAAAAAGCAGTTGCAGATTACATTGAGAAAAAAGGGCTTGGTAAAAAAACTATTAATTACAGACTTCGTGACTGGGGAATTTCAAGACAGCGATATTGGGGTACCCCTATCCCCATAATTTATTGCGAAAAATGCGGAATAGTTCCAGTGCCTGAAAAAGACCTGCCAGTGATTTTGCCAGAGAATATAAGCTTAACAGGTAAAGGTGAGTCTCCTCTTAAGTATGTTGAGGAGTTTTATAAAACTAAATGCCCCCGTTGTGGTAAAGAGGCAAGAAGAGAAACTGACACTATGGATACATTTGTTGATTCCTCATGGTATTTTGTAAGATACTGCTCCCTGCAAAATGAAGATGCATTTCACAAAGAAAAAATAAAATACTGGATGCCTGTTGACCAATACATTGGTGGAATTGAGCATGCAGTGCTTCATCTACTTTATGCAAGATTTTTTACAAAGGTGCTCAGAGACATTGGTATTGTTCCTTTTGATGAACCATTTGAAAGACTTCTTACACAGGGAATGGTTTGCATGGAAAGTTACCGTTGTCCTGAGCATGATTATCTCTTTCCAAAGGAAGTAAAAGATGGAAAATGCATTCATTGTGGAAGTTCTGTCACAGTTGGAAGAGTTGAGAAAATGTCCAAATCAAAGAAAAACATTATTGACCCTGATGAAATGATTGAGCAGTATGGAACAGATACAGTAAGGGTCTTTACCCTCTTTGCAGCACCTCCTGAAAAAGACCTTGAATGGTCTTCTCAGGGAGTTGAAGGTGCTCACAGATTTTTAAAAAGAGTGTATGCTCTTATTTTTAAACACAATAAATGGATAAGAGAGATACATATAAGTGAGTCAGAGGCAAGCTCCATCGGAATGACAGAGGAAGGTCATGCTGAACCTGCTTTTTATTGTCATTCCGAGCCCAAACGTAGTGAGAGCGAGGAATCCCCTATCTCACCTATTATCAGCCTAATCCACCGAACAATTAAGCGTGTTACTCTTGACATAGAAAAGGAATACCAATTCAACACAGCAATCGCTCGTCTGATGGAATTTGTAAATGAAGTTTATGGATATGAACCAAAAACTGAGGAAGAACGCAAAGTATTCAAGTTCGCCATAAGAAACTTTCTTATACTTTTAAGTCCCTTCGCTCCTCATATTGCAGAGGAACTCTGGAGAGAAATTGGTGAGGAGGGTTTTATTTTAAATGAACCCTGGCCCACATATGATGAAGCACTTGCCCGTGAACAGATGATAGAGCTTGTGGTTCAGATAAACGGCAAAGTTCGTTCAAAAATAATGATTCCTCAAGGTATGAGCGATGAGGAAATAGTGAAAATAGCCCTTGATGACGAAAAAGTAAAACAGTGGGTTAATGGAAAAGAAATCCTCAAAGTCATCCCTGTAAAAGGCAAGCTTGTAAACATCGTGGTAGCAAATTGAAAATTCAATATTCCAAACACGCTCTTGCCAAAATAGAGGAGAGAAAAATTGATAAAACTTTAATTGAGAGAGTTTTGATTAATGCAGAGCTAACCTTTTATGATATTGTAAATCGTACTTTCGTAGGCATCTCAAAGGTTAAAATTCAGGAATTTGAAACTAATCTTGTAGTAGTTTATACTAAAAGTGAAGAGAATTTTAAAATAGTTACTGTTTATCCTTGTAAAAACATAGAGAAAGAGATAAAAGCTAAGGAGAAAAACAGATGGATAAGAATATAAAAATATGGTTTGATGAACAAGAGGATATTCTTTATTTATCCCTGAAAGAGGGAATTGCAATAGATTCTGAAGAAGTAGCCGAAAATATCAGAATTGAGTATGATGAGAAAGGTAGTATGATAGGTATTGAAATTTTAAATATTTCACGAATGTTAGCAACTTCTATTGCGAAACATCTCAAAGACATTATAATAATTAAAGCTGAAAATCCTGTTTGATTTTATGAAGCTCATTAATGAAATCGCAGAAAAATATAAAATTTCCTTGATTTATCTTTTCGGTTCACAGGCTGAATTAGGTGAGAGATATCTTCATGGTGAAGATATAAAACCTGAGCCTTATTCTGACCTTGACATAGCAGTGCTTTTTGAAGAAATTCCTGAAAACATTATAAAAACCTACGGTGAACTCTATCGTGACCTTTGCTTTGTCTTTGAACCCTTTGAGATAGACCTTGTTTTTATGCATGAACAGGATTCACTTTTTCAGTATGAAATTATAAAGGGCGTACGCATCTATGCAAAAGATGAAGATTTTGCCGATGAGTATGAGGAGCTTGTAATGAAAAAGGCTTCTGATTTAAGTTTTAAACAAAAAGAATTCATAAAAGATGTATTAGAGGCAATTGAAGATGGTTATTTCCAGTTTGAATATAAAGCGAATAGTTGATTTAATTGGCTTTATAGAGGAATGTCTTAATGAATTGAAAATTTTTCAAAGCATTTCAGAAGAGGAATTTCTCTCTGATAAAAGAAACCCGGCTTATGTAGAGAGCTATTTAAGGCGAACCCTTGAGGCTATGTTTGACATTAGCAGACATATCCTTGCTAAAACTTATGGATATAAAGAGCTTGAATACAAAAAAATCGCCAAAGAATTAGGCAACAAAGGAGTAGTTAATCAGGAACTGTCAGAAAAACTTTTCTTGATGGCAGGTTATCGTAATAGAATGGTACATTTTTATAGAGAGATTACTCCATCTGAACTGTTTAATATTGTAAGGAATAATTTAACTGATGTGGAAGAATTTATAAGACAGATAAAACATTTTATAGAGTCATACAGCAAGGAGATTAAATTATGAAAAAAATTTTTATCACGGCATTACTATTTTTAAATCTTTTAACACTAAGTTGCGGATATACCATTCACACAAAAGCTGACCTGCCTTTTCAGGAAATATATCTGAGAAAAGTTGACAATCTCACCCTTGAGCCAGGGTTACAGGATAAAATGAGAAAGATTGCTTATCAGGCACTTGTTGACAATGGTTTTACAATCACTTCTTCCGCTGACAGAGTGCTTGACATCCAGATAAAAAATTATCGTCTGGTTACTCTTTCAGAGATAGGGCTTAATACAGTTGAATATCAGATTATAATTGATGTTAAAGCAATTCTTTACGAAGGAAAGGAGATAAAGAAAGAATTTGCACCGGCTTCACCATTTACAACATTCTTCAGAACAACAAGAGACTTACAAAGCATCATTGCAGACAGAGACCTTGCAATTGAGTCTTTAATAAGGGATATATGCGATGATATGGTAAGAAAACTTATTTTTGAGACAGAGGAAAACAAAAAAGAAGAAAATCTTCAAGAAATTCAATAAAAATTATGCTTGAAATAGAAAAACTTGAACAGGAAATAAAAGAAAAACTCCCAAAAAGAATGTATTTTTGCTATGCTCAGGATACTTTTCTTCTGTTTGAGGTTACAAGGCTTGTCCGTAAAAACTTTGACCCAGTAGTAATTGAGACCTATGAATCTCCTGAAGAACTTGATATCACATCTTTCGCCTCACCATCTTTATTTTCTTCAAAAACAGTTCTGCTAATTTACAACTTTGAAAAAATAAAAAAGACTGAAAAAAGAATTGAATGGCTCAAAAAAATTACATCACAGGTGCATAGCTCTATCAGTCTTATTCTTCTTTGTAATGCTTCATATAAAGAAATATCTGATGAGATAGCCTATTTAAAAAAAGATAAAAACTCTCTCCTTTATAATCTTGATCTAAAGAAAGAAGATTTACCAACATGGATAGCGTATAAGGCAAGTCAGAATGGCATCACGCTAAAGCAGGATGCAATTTACTATTTGATAGACATAACAGGAGGGCAGCCGGGTTTAATTTCGTCTGAGATAGAAAAAATATCGCTTTTGACAGATAAATCTCACATTGGGCTTTTTGATATTAAAGATATTTTGACAGAACTTGGTGAATTCACAGCCTTTGATCTTATTGATGCAATAAAGAAAAAAGACAAAGAAAGAGCATACAGGTTGATTGATAAACTCCAAAATACAGAGCCAGATATGATTTTGGGTGCATTAAACTGGTATTATACAAACAGAGTTAATGCAGACCCAAGTGTTTATAATCTGCTTTACAGAACAAATCTTTCATTAAGGCAGGCTCGCTCTTGCAGCCTTGAGATGCTTTTATATGAGTTGCTTAAAGATTAAGATTTATGCTACTTTAACACATGGAAATGGAAGCAAAATTAAAAAAAGCGTTTATAAATTTAGAAAACTACCATGATAAACTTCAAATAGAATTCGCCTATTTATTCGGCTCTTATGCTGAAGGTAATTATGCTCCAACAAGTGACATTGATCTGGCAGTTTATTTTGTTTCAAATCCTTCCTTGGATGAAGAGCTTTCCTTACATGTTTTTTTAACAAAGCAGCTTAAAACTGACAAAATTGACCTTTTAGTATTAAATCGGACAAAAAATTTGATTCTTCTTGAAGAAATTATAAGAAAGGGTAAAGTTATTTATGACAGAATTTCAGAATTACGAAAAATGTTTGAATGTAAAGTTATTCACAATTCAATTGATTTTAAAATCCAGAGAAAAGTTTTTGCAGGAAGATGAGAGAATCAATCAGAGTCAAGATTGAAAGAATAGAACGTTCTTCAAAATGACACTTCATTTTGTCATTCTGAGGGGGCTCAACGCCTCCGAAGAATCTCTGATTTACTCCGTTATAGAAAAAAGAAAAGATTCCTCGGCACGGATGTGCCTCGGAATGACCAAAAAACATAATGATTAGGAAAAAGGAGAGATTCCTCTTTCCGCGGTCACTCTATTAGGAATGCCCCCTCTTGTCACCCCCAGCGATAGAGAGGGGTCTCCTCATTGGAAACGATGTGGATTTTGCGCTCCGTTCGGAATAAGAATTTGTGAAGAAATTCTTAAAAAGCTTCCTGATGTAAATAAATATTTAACTTATATTAAAGACTTTATGAATTTCTGATTCTCTCAGCCCACCAGATAGCTTTGTCAATCAGTTCATCCTCATCAATAAACTGATGCCTTCCGTTAAGGATTACTAGAATACCATTAACAAAGACATCTTCAATGTCTGAAGCTTTTGCAGAGTAAATTATTGTGGAATATATATCATAAACTGGCTGCAAATGAGGTTTTCTAAGATTCATAAGCACCAAATCCGCCCTTTTACCAGTTTCTATGCTTCCAATTTCTTTTTCAACTCCCAGTGATTCTGCTGCCCATATTGTGAGCATTTTCATGCAGGTTTTTACATCAAGCACAGTCGGGTCTGCTGTTATTCCCTTTTGCACCTTTGCAGCTATTGAGATTTCTTCAAGGAGGTCAAGGTTGTTATTGCTTGCTGCACCATCTGTCCCCATGCTAACTTTCACACCTTTTTTAATCATTTTTGCCACAGGTGCTATCCCACTTGAAAGCTTAAGATTGCTTTCTATGCAGTGGGAAACTCCTATATTTCTCTCTGCCATAATGTCAATCTCCTCATCATCAAGCCACACTGAATGGGCTGCGGTTATTCTGCCTTCAAGAAATCCTATATTCTTCAGATATTTGACAGGTCTTTTACCATTATTTTTAAGGCATTCTTCAACTTCATGAAATGTTTCACTTAAATGAATATGAATGGGCACATTATTTTTCAATGCAAGTTCTTTTGATTTAAGAAGTGTTTCCCTGCTACACGTATAAATGGCATGAGGTGCAACTGCTGGCAGTATGAGTTCATCACTTTTGTATTTTTCAATGAATTCCTTTGCCTTGGCAAGATAATCATCAGCACCTTTGCCTGAGGCTGTGGGAAAATCAAGAACCCCCTGCCCTACAACAGCTCTTATTCCAAGCTTTTTTGCTGCCTGAGCAATTGCCTCAGTGAAGAAATACATATCATTGAAAGTTGTTGTTCCACTTTTTAGCATTTCAATGCATGCCAACGATGTTCCATCATGGACAAACTCAGGACTTAGAAATTTTGCCTCCTTAGGCCATATATGCTCTGTAAGCCACTGCTTAAGAGGCAGGTCATCGGCAATCCCTCTGAATAAAACCATAGCAGCATGGGTGTGGGTGTTTATAAATCCTGGCATCAGTGCTGAATAGGAATTGCCATAAACAGGAATTGAAGGGTCTTTATATTTCTTTAAAATTTCTGTAAACTCACCAACATCCTTAATTCTTCCATCTTCAACAACCAAAGCACCATTTTCAATTACTTCATCTTTCTTATTCATAGTAAGCAGATACTGTGCTCTGACTATAAAGGTTTTTCCCACACCAACCTCCTAAATTTTTATCAGAATAGCCATTGCAGTAAAGATGAATACAGTTATGCTTATATAGCCATTCATGTTAAAAAAGGCTATGTCAAGTTTTGAAATATCATGCGGCTTTACAAGAGAATGCTCACGAATAAACAAAAGGGCAACTAAAGCCATTCCAATCCAGTAAAATATGTTAAGCTTAAAAATTAAACCTGTTATAGCGAGAAAACCCCACGCAATAAAATGAAATAGCCTTGCAAAGTATATCGCCTTTTTAACACCAAAAATTCGGGGAATTGAATATATCCCGTATTTTTTATCAAACTCCACATCCCAGAGTGCATAAAGAGTATCAAATCCTGCAAGCCAGAATATTACTGTAAGCACCATTGAAATAATTTCCCAGTCAAAACTTCCCTTTATGGCAATCCATGCTCCAAGAGGAGCAAGTGCAAGAGCCAAGCCTAAAACAAAATGGCATGCCCATGTAAATCTTTTTGTATAGGAATAAATAAAAAGTATAAAGATTGCTACAGGTGAAAGTTTAAAACACAGGGGATTAAGCATCCATGCAGAATATATAAAAACTGCAAGACTGACAACAGTGAATAAAAAAGCCTCCCAGAGTTTAATTTTTCCTGCTGGAATTTCTCTCTGAGCAGTTCTTGGATTGAGGGCATCAATTTTTCTGTCAATTATCCTGTTAAATCCAAAGGCAGATGCCCTTGCTGTAACCATTGCCACAGTAATCCAGAGAACTTTTTCAAGTTCTGGAATTCCTCCTGCAGCAAGCAACGCACCTGCAAAAGCAAATGGAAGGGCAAAAACACTGTGCTCAATTTTTATCATTCTTAGATATAAAACAGCCTTATTTAGCATTGACATAAATAAATTATAACATGATTTATTTTTTACCACTCACCCACTTTTCCAGTAATGGAACAACTCAGAGATTCTGAGGGGTCATTGAGACCCCTCAGAATGACAAAAAGAGAATCCTTCCGTCTTCTTTTGTCATCCTGTTAATGCCCCTCCCGCGCATTATTCTGAGTGCATCCAATTTCCTATTATTCCGCCTGTTCCTGTTATTCCGAGGAACCCTTTTTCTGTCATTGCAAAGAGCGTTCCCTTTTCTGTCATTCCAAGGATTGTTTTTTCTTGTCATTCCGAACGGAGTGAGGAATCTCCTCCTCTATGTCTCTATAATTCAACAAAGTGTATTCAAAAGGATACATTCAACCAGAACAAAAATCCTTAAAATTCAATACTCGCCCTCTGGCAGAAAAATTGCATAGTACATTAATGTTGTTCTTTAACAGTTTTTTCTGTCATTCCGAGGCACGAAGTGCCGAGGAATCTCCTCCCTCTGAGCAGAAGAGACTCCTCGCTATCGCTCGGAGTGACAAAATGCGCTGTCATTCCGAGGAGCGACAGCGACGAGGAATCCCCTCTTGACAGGGGAGGAGAAGTGTGATAAACTATTCAAAAACTTACTCAAAAAGGAGGTGAGAGGTAAACACGGTGCAAGCAGTAGGGAGACTCTTCGGGACGATGTCCCTCAGAGTGACAGAAAATAGAGTAATTCCGAAATGAGTTACCTATCCTGTCATTCCGAGGAACGACGAGGAATCTCCTGCAGGAGTCATCCCGAGCGATAGCGAGGGAACTCCTAAGCGTCCTTGTGAGACGATAGGCAGTTTGTCATTCCTAGGGCTTTAGCCCGAGGAATCTCTTGTCTTACCACCGTCTTTGACGGTGTAACTGAACTAACCGATGGAGGTTAGGAAGTGAAAAAATATGCAAGTATTTTAGCTGTATTGGTTCTTATTCTTGGCTTTGCAGCCATTTCTTACTCTGCACCAGCAGAAATTCCCTCAGACACAACAGCAGTAATCGCAAAAGGCAAAACCCAGATAACCCTCGGCGGTGAGTTGAGATTCAGAGGAATGTATGGAAGCAATTTAGCAGTTGTTGATGACAAAGAGGCAAAAGAAGGGACAGGTACAAAGAATGGTGTTGAAACAGGCAACACTTCTTACTATGATTACCGCGTAAGACTCAATCTTGAAGCAAAGGTATCTCCTAATACAACAGGATATGTAGAAATTGAAAGTAACAGAACATCAGATAACAAGAGTGAAAATGTTAATTGGGGTTCTGGAGCTAATGGACCAAGGGGTGTTTATGGTGTTGGTAACTGGCATGATGAAAGCAATCTCTACATTCGTCAGGCATGGATTCAGTATCAGGGTAGTGGACTTCTTGGTGTTCCAGCCGGTGTAAAGGTCGGAAAACAGCTCATTAAGCTTGGTTATGGACTCTTCTTTGACCACACCTACTATGGTGACGACGCTATTCTTGCATTCGTTCAGCCAGTAAAAGAGCTCACCATTGCCGCTCACACAATAAAATTTAAAGAAGGAACAATCAACTATAATGATGATGCCACTGCATATGGAATTCTTGCAGCCTATGCAGGAAAAGGCTGGGGCTTAAGCGCTGATATTACCTACATTGATCATCAACAGTACGGAAATACTCTTAGTTCTCCGAGTGATAATACCCCACTTCATCTATGGAATTTTGGTTTAAGAGGAAACTATGATGATATTGCAGGAACAGGTCTTGGCTTCAGAGCAGATGTTGAGTTTCAGACCGGTAAAGTTGATTATCCTACAGTAGATGATACAAAACTCAAAGGCTGGGCAGCATTAGCAGGTCTTGACTACAAATTCAAGAGTATTCCATTAACTCTTACAGCTGAGTACGCAATTGGTAGTGGTGATAAGAAGGAAGGTAGCAATGATAATAAAAATCAAGCATTCATCACAGCACTCGGACCAGAACAGCACTACACATTTGTTTACGAATATTTAACTCCATCAGCATGTAATTTTGGTTCTTCTTATAGTAAGTTAAATGGTCTCTGCAATACTCAGTATGTAAAACTTGGCGGTGCCTATGACATTACAAAGGACCTCAAAGCTGAGCTTTATGGTTACTGGTTAAGAGCTCATAAGGCAGTTGCTATCAATGGAGCAACTGACGCAAGTGGTAACGCTCTTACAGACAAAGATCTTGGCTGGGAAGTTGATGCAAAGGTAACCTATAAGATTGACAAAGGTCTCACTTACTGGGTAGAAGGTGGATACTTCTGGGCTGGTGATGCTTACAAGCTCGGCACAGGTGGAAACAACAGAGACGCTGATGATGCCTGGGCAGTAAGACACGGTATCCAGCTCAACTTCTAATTGACTTAAAGAGGGGCTTCCCTCTTTAAGTCATCCCGAGGCGTAAGCCGAGGGATCTCAAACACTGCACCGTGTTTGCCAACCATAAAGGCGGGGAATTCACCCCGCCTTTTTTATTTGCTCTTTTTCCTTTTTCATTCCAGTCACTTATTTTTTGTCATTCCGAGGGGCTCAATGCCCTGTACTGCACCCCATTTTTGAGGACACTTTTTAGTCTTCCAATTTATAGAGCCTCATGCAACATTTCTCTGCTGCTCCCTGTAGTATTTTAACTCATACTCCTCTGGTGATAAATATCCTAAAGCACTGTGCACATAAAGCCTGTTGTAACAATTCTTTATCCAATACTTTATTATTTTTCTTGCTTAATCAAGGCTTCTAAACTCATTTAGCCATATCAATTCCTCTTTTATCGTCCTTATTACCCTCTCAGTGTCAGCATTCCCTTTAGGATTGTCATAAGATGTAAATATTTGCTCTATTCCAAGCACTGCCATTTCCTTCATAAATGCTCGGCTTGTTGGTTGACTGCCATTATCACTAACAAGCTTTAATCCTCTGCTTCTTACCCCGTCTTGAAATTCAGCCTGTAATGCCTTATCCAATGCAGCCATCCATTCAGCCGTCCTTCCCCTTAATGATACTTCCCAACCCACTATTTTCTTCGTATACCAGTCAAGCACCACTACTAAATATGCCCGTCCAATACAAGGTATCATAAATTTGGTCATGTCAATTCCCCAGATTTCTTTCGGTCTTTGAGCTCTGGGCTTTCTTCCCTCAGATTTCCTTTTAGCTTTATGAACTGTCTGGCTTGCAAGTAATCCATGCTCCTTCATTATCTTGCTTACTGTCTTATGATTAATCAGAACTCCTTCCCTGTGCCTTAACCATGCTGTCACTCTCCTGTATCCCCAAAATGGATGCTCACTTTTTATAGCTTTTATTTCCTCTAATATCTCTAACTCATTTATTTTATTAGATTTTTCAATCTCTCTGAGATTAATAAAACTATAATACCTGCTTCTTGATAATCCCGATGCTTTACAAGACTCTTTCACTGTATAGCCTTCTTTGAGTAATTGCTTAACCAATTCTATTTTCTCCCTAACAGTTCTTCTGTTTTTTTTAATATCTCTATCTGGATTGCCTGTTTCCCTATGATTCTCTGAAGCTTGTCTATCTCTGCTCTGTAAATGCTTTCATCAGCACTACCACTGTTAAGAGCTTTTTTTCCACCTTCCAAAAATTTGTCTCTCCAGCGATAATAAAGTCCTTGACTTATTTTGTGCTCCATGCAGATGTCAGCTACAGATTTGACTCCTTTAATTCCTTCCAAAACTATCGCCATTTTTTCTTCTGCTGTCCACTTCCTTTGTTTCATTTATACTGCCCCCCTATAAAGTCTTTTCTTTCTGCTTATGCAGAAAGTTTAACCTCTACTAATTGACCGTGTCCACTTTTGAAGGGGTTCAGTATATGTAATTCAGCATAGACCCACCCAGAGGCATCATCAACCATCGCTACAAGCCACCAAGGCTCACTTACTCCCTCAATCCAACGGTGTTGTGATGAATCCATCTGGACAAGCATTCCCTCTCTTGGCATCCTTCTACGTCTCCTGTACATCCTCTTTCTCTTGTTCTCTTCATGTAATCCTGCATCAATCAGTATCTTCCTTACTGTCTCATAACTTAGGTCAATTTCATGATTCTCCTTAAGTTTATCCTTAAAGTGGAGTATGTTAAAGTCCCAATAGAGTTTCTCTCTCAAATTCAGAATACTTTGTCTTAGTTCCCCAGTAACTTTAAGAGCATTTGCATGAGGAGTACTCTTACGAAATAGTCCTTCAAATCCTTCATTCTGAAATCTCTCCTTCAATCTCAAACATTGTCTGTAACTAAGTCCAAGAATCTCTGATGCTTGCCTAAGAGTGATACAGCCTCTTAGAGCTTGAGTTAAAACTTCATATCTTTTCAACTCTTCCTCCGAGATTAAATAATACTTTTTCACTTTTTCTTCCTCCTTTAGTGTCAAATCCTAAAAGAGGAAGAATAACACTAATGTGACATTTTAATTTAGTAATAACGTGTGACATTTTATTATTGTAACCACAATGACAGAGAAAAAGGTTGACAAAATAAAGAGAAAACAGTTATATTGCAAAAGTTTTAGGCGCGTAGCTCAGTGGGAGAGCGCTTCCTTGACGCGGAAGAGGTCGTGGGTTCGATCCCCTCCGCGCCTACTCAGTAAAATAAAAGCTTCCTCTGTTCTCTCAGAATTTAACAGCTTTTATGTGCAAAAATTGAAATCCTCTCCAAGTTTACAAATTGAGAAATTTCAATGGTATATCGGATGAGATTCCTCACTTTGTTCGGAATGACACCCCCTTTCTGTAACCCAAAACAATAGCAAGGGGGACTACTAAAAGGAGTAAATTCCTCGCTGCATATTGGAATGAGAAGAAAGGCGTCGCCCCGTATTACATAGCAATATCACTGCTCTCTGAACTATTCACCCCTGAAAATTTTAAACACACCTTTAGCATATTGAACCACAAAAGAATTTGCTTAAAATTTTTGTTTAATGTTAAATTAAAGAAATTTTTGAAAGGAGAAGAAGCATGAAGTATTTAAAAATTTTTGTTATCTTTACAATTTTTTCACTTTTTTTTGCATGCAGTAAAAGTGATGAAGTAGTTGTAAAAGCAGGCTCATCAAAACTTACAAAAAAAGAACTTCAGGAAGATATTAAAAGTCTTCCACCACAGACAAAAGCATTTCTTGCCTCACCTGAAGGCGTTAATCGTCTGAAAGACGAACTGATTAAAAGAGAAGTTTTATATGAAGAAGCAAAGAAAAAAAATCTGGCCAAATCAGAAGAATTTAAAAGAAGAATGGAAGAATTCAAAAAGATTACATTAATCAATATGTTACTTGAGCAGGAAATTAAAACACTCCAGCAGGTCACTGAACAGGATGCTAAGGAATACTATGAAAAAAATAAAGACATGTTTATTAAGCCGGTTGAAGTCAGATTAAGTCAAATTGTAGTAAAAAATGAAGATGAAGCTAAGAAAGTTTATGAAAGAATAGATAAAGGTGAAGAATTTAGCAAAATAGCAAAAGAACTTTCAAGAGATGAGAAAACAAAAGCATCTGGTGGAGATATTGGATTTTTTAAAAAAGGTCAACTTAATCCCCAGATTGAAAATGTTGCATTCAGCCTAAGAAAAGGACAGGTCAGCATGCCTCTTACTTTCAAGGGAGAGCTTTATATTTTTAAAATTACAGATGTCAAGGGTAATCCAATTGATTTTGAACAAATAAAAGGACAACTCATTGAACAACTTAAAGCAAAAAAACAGCAGGATTGGTTTAACACTTATATTGATGATTTGAAAAAGAAACATAAAGTAGAGATTAATGAAAAAGCTTTACAAGAAATACTTAATCAGTCCTTAATTGGAGGGAAATCTATACAACCACAGCAAAATAAATAATTATTTTCCAATGCAAAACTCACTAAAAATTAAATTTAGAATTTCTTCAGTAGTAACAACTCCAATAATCTGACCCAGAAAGCCAAGAGCCTCTCTGAGAAACATAGCAGTAATCTCAAGAGGCTCTTTATTTTTAAAACTTTGAAATGCGTTTTCTAAAGCATTCAATGCACTATCAAGGGCTAATTTGTGCCTTAGTTTTGTTACCACTAATCCCTCTTGCTCATACTTGCCTGAAATGGTTGTCTTAAAAATAAGCTCTTTTAATTCTTCTATTCCTTCTCCTTTTAAAGCAGAAATTTCCACAGTTGGCTTATTTTTAAGAAAATCAGGCAATTGAAACTCTTTGTTTTTTATGTCTTTTTTGTTTATTACAACAATTAATCTTTTTTGAGTAATCCTGCTTATTATCTCTTCATCAAGACTATCAATAGGTCTACTTGCATCAAGAACAAGCAAAACAAGCTCAGCTAACTCAACGGCTCTTAATGTTCTTTTAATTCCTTCAGCCTCTACAAGGTCATGAGCTTGCCTTATACCTGCTGTATCAACAATCTTGAGCGGCATTCCTTTAATATTCACATATTCTTCAATAATATCCCTCGTTGTTCCAGGAACCTCTGTCACAATTGCTCTGTCTTTCATTAAAAGAGCATTTAAAAGCGATGATTTACCAACATTGGGTTTCCCAACAATTGCAGTTGTAAGTCCTTCTCTATAAATCTTACCTTCTTCATATCCTTCAATAAGTTTTTTTATCTCATCTTTTATATGGGTTATTTCCTTTATAATTTCTTCTTCTGTGAATCCATCAATATCTTCTTCCGGAAAATCAATGTATGCTTCAATATGCGCACAAACTCTCATGAGAGCATCTCTCAACTCATTTATTTTTATTGAAAGTCTTCCACTAAGATGTTCCAGTGCAATCTTTTGTGCCTGTTCAGTTTTAGCTCTAATGAGGTCAATCACAGATTCAGCCTGACTTAAATCTATTCTGCCTCTTAAAAAAGCTCGTTTTGTAAATTCACCTGGTTCAGCAAGTCTTGCACCTTCATATAAAACTATGTCAAGAATTCTTTTTAATGTAATATATCCTGCATGACAGTTTATCTCTACAATATCTTCTCTTGTGTAAGTATTTGGGGCTCGCATAACAGTAACCAGTACTTCATCAACTCTTTCTTGGGTAGAAGGATCAATTATGAAACCGTAATGAATTGTATGTGTTTTTACATTTTGCAAATTGATTCCTTTAGGAGAATGAAAAATTTTGCTTGCAATTGAAATAGCCTGTCTGCCACTTATGCGAATTATTCCAATACCTCCTTCTCCTAAAGGAGTGCTTATAGCAGCAATTGTGTCAAATTCAGATGAGATCACACGGATTTTTTGATTTTTTTATTAATGTAAAACTGTTGAGCAATTCCAAACAAGTTATTTATAAGCCAGTAAAGAACAAGTCCTGAAGGAAAGCTCAGGAATAAAAATGTAAATACTACTGGCAAAAGTAACATTATCTTTTGCTGCGTAGGATCTGCAGTTGATGGAGTCATTTTTTGTTGAATCAACATTGTAGCACCCATAATAATAGGAAGCACATAATAAGGGTCTTTTGCTGAAAGGTCATGTATCCAGAACATAAAAGGTGCTTGCCTTAATTCTATAGCTATTGTGAGAATCTTATATAAAGCAAAAAATACAGGAATCTGAAGAAGCATTGGGAGACATCCGCTCATTGGATTAATTTTGTATTTTTTATAAAGCTCCATCATCTCTTTTTGAAGTCGCTGAGGGTCATTCTTGTATTGTTCTTTTAACTGCATTAATTTTGGTTGAAGTTCGCTAAGTTTTTGCATTGACTTCTGCCCACGATTCACTATAGGTATAAAAGGAATTCTTACAAGAATTGTAAGTATTATTATTGCTATACCATAATTCCCTATCAAGCTATATAAAAGTTTTAGAAACCAGAAAAGAGGACGAGCAATAATTGAAAAAAATCCAAAATCAACTATATGTTCAAGCCCTACATTAAATTTTTTGAGATAATCGTACTCCTTTGGAGCGGCAAATACTCTATAGCTATTAATACCATCATTAAATTCTACTCCTGTAAGAGCATCGCCATTATAAGGCAAAACAACAAATTGATTTGCCTTGGTTACAGGCACAATAGCTGAAAAGAAGTATTTATCTTCTTGGGCAATCCATTTTACACCTTCTTTGTATGTGTTAGTTTCTTTTATTTTTGAAGGATTCAACTCAATCCTGTCAGCTTCTTTCAAAATTACAGGTCCCCAGTGAGGTGAGTCTTCTTTTTCAAAAATTCCAAAATCTTTCCCAAGTGTCACATAGTAACTGCCAAAGCCTTTAACTTCCTCCTTTATGTCTATTACATAATCAGTTTTGTTAAAAAAGAACGTTCTTTTTAAAAAAATATTGCTGTCATTATAGGTGAATACAACAACCGCCTGATTAGAGTTTTTAAAAGAGACATTTGAATCATCTATATTAAACATGACTTTTGAATAATTGAACTTACCATCTTTTGAAATTGAAAGTGGAAGAATATCAGATGAAGTTAAAATAATAGGTTTACCACTGTTGTCTTTATATTTCTTAAGTTCTACAGATTTGATGGTTGCGCCCTCATTTGAAAGAATTACTTTAAAAACATCATTTTCAATAGAAACTTCTCTATATTTTATATCCTTAGAAATCTGCTTTGGTTCTTCTTTTTTTAAAGGCTCAGGTTGGACTGATTGAGGAATTTGTTTCTTATCTTCTTTTTTTACTTCCACAGGTTGTTGTTGAACTTCTGAAGGTTTGTAGTACTTTGTATATAAATACTGACTACCAAATAAAATAGCCATACTTAAAATAACTGCTAAAAATGCTCTTAATCCTGTTTTTTCCATAACCTCACCTTAATGGATCATATCCTCCTGGATGAAAAGGATGACATTTAAGTATTCGTTTTATTGCAAGAAAAATACCCTTTATCCCATATTTTTTTATAGCTTGTTCAGCATAATCTGAACATGTTGGAATAAATCTACATGTAGGAGGCATAAATGGAGAGACAAACCTCCTGTATATTTTTATCAGAATTAATAAAATTTTAGAGATTATGGAGTTAATCTCCATCTACCCTTTGCTCTTCTTCTTTTTATAACTCTTCTTCCACCCGGAGTGCTCATTCTTTTAAGAAAACCATGTGTTCTTTTCTTTTTAAGCTTATGTGGATGATAAGTTGTATACGCTCCCAATTTTTACCTCCTGTTAAAACTTATATGGAATAAGCATTCTTATTGCCTTATATTGAGTCTCATCAACTTGAGCAATCTGTCTTAAATGTCTTGTTCTTTTTGAAGGCTTCCCTGTAAGCAAGTGACTTTTATTGGCTCTTCTTCGCATAATTTTTCCTGTTCCTGTAACTTTAAATCTTTTCGCTGCTCCTCTGTGAGTTTTAAGTTTTGGCATAAATAACCCCCTTCACAAGTTTAGACAACTATTTTAATAAATTTTATCCAAAATTATCAATCTTTACCGGGAGCTATAATCATACTCATACTGTTGCCTTCAAGACGGGGCTCTTGTTCAATTTTATGTGCAAATCCTACAAGAAGGGCTTTTATTTTATCAAAAACTTTCATTCCCATTTCAGAGTGAACAATTTCTCTGCCTCTGAAAAAAAGAGTTATCCTTGCTTTATCCCCATCTTCAAGAAATCTTTTAATATGTTTGACTTTAAGCTGAAGATCATGGTCTGAAATCTGAGGTCTTATTTTTATTTCCTTTACAGTAGAAGGCTTTTTAGAAGAACCTTTTTTTTCAAGTTGATACTTATATTTTCCATAATCCATTATTCTGCAAACTGGAGGACTTACATTTGGTGCTACTTCTACAAGATCATAACCTCTTTCACGAGCTATTTGAATAGCTTCTTTTGTATTTACTACTCCTATTTGCTTACCATTTTCATCAACAAGTCTTACTTCCTTTGCCTTAATTGCTTCATTTACTCTGATATCCTTTGTTGCTATTTTCCCACCTCCTTGAATTATTTTTTATCTTTTATATCGTTAACAAGAAACTCTATAAATTTTTCAAATTTTATAAGTTCAAAATTTTCTCCATCTCTTTTACGAACAGTTATAGCATTATTTTCAATTTCTTTATCGCCAATTATTACCATATAAGGAACTTTGTTCAAGGTTGCATTTCTTATCTTGTATCCTATTTTTTCATTGTCAATATTTAACTTAACTCTGAAATCATTATTTATCAGTTGTCTATAAACTCTGGCTGCATAATCAGCATGTTTTTCAGAAATAGACATCACTTCAATCTGCACAGGAGCAAGCCATAGGGGGAAAGCACCCGCATAGTGCTCAATCAACACTCCCATAAATCTTTCAAGTGAGCCCATCAGAGCTCTATGTATCATAATTGGCCTGTGTTCTTTGCCATCTTTTCCTCTATATGTGATGTCAAATCTTTCTGGAATATTAAAATCAACTTGAATTGTGCTACATTGCCATGACCTATTAAGAACATCTTTTATTTTTATATCAATTTTGGGTCCATAAAAAACTCCTTCACCTGGGTCAATCTGATATGGAAGATTTCTTGTTTTAAGTGCTTCTTCTAAAGCAAATGTTGCTTTTTCCCAATTCTCAATGCTTCCAACATATTTTTCAGGTCTTGTGGAAATATATATATCATAAGCAGTGAAACCAAATGTTGAAAGAATGAACACAGTAAAATCAAGAACTTTTTGAATCTCTTCTTCCAGCTGTTCTTCTGTACAGAATATATGAGCATCGTCTTGTGTAAAACCTCTCACTCTTAAAAGTCCATGAAGAACTCCTGACCTTTCATATCTGTAAACTGTTCCAAGTTCTGCAAATCTTAATGGAAGTTCTCTATAACTCCGAAGTTCGGATTTATAAACCTGAATATGAAATGGGCAATTCATAGGCTTAAGCTGATACGCAATTTCGTCAATTTCCATAGGTGAATACATGTTTTCTCTATAAAAATCTAAATGTCCACTTTTTCTCCATAAATCAAGCCTTGCAATATGTGGGGTATAAAGAAGTTGATATCCTGCTTTTAAATGTTCGTCCTTCCAGAAATCCTCTATTATCTTTCTAACGATTGCTCCATTAGGAAGCCAGATTATAAGACCAGGACCAACTTCTTCACTTATTTCAAAAAGTCTGAGTTGTTTACCAAGTCTTCTATGGTCTCTCTTTTTAACTTCCTCAAGAAAATTAAGATAGTCCTGTAACTCTTCTTTAGTGGGAAAAGCAGTGCCATATATCCTCTGAAGCATCTTGTTTCTTTCATCCCCTCTCCAGTAAGCTCCAGCAACACTTAAAAGCTTGAATGCCTTAACAATACCTGTATGAGGGATATGAGGACCTCTACATAAATCTATGAATCCACCTTCTTCATATATGGAAACTTTCTCATCCTCTATTTCATTTATTATTTCAATTTTATAAGATTCACCAAGACTTTCAAAAAGCTTTATTGCTTCATCTTTTGATATTTCTTTTCTTATAAATGGCTGCCTTGATTTAATTATTTCATGCATTCTTTTTTCTATTTTTTGAAGGTCTTCTTCTGTAAAAGGAGTATCTCTATCAAAATCATAATAAAATCCATCTTCAATTGCTGGTCCTATGGTAACTTTCACATCTGGGAATAAATCTTTTACAGCATGAGCCATTATGTGAGCTACCGAATGTCTAAGTATTTCAAGCCCTTCTTTGCTTTGAGGAGTAATTATTTCAATTTCTTCATCTTCATTAAGAGAAGATATGAATGATAGATCTTTTATTTCTCTATTTATTTTGAGGGCTATTGCCTGATTTTCTTTCAATAGTTTCTTTAGTTCTTCAGGCATCAACTCAACAATATTGTCTTTAATTTTTACTTTTATGCCTAACCTCCTTAAAATTTTAAATCTATATTAATCTAAAAGCAATACAATAATCAATATCTTATACTAAAACTCCATCAATCATTCTCAGTTTTCTTGTGCATTGCTGTGCAAGAGATTCATTATGAGTAACAATTATAAAAGTTGTGCCAATTTCTGAATTAATTTTTTTAAAAAGCTCAAAAAGTTCCTTGGCAGAGCTTGAATCAAGATTTCCTGTGGGCTCATCAGTAAGTATAAGAGGAGGATTTTTAAATAAAGCTCTTGCAATTGCAACTCTTTGCTGCTCTCCTCCTGAGAGTTCACCTGGACGATGAAAAGCTCTTTCTGCTATCCCTAATTTTTTTAGTATTTCAAGAGCCTTTTCCTTGAGTGATTCATAAGTTTGTCTCGCCCTTTTATGTTCATTTGCAATTAATTCAGGCATTACAATATTTTCAATAACATTAAATTCAGGTAAAAGATAGTGAAACTGAAATACAAAACCAATATTTCTATTACGAAACTCTGAAAGGGCATCTCTTGAAAGATTGAAAGGATTTATTTCACCATCAAATTTATACAAAATTTCACCTGATGTTGGAATATCAAGAGTGCCAATTACATGAAGAAATGTGCTTTTGCCAACTCCACTTGCTCCTGTAATTGCAACAATTTCACCATGATAGGCTATAAAATCAATTCCCTTTAATACTTCTATTGAGCCAGCCTTTGTCCAGTAAGTTTTTTTAAGGTTTTTTGTTATTAGTATCTCTTTTTTCATCACGAAAAGGTTTTCCAAACTCTTCTATTTTCTTCAATATAAATTGATGAATACTGTCTGCTTTATCTGCAGCATAGTGAAATCCTTTTTTAACAATTCCTGTTGTTTTATCTCCAGCTTGTCTAATTTTTTCTCCACCAAAAAACAATGCTACAACAAAAAAAATAATAAAAACAATTATACTCAGACATCCGATATTTCTTATGAATTTAAACACCTATTCATACCTCAAAATCTCAACAGGATTTATTTTTGAAGCTCTGTGAGCAGGATATATAGTGGAGACAAGGCTGATAAATAAAGCACTTGCACATATCAAAACAATATCAAGAACCTTAACCTTAACAGGTAATTTACTCAGATAGTAAACATCTGCTGGAAGTTTAACAATATCATAAGACCTAACAATTTCGCATAAAATAAGACCTCCTGTTAAACCCACCAAAATTCCAATTAACCCAATAATAAGTCCCTGACACATGAAAATTAGTTTTATCAACCTGTCGGTTGCACCCATTGATTTAAGTATAGCAATATCTCTCTGTTTTTCAGTTACATTTACCATTAACATGCTTATTATATTAAATGAAGCAACAAGAACAATCAATATTAGAATAATGAACATTGCGAACTTTTCAAGTTTAAGAGCAGAAAAAAGATTTTTATTCATCTGCATCCAATCTTTAACATAAAACTCTCCATCAAGCTCCTTAGTAATAGCCTGACTGATAAAGTTTGCTTTGTAAACATCTTTAAGTCTAAGCTGAATACCTGTTACTTTGTTTCCATATTCAAAAAAATCTTGGGCTATCTTCAGGTCTGTTATAACAAGATTCATATCATATTCAAACATTCCTATCTCAAAAATCCCAGTAACAATAAATTTTTTAACCTTAGGAATTATGCCAAGCGGACCCATTGTTCCCATTGGAGATATAACTGTAATTGTATCGCCAGGCAATACTCCGAGCATGTTAGCAAGCTCTTTGCCTATTATTATCCATGGTAACTCTGTATAATTTTCGTATTTATATTTGATATATTTGAATATTTCTGTAGTCTTTCTATCATATTCTGGAATAATACCCCTAAGATAAACTCCATGAGCCCTTTTACCTGATGAAATCAATACCTGTCCCATTATAAAGGGAGAGCATGCTTGAATTTCATTTTTTTTTGATAAAAAATCCATCATAGTTTTATAATCACTGATACCTCCAGAGTAACTCAAAAGCACAGCATGCGCTTGGGTGCCAAGAATTTTTTTCTGTAAATCCTCATGGAATCCACTTACTACAGATATAACAACTATCAGAGCCATAACACCAAGCGCAATCCCGCTTATAGAAATTACTGCCCCGAATGAAAGCCCTTTTTTTCTACTTTTCAAATATCTTAAAGCAATAAAAAAGGGAAGTCTCATTTTGTCTCTGGTCTTAAAAGAGGAAAGAGAATAACATCTCTTATTGATTGATTGTTAGTCAAAATCATGACAAGTCTATCTATTCCAATGCCTTCACCTGCTGCTGGAGGCATACCAATTTCAAGTGCTCTTACAAAATCTTCATCCATTTCTGGAACTTCTTCATCACCCTTAAGTCTTTCTTCAAGTTGGCGTAGAAATCTCTCTTTTTGGTCAAGAGGATCATTCAACTCTGAGAAGGCATTAGCCATTTCTCTGCCTGCGATAAAAAGTTCAAATCTTTCAACAAGTTCTGGATTATCCTTTTTCCTCTTTGCCAATGGCGAAAGCTCAACAGGATAATCAATAATAAATGTTGGTTGAATCAACTCTGGTTCAACGACTTCCTTAAATATCTCATCAAGCACCTTACTAAGACTACTTCCTTCAGGAATCTCTATACCTTTTGCCTTAGCCCATTTAAAAGCAAGATTGCAATCTTTCATCACTTCTTCAGGTACACCTTTATTCTTCAATGCATCAAACATGGTAATTCTTTTAAAGGGCGGAGTAAAATCAATTATATAATCTCCATATTTTACCTGAAGACTTCCACAAACTTTCTGAGTAATGTAACTTAAAAGTTTTTCTGTAAAATCCATAAGCCAGTTGTAATCTTTATAGGCTACATAAAACTCTATCATTGTGAATTCAGGATTATGTTTTGTTGAGATTCCCTCATTACGAAAGTTTTTTCCTATTTCAAAAACTCTTTCAAAGCCTCCAACCAAGAGTCTCTTCAAATAAAGTTCAGGAGCGATTCTTAAATAAAGCTCCATATCAAGAGCTTCATGATATGTTTTAAAAGGCTTTGCTCTTGCTCCACCAGCTATTGTATGCATCATAGGAGTTTCAACCTCAAGAAAACCCTCATTTTCAAGGAACTCTCTTAAATACTTTATAATTAGCTGTCTCTTTACAAATGTTTCTTTTACTGATGGATTTACAATAAGGTCAACATATCTTTGCCTGTACCGTGCCTCAATATCTTTAAGACCATGCCATTTTTCTGGAAGAGGTCTCAAAGACTTGCTTAAAAATACAAAATTATGAACTTCTATGGTTAATTCATTAGTTTTTGTTCTAAAAAGCCTTCCTTCAACTCCTACAATATCTCCAATATCAAGATTTTTAATTAATGAAAACTTTTCTCCTAATATATCTTTTCTTAAATAAATCTGAATTTTCCCCTTTGAATCCTGAACATGAGCAAAAGCTGCTTTACCAAAATCTCTTAACAGAATTACTCTTCCAGCAACTGATATGGTTATATTTTCATTTTCTAAATGTTCTTTCTCAAATTCTCCAAATTTTTTAAAAATATCTTCAGTGCTATCTGAAGGTTCAAATGTTCCATTATAAGGCTCTATACCAAGACTTCTTAATGCGGTAAGTTTTTTAATCCTCTGTTGAATCAACTCTGAAAGCGGCGTTTCCTGCATAGTTATAAGTTATACCCCCTTCAATTTTTATTTCATTAAAAAATCGGGGCGAGCCGATTTGAACGGCCGACCACTCGCACCCCAAGCGAGTGCGCTAACCAGGCTGCGCTACGCCCCGATTCAGGAAAGCATCCTCAAAATCTCTTTAAGCTTATATCTTATTTTTTCTATTATATCTTCCCTTGAAAATCTTTCACAGGGAATTAATCTATTTCCCAATTTCTGTCTTACACCTTCTACTGTGTATCTATCTTCATAAAGCATCTTTTTTATTAACAAAATAATTTCAATATCTTTTTTAGTATACAATCTTTGTCCAGTCTTTGTCTTCTTAGGCTTTAAAAAAGGAAATTCTGTTTCCCAATATCTTAAAACATAAGGCTCTACACCAACAATTCTACTTGTCTCGCCAATTTTATAAAAAATTTTAAAAGGTAATTCTTTTTGTAATGCTTCCCCCATTTCAGCTTATGTTTTTCTGAATGGACTGCTTCAACTGTTCACTTGGTCTAAAAGTCACTACCTTTCTGGGCTTGATCTCAACAATCTGCATAGTTTTTGGATTTCTACCTATCCTACTTCCTTTCCTTCTTACTGTAAAAACCCCAAAACCTGATATTTTTACTACCTCTTCTTCCTGTAAAGCCTCCTTCATTGTCTCAAACACTGTTTCCACAATCTTGTGTATCTCTGTTCTCGGCAATCCCACTCTTTCAAAAATAAAATTAACAAGGTCTGCTTTGGTCATTACTGCCTCCTGTCTACTTGTAATTCATTGAATTTTATCCTATTATATTGCAATATTGTCAAGTTATTATAGGTTCTTCTGAAAATCAAAAAACTAAAGAGTTGTTATATTAACCAACAAAAGTGAAATGCTATATTTATTTAAAAGAGCTTAAAAGTTTTATAGAAAAATTTTTCAAAATCGTGTATAATTTAATGATTTTAGGTTTATAATCTCTCACTATGGAAAAAGAACTTCTCAATGAACAGGAAATAGAAAGAATCCTTAACAGGATTACCCACGAAATATTAGAAAGGAACAAGGGAGCTGAAAATATATGTTTGATAGGTATTGTAACAGGTGGTGTATATCTTGCTGAAAGAATCAAAAAAAAGATAGAACAAATAGAAAGTATGAATGTTCCATTAGGAAGCCTTGATATATCTTTTTACAGAGATGATATAAATCTTTCAAAAAAGCGTAAGGCAATAAAACCTACTCATATTCCTTTTAGTATTGATGAAAAGAAGGTCATACTTGTAGATGATGTTCTCTATACAGGGAGGTCAACCAGAGCTGCAATGGATGCATTGATGGATTTTGGAAGACCAGCCGAAATTCAACTTGCTGTTTTAATTGACAGAGGGCACAGAGAATTACCAATAATGGCTAACTATACAGGTAAATACATACCTACCTCAAGAAATGAGAAAATTAAAGTATATCTCAAAGAAATTAAGGGGAAGGATTCAGTAGTTTTGATTACACAATGAAAGACCTTATTGGAATAAAAGAGCTTTCAAGGCAGAATATTGAGGAAATTCTCAATACAGCTAAAGCTTTTAAAGAAGTTCTTAGCAGAGATATCAAAAAAGTTCCTACACTACGTGGAAAAACAGCCATTAATCTTTTCTTTGAACCATCAACAAGAACAAGAACATCCTTTGAACTTGCTGAAAAACGTCTTAGCCTTGATGTGCTTAATTTCTCAATAAGTACAAGCAGTGTTGTAAAAGGAGAAACTCTTTATGATACCCTGAAAACCATTGAGGCATATAATGTTGACTATATTGTAATTAGACATTCCTCTTCAGGAGCAGCCAAGTTTGTTGCAGAACATACGCCTGCTTCTGTCATAAATGCTGGAGATGGCACAAATGAACATCCAACTCAAGCTTTGCTTGATGCTTTCAGTATTCTTGAAGTAAAGGGCAGACTTGATGGGCTTAAAATAGCTATTGTAGGAGATATAATTCATAGTAGAGTTGCTCGTTCAAATCTCTATCTTTTAAGCAAATTTGATACTGATATAAGATTTGTAGGTCCACCTACTCTTCTACCAGAAGATGCACCTGATAATGTGAAAATTTTTTATGACCTAAAAAAAGGTATTAAAGATGCTGATGTAGTAATGCTTCTTAGAATTCAACTTGAAAGGCAAAAAGGTGCTTTTATTCCCTCCTTAAAAGAGTATTTTCATGTTTGGGGGTTGAAGAAAGAAGCATTCTCCTATTTAAAAAATGATGTAATTATAATGCATCCAGGACCTATGAATAGAGGGGTGGAAATTTCAACAGAGGTTGCAGATAGTTCTCGTTCAATAATCCTCAGACAGGTAACAAATGGCATTGCTACAAGAATGGCTGTAATTTATCTTTTAACACCAAAGGAGGCTTAGTTGTTTATAAAAATTTACAATGCATATATAATTGACCCTTTTACAAATAAAGAAGGCATTGCTGACATATTTATTGATGACGGCATTATTTCAAAAGTTAAGTTCAAAAGGAAAATCACACCTATTGCCTTAAGTCTTCAACCTTCAGTCTCTATTTTAGAGATAGATGCGTCTGGACTCTATGTGTTCCCAGGTCTTATAGATATGCATACTCATTTGAGAGAACCTGGATATGAATATAAAGAAACTATTCGCACAGGAACACTCGCTGCAGTAAGAGGCGGATTTACTTCAGTTTGTTGCATGGCAAATACAAATCCTGTAAATGACAACCCTGAGGTCACATATTACATTCTTGCAAAAGCCAAAGAAGAAGGTAGTTGCGATGTATATCCAATAGGAGCTATTACAAAAGGGCTTAAAGGTGAGGAACTTTCAGAAATGGCAATGTTAAGGGAAGCAGGATGTGTTGCCTTTTCAGATGATGGAATGCCAGTTATGAATTCTCTAATTATGAGAAGAGCCCTTGAGTATTCAAAAGCAGTTGGTGCACCGATTATATCCCATTGTGAAGATCTCTCATTAAGCGAAGATGGAGTAATGAATGAAGGGAAGCTCTCTTTCTATCTTGGCTTAAAAGGAATTCCTAAAGCATCAGAAGAAGTAATGGTTTCAAGAGATGTGATACTGAGTAAACATTTTAAAACATCCGTTCATATTGCCCATGTATCAACAAAAGGTTCAGTAGAAATAATAAAAAAAGCAAAGGAAGAAGGAGTATCTGTCACAGCTGAAACTTGTCCACACTATTTTACACTTACAGAAGAAGCGGTTTCAGGCTATAACACAAATGCGAAGGTAAATCCTCCTTTGCGATCTGAAGAAGACCGTGAAGCTATCAAAAATGCTTTGAGCGATGGAATAATTGATGTTATTGCGACAGATCACGCGCCCCACCACATTGATGAGAAAAAAGTTCCGTTTCAGGAAGCTCTAAATGGAATTTCAGGACTTGAAACAGCCTTTGCCATTAGTCTTAAACTTGTGCATGATAAAATCTTAAATTTAAGGAAACTCATTGAAAAATTAACACTTAATCCTTCAAAAATACTAAACCTCAAAAAAGAGGGAATAAAAGAAGGTGCTCAGGGTGACTTAATTCTTGTGGATATAAATAAAAATTGGACAGTAAAAAAAGATAAATTTGTATCACTTGGTAAAAATACACCTTTTGATGGCTGGAAACTAAAAGGAAAAGTCTTATTTACAGTTAAAGGTAAGAAAATTTTTGATATGAGGGATCAGTAATGAAAAAAGCTATTTTAGTTCTTAAAGACGGAACTGTCTTTGAAGGTTTTTCCTTTGGAGCAGAAGGAGAGTCCATAGGAGAAGTAGTATTTAATACCTCAATTACTGGATATCAGGAAATATTGACAGACCCTTCATATAAGGGACAAATTGTTGTTATGACCTATACACAGATGGGAAACTATGGAGTAAATGAAGAAGATGTTGAATCTTTCGGCGGACCCAAGGTAGAAGGATTCATTGTAAAGGAATATAAAAACTATCCAAGCAATTGGCGATCAAAAGGAAGTCTCGGAGATTATCTAAAAAATTATGGAATTGTTGGCATACATGGTATTGACACCCGTGCACTTACAAAACATTTAAGAGATAAGGGAGCTCAGATGGGAATTATTTCTACCTTAAACCATGACCCTGTAAGTTTACATAAAAAAGTTCTTGCCCATCCAGATATTTCAGAGATAGATCATGTGAGCGATATGATGTGTAAGGAGCCTTATTGGTATCACAATGGAAAAGATTTACCACTATGCATAGTCTATGACTATGGTGTTAAATTAAACATTTTAAGAAATCTTAAAAGAGTCGGATTTTCAGTCTATGTTGTTCCTGGCAAAACACCCGCTGAGAGTTTGCTTGAGATGAATCCTTCGTGTATAATGCTTAGTAATGGTCCTGGTGACCCTCAGATTTTAAATTATGCAGTGAAAAACATTAAAAAGCTTATTGGTAAAAAACCTCTTTTTGGAATATGTCTTGGGCATCAACTCTTAGGACTTGCCTTAGGAGGAAAAACATATAAACTTAAATTTGGACATCACGGAGGTAATCATCCTGTTAAGGACTTAAAAACAGGAAGGATTTCAATTACAGCACAGAACCATAACTATTGTGTTGATATTTCATCTCTTAAAGGACAAGTAAGGCTTACCCATAAAAACCTTTATGATGGAACAGAAGAAGGAATGGAACATGTAGAGTATCCAATTTTTTCAGTTCAACATCATCCAGAGGCAGGACCAGGTCCTAATGATGCTTTAGATGTTTTTGAGAGATTTAGAGAAATTGTTAGGGAATATGAAAATGTTTGATCTTTCTATTAACTTAAAGCGCTGAAATAACGAAAAGGTTGGAGGTAGTTGAATGGCTATAACTTACGATGAAGTATGGATATCTACAATGAGAGAGATAAATATCTGCAAGGATTACATTAGGAATTATGAAAAAAAGATTCTGTCTCTTGAGAAGGAGCTTGGAATCAAGGCTTCTCAATTGAATGAGGATATGTTGAAAGATAAAAAAATAAGAAAACTTTATGAGACTAAACTTGCCCTTGAAAGAGAACAAGAAAGACTTAAAGGATTGGAGGAACTTTTAAAATAGTATGCCAAAGAGAACTGATATTAAAAAAATACTCATTATAGGCTCAGGACCCATAATTATTGGTCAGGCTTGTGAGTTTGACTATTCAGGAGCACAGGCTTGTAAAGCTTTAAAACAGGAAGGTTACCAGGTTGTTTTAGTCAATTCTAATCCCGCCACTATCATGACAGATCCATCAATGGCAGATAGTACTTATATTGAACCTCTAACTGCAGAGATTCTTGAACTTATCATAAAAAAAGAAAGACCAGATGCGCTACTTCCTACACTTGGTGGACAGACTGCTTTAAATCTTGCTGTCCAGCTCGGTGAGGCAGGTATTCTTGATAGGTACTCCGTTGAACTTATTGGAGCGAACCTCCACGCTATAAAAAAAGCGGAAGATAGAGAGCTTTTTAAACAGGCAATGACAAAAATAGGACTTGAAGTCCCTCGTTCAGCTGCAGTTCATAGTCTAAAAGAAGGACTTGAAGCAATTGATTATATTGGCTTTCCTGCGATTCTGAGACCTGCCTTTACCTTAGGAGGAACAGGAGGGGGTGTAGCATATAACATTGAAGAATTTAAAGAACTTCTTGAAAGAGGACTTAAACTAAGCCCTGTAAGTCAAGTTCTTATAGAAGAAAGTCTTCTTGGATGGAAAGAGTTTGAGCTTGAAGTAATGAGAGATAAATCAGACAATGTTGTTATTGTTTGTTCAATTGAAAATTTTGATCCTATGGGTGTTCATACAGGAGACTCTATTACAGTTGCACCAGTTCAAACTCTTACAGACAGAGAATATCAAATTATGCGTGATAACGCAATCAAAGCAATCAGAGAAATTGGTGTTGATACAGGTGGAAGTAACATTCAGTTTGCTGTAAATCCTAAAAATGGACGTATGGTTATAATAGAAATGAATCCAAGAGTATCCAGAAGTTCAGCTTTAGCAAGTAAAGCTACAGGATTTCCTATAGCAAAGATAGCTGCAAAACTTGCTGTTGGATACACCCTTGAAGAGATTCCTAATGACATAACAAAGGTAACACCTGCAAGTTTTGAACCCACTCTTGATTATGTTGTGATTAAAATTCCTCGTTTCACTTTTGAGAAATTTCCTGAAGCTAATCCAATTCTTACCACTCAAATGAAGTCTGTGGGAGAGGTTATGGCTATAGGAAGAACTTTCAAAGAAGCTCTTGGTAAGGCAATTCGTTCTCTTGAGATAGGTTCTTACGGACTTGAAGAAATCAATGCAAGCGAAGATGACATAAGATGGCATATTAAAAATCCAACTGCTGAAAGACTTTGGTATATTGCGGAAGCGTTCCGTAAAGGTTTCACTATAGAAGAAATATATGAATTAAGCGGGATAGACCCATGGTTTTTAAATAATATAAAAGAAATTATTGAAATTGAGGAAAATCTCAGATTTGCACAAAACTTAAAACTAAAAGACAAAGAACTTAAAGAAATTATTTTCAATGCAAAACAGAATGGCTTTTCAGACAGAAGAATTGGTATTCTTCTTAAGAAAAAAGAGGAAGAAATAAGAAGTCTAAGGAACAAGTTAAATATTAAGCCTGTCTATAAACTTGTTGATACATGTGCAGCTGAATTTATTGCCTACACTCCTTATATGTATTCTTGCTATGAAAGGGAATTCTATGTGTTGGAAGGTTCTTCTTTGTTTCAGAATGAAAAATCAGATATTAAAACTTCAGCCTTAAGCCTTCAGCCTAAACCCTGTTGGGACTCTGATGCTCCACCTACTGAAAATAAAAATAAGGTTATTATTCTTGGCTCTGGACCAAACAGAATAGGTCAAGGAATTGAGTTTGATTATTGTTGTGTGCATTCAGTCTTTGGTTTGAGAGAACTTGGCTATGAAACAATTATGATAAACTGTAATCCTGAAACAGTAAGTACAGATTATGACACATCAGACAGACTATATTTTGAACCACTTACCCTTGAAGATGTCTTACACATTGTAGAAAGAGAAAAGCCTCTTGGAGTGATACTGCAGTTTGGAGGACAAACACCTCTAAAACTTGCAAAAGCTTTGGAGTCTCATGGAGTAAACATTCTTGGGACCAGTGCAGATGCTATTGACAGAGCAGAAGACAGAAAACGATTCAAAGAATTAGTAGACAAGCTAAACCTGAAACAGCCTCCAAGCGAAACAGCCACATCACTTGAAGAAGCATTGAAAATAGCTGATACTCTTGGCTATCCAATTCTTGTAAGACCTTCCTATGTTCTTGGTGGAAGGGCTATGGAGATTGTTTACGATGAAGAATCTTTGCGTAGATATATGAGAGAGGCAGTCAAAGCCTCTGAAGACCATCCTGTGCTAATTGACAGATATCTTGAGGATGCGATAGAAGTTGATGTTGATGCAATCTCTGATGGTGCAGATGTAGTTGTTGCAGGTATCATGCAGCATATTGAGGAAGCAGGAATTCATTCAGGAGACTCCGCTTGTTCTTTACCACCCTATTCCCTTTCACAGGAAATAATTCAAAAAATTAAGGAAGAAACAATATCAATTGCGAAAGAGCTTAAAGTTAAAGGACTGATGAATGTTCAATATGCTGTAAAAGACTCTGAGATTTATGTTCTTGAGGTAAATCCTCGTGCATCAAGAACCATTCCCTATGTTAGTAAAAGCATAGGAGTACCTTTAGCTCAGATGGCATCAAAGATTATGGTAGGAAAAACTTTAAAAGAACTTGGATTAACAAATAACATAAAACTACCATATGTTACAGTTAAAGAAGCCATCTTCCCGTTTGATAAATTTCCTGAAGTAGATGTGATACTTGGTCCAGAAATGAAATCAACAGGTGAAGTAATGGGCATAGATGAAGATTTTGGGCTTGCCTATGCTAAAGCACAAATGAGTGCAATGGGTAAAATTCCATTAAGTGGAAAGGTTTTTATAAGTGTGAAAGATAAAGACAAAGCCCATGTGTTTCCAATTGCAAAAGAGTTTATAGACCTTGGATTTACGATTATAGCTACACGTGGAACCGCAAAATATTTAATAGAACATGGCTTAAATGTAGAAATAGTTAACAAACTTCAGGAAGGAAGACCAAATGTCCTTGATTTAATCAAAAATAAACAGGTTAGCTTTATAATAAATACAGTATTTGGCAAAAGAGCGCAAAGAGACTCCATGTACATAAGAAGAGGAGCATTGCATTACAAAATTCCTTACACAACAACTATTTCAGGAGCAAATGCTATTGTTAAGGCTATAAGAAGACTAAAAGAAATGCCTTTAAAAATTAAATCTATTCAAGAATACCATAGGGAGGTGTCAGGGTGATAAAAAGAGCATTAATAAGTGTATCGGATAAAAGAGGTTTGGTGGATTTTGCAAAAGAGCTTGATAAATTGGGTGTTGAGATTCTTTCAACAGGTGGAACTGCAAAAACATTAAGAGATTCAGGAATTAAGGTAATAGATGTATCCCAGTATACGGGTTTCCCTGAAATTATGGATGGTAGAGTAAAAACTCTTCATCCTCTAATACATGGAGGAATTCTTGCAAGAAGGGATAATAAAGAGGATATTGAGGCAATGGAAAGACTTGGAATAAAACCTATTGACATGGTGGTAGTTAATCTCTATCCCTTTGAGTCTGTTGCAAAAAAACATTTATCTCAAATTCTTCAACCTTCAGACCTCAACCTTCAGGCTTTCTTAGAAGAAGCTATTGAAAACATTGATATTGGTGGACCTACACTTTTAAGAGCCTCGGCAAAAAACTATAAAGATGTAATTGTAATTGTTGATCCTGATGATTATTCTTCTATAATTGAAGATATTAAGAAAGGTAGCGTATCCATTGAAAAAAAATTTGAACTCGCAAAAAAAGTTTTTTCTCATACCGCAAGATATGATGCATTAATTGCAGATTATTTTGAAAAAATCAGTCCTTCAGGCTTTAAAAAAGATTGGACATTGCCTTTAAAGATGACAAGAACACTGAGATATGGAGAAAATCCTCATCAGAAAGCAGCACTTTATGCTCTCAATGAAAGCCCTTCTTTAATAGATGCAGATGTGCTTCAAGGAAAAGAGATGTCCTTCAACAACTATCTTGATACCCACTCTGCTGTTCTTCTGGCAACTGAATTCAGCGAGCCTGTATGCGTAATTGTAAAACACAATAATCCATGCGGGGTTGCCATAGGAGAAAATATTCATACTGCCTATAAAAAAGCCTTTGAATGTGATCCTGTAAGCGCATTCGGTGGAATAATTGCATTTAACAGAGTTGTTGATAAAGAAACAGCTTCGGAGATTATCAATACTTTTTATGAAGTAATTGTCGCACCAGATTTTGACAAAGATGCACTTGAGGTTTTTGAAACAAAGAAAAATCTCAGACTGTTGAGATTCCCCTCTCTATCTGATAAAATTCAACCGTCAGGATTTGATCTGAAAAGAATTCTTGGAGGGTTTATAGTGCAGGAGTGGGATAAGGTTGATAATGAATTTTCTCAAGCAAAAGTGGTAACCAAAAGACAACCAACAGATGAGGAATGGAAGGCTTTGAAGTTTGCATGGAAGGTTTGCAAACATATAAAATCAAATGCCGTAGTTTATGCTAAAGAAGACAGAACAGTAGGACTTGGCATTGGTCAAACAAGCAGAGTATTTTCAGCAAAAATAGGTGCAATGCATGCATTAAGTTCGCTAAAGGGCACTGTTGTAGCATCTGATGGATTTTTCCCATTCAGAGATAACATTGATGTTCTTGCTCAAAATGGAGTGACTTCTATTATTCAGCCAGGTGGTTCTGTTAGGGACCAGGAAGTAATAGATGCGGCAAATCAGTATAATATAGCTATGGTATTTACAGGAATAAGGCATTTCAGACATTAAAATGAGACCATTTAAAGAAATAAAGGCAAATTATTATTTTACAAAAGAAGATGAAGCAAGACTTATAGAGCTTAAACCTCTTATGGAAAAAAGAGCTGAGAAAGTAGTAGGAGCTCTTTATCAATGGATCATTCAAACAGAGTCGGCAAAAAGAGTTTTTAAGAACGAATCATTAATAAAGCATGTAATGAGACTTGTAAGAACATGGTTTATAGCTCTTTTTTCAGGTAAATATGATAACTACTTTTATGATTTTCTTATTAGAATTGGGCAAAGACATGAAAGAGTCGGAGTTGACCCTCATTTTATGACAAGAGCAATAAATATTATAAGAAATGCTTGTGTTGACATACTTTGCGAGGAAATAGAAAAAGACAGAGAAAAATATATAATTTCCATAAATAAAATACTTGATATAAATCTTGATATTATAACCTCCTCCTATCTTGAGGAAGAAATAAAAGGTTATTCCCCAGCCTATAGAATAAAAATCCAACTTGTAAGATACGGTGAAATATTTTCTCAGCTTGTAAGCCTTGTCCTTATAGTTGGATTAAGCATTCTTACTTTTGCTGTAATTTATCTTTGCGGAAAAGATATATATGAAATATTATCAGGTAAACTTGAACAGACAATTGTAACTGCCCTTGGTTCAGTACTTATTCTGTGGGTTATGCTTGAACTTTTAAATACTGAGATTGCCCATCTTAAGGGAGGAAAATTCAGAATAAGCGTTTTTGTTGGAGTTGCTCTTGTTACTGTAATAAGAGAGACTATGATAGCAACACTAAAACATGAAACAATTGATTTTATAATCTCACTTATAGCTGCCATTCTCATAATTGGTATAGTATACTGGTTGGTTAAAAGAACAGAGGAGGAAAAAAGATGAAAGTTCTTGTTATAGGTTCAGGAGGAAGAGAACATGCTATTGTATGGAAACTTGCTCAATCAAAAGTGGTAGACAAAATTTATTGTGCTCCTGGAAATGCAGGAATTTCTGAAATTGCTGAATGTGTAGAAGTTGAAAGCAAGAATTTCTCTGCTCTTTTAGACTTTGTAAAATACGAATGGATTGATCTCACAGTTGTAGGACCGGAAGAGCCTCTTGCTAAAGGAATTGTTGATATATTTCAGAAAGAGGGAAGAAAAATAATAGGTCCTACAAAAGCTGGGGCACAAATTGAAAGCAGTAAAGTATTTGCAAAGGATTTCATGAAAAGACATAAAATTCCGACATCAGAATATAAAGTTTTCACATCTTATACACATGCAGAAGAATATATCAGGTTAAAAGGAACACCCATTGTAATCAAAGCAGATGGACTTGCTGCAGGCAAAGGAGTTTTTGTGTGCCAAAGTTATGACGAAGCGGTTGATGCTCTAAAACTAATTATGAAAGAAAAAGCTTTTGGCTCTGCTGGAGACAGAGTTGTAATTGAAGAGTGTCTTCAAGGTAAAGAAGTTTCCTATCTTGTTTTTACTGATGGCAAAACCATTATACCAATGGTTACATCTAAGGATCATAAAAGACTTTTAGATAACGATGAAGGTCCAAATACTGGCGGCATGGGAACATTCAGCCCTAACCCAATAATTACTCCAGAACTTGAATATGAAATTCTTGAAACTGTAATAAAGCCAACTATTAAAGGATTAAAGCAAGAAGGAATAGTTTACAAAGGAATTCTCTATGCAGGGCTTATGATTATTAACAACAAACCCTATGTGCTTGAATTTAACTGTAGATTTGGAGATCCTGAAACTCAGGTAATTCTTCCAAGACTTGAAACTGATATTATGGACATCTTTATGGCAATAGCAGAACAAAAATTAAATAAAGTAGATGTGAAATGGAAAAATGAAGCCTCTCTATGTGTTATTCTGGCATCAGAGGGATATCCAGGAAAGTATAAAAAAGGGATACCTATTTATGGACTTGAAATGTTCAAAGGATTAAAGGATATTACAGTATTTCATGCAGGCACTAAATTTGATGATGATGGAAAAATTGTAACTAATGGCGGAAGAGTTTTAGGAATAACGGCTTTGGGCAAAGATATAAAAGAAGCAAGGCAAAAAGCGTACTCTGCTGTTGAGTTTATAAAATTTGAAGGAATGCAATATAGAAAAGACATTGGATTGAATCTTTAAAATTCTTTTAAAATAAAATATTGCGAGAGTGGCGGAATGGCAGACGCGCTGGACTTAGAATCCAGTGGGGAGACCCGTGAGGGTTCAAATCCCTCCTCTCGCATTTGAGTTTTCTTGCAGGATTTCAAAAACAGGGAAATATATTTCAAAAGTTGTGCCTTTTTGCAGTTCACTATAGACATTTATATAGCCATTATGTTGTTGGACTATATTGTATACAACCGATAAACCAAGTCCTGTTCCTTTATCTCCCTTTGTTGTAAAAAATGGTTCAAATATTCTCTGTTTGACCTCTTCATCCATACCATGACCTGTATCACTAATTGAAAGTAGCACATACCTACCTGGTTTACCATAGCCATGTGTATTAACGAATGTTTCATCAATTTCTATTAATGATGTTGATATCTTTAAAATCCCACCTTCTGGCATAGCGTCTTTCGCATTAGTTACAAGATTCATTATTACCTGTTCAATCAAGTTTTTATCAGCAAAAATTTGAATAGTGCCAACATTTAAATCTGTTATTATTTTAATATCCTTTCGCAGAATAGGATGAATAAATTCTAAAAAATCTTTCAGTAAATCATCCAAATACAAAGGTTTAAATTCAGTAGTATCTTTTCTACTGAAAGAAAGAAGTCTTTTTATAAGCTCTTTTGCTTTCTCTGCGGATGAATGGATATGTTCAACATAAGGATACAAAGGATGATTTGCGCCAAGCTTAGATTCAACTAATCCTGAAAAACCTAAGATTGGAGTCAATAAATTATTAAAGTCATGAGCAATTCCATTGGCTAACAAAGCTGCTGCTTCTATCTTCTGCGCTTGAATTAATTGTTCCTCTGTTTTTTTTCTGTTTTGTAACATCTCTGATTAAAACCATAACCTTTGAAACCTTATGATATTCATCAAATATGGGCACAGCTCTTATGTTGAAAATTGATCCTGAAAGATAAGTTATAGTTTCCTCTACAAGACAAACATTTTCAAAGGCTTTCTTTACAGGACATACTTCGCAGATAACATTTTTTTTATAAAAAATCTCATAACAGTGCATATTAATTCCTTCATGAATTTTTTTATCCAACAGTTTTTCAACTACTGTATTCATCCATAAAATTTTAAAATCCTGTGAAATAATAACAATGCCATCTGGTATTAATTGGATAAAGGAATTGAGCTCACTATAAAGTTCTTTTATTCTTCTCTGAGAGTTTATTAACTTCCACGTGTATCCCTTTATCAAGAAATAAAGTAATAATCCTGTGATAGAAACATAAAACCATCCTTTATAGGTCTGAAATTTGGTCAATTCAGAAACATCTTTGATAAAATATGAAAGTATCGTATCGGAAAATAGTATCCACATACTTCCAATAAACAGATAAATCAAAACTATGCCTGAAATTCCTTTAATTATCACGCTGATAAATTATAGCAAAAAAAATTCACGCTCATTCAAATTTTTTATAATTTCAAATAACTTTAAGTAAAAATCACAAAACATAACGTTTCTTTAACAAAATAAACGGAAATGGAGCGAGAACAAATAGATAAATAACAATCACTATTAAATCATAAATAAAACTATATGGAATCTTCCCATAGCAAAATGCCCTTGAAATATTTACAAGATGCATCAAGGGATTTGCCTGAGATAGTTTAATTACAATCTCAGGCATGTCTTCAAGAGGGAAAAAAATTCCTGAAAATAAAAAAAGAGGAGTCAGAATAAGAGTATAAAAGTAATTAAACGAATCAATTCCTGGAACTATAGCTGTTGCAATTAAAGATAAACTGGCAAATATTAAGCCACACATAAGAATTAATGGAATAAGAAAAACTACATAAGAAGATTTGACCAGTCCAAACAATGAAATAACAAGAATTATAACAGTACCATAAATCAGGCTTTTTGTTGCTCCCCATAGGAGTTCTCCAAGTATAAGTTCATTAAAAGTTATTGGAGTTGCTAAGATTGCGTCAAATGTTTTTTGATAAACCATTCTAACATAAGTTCCGTAAGTGCATTCATAACAAGCAGCAAACATGGCTGAAGACATTATAATTCCAGGAGCAATAAACTCAATATATGTCATTCCATTTATCTCTTTTATAAATCCTCCAAGCCCGTAACCAAGAGCGATTAAATAAAGCATAGGTTCAAAAAAATTAAGTGTAAGACTTGAACGATAAAGTTTTTTATAAACTGTTGCATTCCTTTGCCATACCCTAAATGCTCTTTTAAAGTCCATTTTATCCCTCAGTCATATTTAAATAAACATGCTCAAGATTTCCACCAAATTTAATTGAAAGGTTCTGGGGGGTATCAATAATCAATATTTTACCTTTGTCCATAATTGCAAGCCTGTCACAGAGTTTTTCAGCTTCTTCCATGTAATGAGTTGTAAGGATAAGTGTTTTACCAGAATGCTTTAAAACTTCAATTTTATCCCATATCTGTCTTCTGCTACGAGGGTCAAGACCTGTTGTGGGTTCATCAAGAATTATTATGTCTGGGTCATTTATTAAACCTCTTGCAAATATAAGCTTTCTTTGCATCCCTCCTGAAAGTTTCCTAACATTGATTTTGCTCCATTCCTCAAGTTTTACAAATTTAAGAAGTTCCTTGGCTCTTCTAATAGCTTCGTTCTTAGATATATCAAAGTATCTTGCATAAACGATCAGATTTTCAAGGACATTGAGATCAGGGTCAAGATTGTTGTCCTGAGGAATAACTCCAATTCTTCTTTTAAGTTTTGGAAGGGTTTTTTCGTCTATTTTTATACCAAATATTTTTATCTCCCCTTCAGACAGAGTAATAAACCCGTAAATCATTCCCATTATTGTTGTTTTTCCAGCACCATTTGGACCAAGAAATCCGAAGCATTCACCTTCTTTTATCTCAAAATTGGCTGAATCAAGGGCTTTAAATTTTTTGTAATATTTTGTTAAATTTTTTCCTACAACTACATCCACAATTTTTAGTATAATATTTTTTATGAAGTTGACTAAAATATTAATATTTTTAACACTGCTTATTATGCCGATAAATCTGCAAGCAGAGGTATCTCTTAAGCAATGCAATGAGGCAGATATAAAGGGAGTCTTTAACTTAATTATTTACTCAAATTCATTTATAAATGATCCTGAAACATTCATCATTCTTGATAAAGTTGATGATAAAATCAAAATAGTTCCCTATGCACCAGCTTTTAAATACAGAATAATTGAAAATTTGAATGAAAAAGAAGCACTAAAAATTGTAAATGAGATTTTAAGGAACCCTTCATTTGTTAGTTCTATAAAATGTTCTGTGATAGATGAGGGAGAAAATATTCTGGGTTACGAGCTAAAACCATTATATTTTCCATGGATATTTGGAATTTTAGAGCCTGTTGAAACTGTTTATAAAAAAGAGGGCAATTCCATTATTATTTTTATAAGACTTAATCCTATGGTGGAAAGGCAGCTTAATTCTGGAGGAGATTCAAATAAAGAGGATTAGGTTCTAACAAACTCACCGCTTTTACCTCCTGCTTTATAAACAAGCTTTATATCTCCAATTATCATTTCTTTATCAACAGCCTTGCACATGTCATATACTGTAAGAGATGCCAAAGATGTTGCAACCATTGCTTCCATTTCAACTCCTGTTTGAGCAGTTGTCTTTACAGTAGTTTTTATTTTTACCTGAGAGTTATCTTCATCTGGTTCAAAATCAATTTCAATAGACGTAATTGGAAGAGGATGGCAAAGTGGAATAAGATGAGGTGTCATTTTTGCAGCCATAATTCCAGCAAGGCGGGCAACCTGAAAAACATCGCCCTTTACAATTTTTTTGTTTAAAATCATTTTCAAAGTTTCTGGTTTCATTTTTACAATACCTTCAGCAATAGCAATCCTTTCTGTTACAGGTTTGCCTGTAACATCAACCATCCTTGCCTGTCCTTTTTCATCAAAATGAGTAAACATTTTCTTGAAAACCTCCTTAGACATCAAAATTATCTTTCCTGTTCTGTTGGTCTTATAAGCAATTCATTTATAGAAACATGCTCAGGTTGAGTTACAACATAGTATATTGCCTCTGCAACATCTTCAGCCTTTAAAGCTTTCATTGCACCCCTACTTTTTATCCATTCTTCAGGCATATTTTCGCCCCACTGTGTTGCCACGACTCCTGGCTCTATTACTGTAACACGGATATTGTATTTTATCAATTCTTTGCGAATTGATTCAGAAAATCCTACAACTGCCCATTTTGTAGCACAGTAAACTGACCATCCTGGAATTCCAACCCTTCCAGCTACTGAAGAAATATTAACAATATGACCACTTCTTTGCAAAATCATCATTTTTGCAGCTAAATGGGTACAGTGAATAAGTCCTGTAAGATTTAAATCAATAACCTCTTTCCACTCTTTTGATGAACCGTTCTCAATATAGTTAAAAATTCCTCTTCCTGCATTATTAACTAAAATATCAAGTTTACCAAAATGAGATTTCAATGTTTCAAATACTCTTTCAACTTCGTCAGTTTTGGAAATGTCAGCAGGTATACTTAAAACATTCACGCCAAACTGCTTTTTAATTTTCTCCGCAATGCTGTTTAATAATTCTTCAGACCTTGATACAAGAGCAAGTTGAGCTCCTTGATTTGCGAATTTCTGAGCAGTTGCTAATCCTATACCTTTTGATGCACCTGTTATAAGTGCAATCTTTCCTTTAATGGACTGCACCAGCATTTCCTCCTTTCTTTTTATAAATCGGCTTACGGAAAAACATGATGGTCACAATCATTGAAATCATTGCAATACTTAAAATCCAGAATGCTTCATTAAAAGCTATTGTCTGAGCCTGCCTTATAAGTTCTCTGTATATCGGGTTTTCTGGTGGAAGAAATGTCCTTATAGATAAATATTCATTTAATTTTTCAATTATAATCTGATAAGGAATGTCATAGGGAGTAAGATTTTCTACAAGTCTTGCCTGATGAAACTGTGTTCTCTGCGATACAATCGTTGTAACTATCGCTGTGCCAACAGAGCCTCCAATGTTTCTTATAACACCATTTAATGGAGTAGCGTCCTGCATTTTTTCTTTTGGAATATACGCTACTGTCATTGCCGCTAAAGGAGTTATAACAAAAGCCATACCAAGAGCTAAAACTGCTCTCGGATAAACAAAATCCCAGAATCCTGCTTGAAGATTAAATAAACTCATAAGATGAGTTGAATATGCACACATTATGATACCGAATGCAAGAGGTATTTTAGGATTTATCCTATCAACTATTTTACCACTTATGGGAAAAGCTATAAACTGAACAATTCCAGCAGGACCAAGAACTAATCCTGCCAAAAATGCTGTGTATCCCATTAAATTCTGAACATAGATTGGTAAGAGAATAATACTTCCAAAAAGATTAACAAAAGTAAAAAACATCACAAGATTACCAAAAAAGAAATTTCTATCTTTAAAAAGCCTGAAATTAACAATTGGATGTTCTGCTCGCTTTAGTTCCCACCATAAAAGAGTTGCAAGGCTTAAAATGCTTATGACAAAAAGAGTTATTATAAACTTTGATTCAAACCAATCTTCCCTCTCGCCCTTATCCAGCATTATTTGAAGACATCCGATACCTAAGGCTAAAAAAATTATTCCCGGATAATCAATGCGTAGTTTTTCTCTCTTTAAATAGTGAGGGTCCTCTATAATAAGATAAGTCATTAAAATAGATATGATTCCAACTGGGATATTTATGTAGTATATCCATCTCCACGAGAAATTATCAGCAATCCATCCTCCAACTATCGGACCAAGTATTGGTGCCATAATTATACCCATTCCATAAATTGCCATTGCTGTGCCATACTTTTCTTTTGGAAATGTCTCAAGAAGTATACTCTGACTTAAAGGCTGTAACCCTCCTCCCCCAATTCCTTGAAGAACTCTGAAAAATATCAAAGATGTAAGACTCCAAGCCATACCACATAAAAAGGAAGAAATTGTAAAAACTGTTATAGAAAAAATTAAATAATTTTTTCTCCCAAAAATCTTGCTCAACCATCCAGCCATTGGAATTACTATGGCATTTGAAACAAGATAAGAAGTAATAATCCATGTTGATTCATCAACTCCTGCTGAAAGACTTCCCTGAATATGTCTCAATGCAACATTATTTATGGTTGTATCAAGAATCTCAATAAAAGTAGGAAGCATTACAGTTAAAACAATCCAGAACCGTTTCATTCAAATATTATATAAAAAATAAAGTGTAAGTTAGCAATAACTTTATTAATAGAGCCTTAAAAATAAAAAAGAGTTCAGGTATTGTCCTGAACTCTTTTTAGCTAAAAAGAAGCAGATAACAGATTAAATTAGTTCATAGAACTTGAAGAAATTAAAACAGTATTAGCTTTTTTGGTCAATCTTGATATTTTTCTGGATGCTGTATTTTTATGAATAATCCCTTTTGATGCAGCTTTGCTGATCACTTTTATTGCCTCATTTAATACTGCTTGAATTGAATCTTTATTATTTTGGGCAATAGTTTCTTCAACTTTTTTTATACATGTCTTTATTTTTGTTTTCCATGCCTGATTTCTTAATCTTCTTTTTGCATCCTGCCTTATTCTTTTTAATACTGATTTACTTCTTTTTTTTACTGTTGATCTTTTAGTTGCCAACTTTATTCCCTCCTATATAAAAGTATTCATTTTTAAGCCTACTCAAAAACTTACAATTTATTGAAAATCAATGAATTACAAATTAATTTAATTTTCAATCACTACAAATATATCTCAAAACCTTAGTTTTTTAAATTAGCATAGTTTCCATAAATGTTTCAATATCTGGTAAAATTATTTCTATGTTAAAGTTTGGAATATCTCCATGTCCCAATGATATATTCATATTTTTTGGAATAATAGAAAAAAAGATAAAAACTGAAGGATTGGACTTTGATTTTGTCATTGAAGATGTAGAAACTCTAAATAATCTGTGCATGGAAAAGGCTCTTGATATCTCAAAAATTTCAGCTCATGCCTTTTATTATCTTCAAAATGATTATATTATGCTGTCCTCAGGTGGAGCTTTATCAGAATATGGACCTGTGGTGATAACAAAAAACTTAGAAAAACTTAAAAATCTTTCAAATATTAAAATTGCTCTACCTGGCAGATTAACAACCGCTTCTGCTCTCATGTGGTTTTACTGGCAAAAAAATTTCCCCAATAAAAAATATATAGTTGAGTTTATGCCTTTTTATAAAATTATTGATAAGATTATTAAAGAAGAGGCAGATATAGGAGTCGTTATTCACGAGGGAAGGTTTATATATTCCTTAAAAGGACTTGAATTAGTTGAAGATCTTGGGAAATTTTGGATACAAGAAACTTCATTGCCAATTCCTCTCGGTTTAATCATATCCCAAAAATCATTGAATATAAAAAAAGCTCTTGAAAAAATTATCCAAGAAAGTCTCAATTATGCCTATTCTCACTTTGATGAAGCCATGAAGTTTATTAAAAAATATTCTCAGGAACTTGATGAAGATGTTATAAAATCCCATATTCAATGCTATGTAAATAAATTTACTTTTGATATGGGTGAAAAAGGTATACAGGCAATAGATGAATTAATCAAGAGGATAGAGAGGCATGCCATATGGTCATAGATGAATTTATTAAAGAGCCAAGAATTGCTTACTTTTCAATGGAAATAGGAATAATACCAGAAATGCACACATATAGTGGTGGACTTGGTATTTTAGCTGGAGATACTTTAAAATCAGCAGCTGATTTAAGAATTCCAATGATTGGTATTACACTAATTCATAGAATGGGATACTTTAGACAGGAACTTGATCCATTTGGAAGACAGATTGAACATCCAGATCCATGGGACATTGAAAAATATTTAAATAAACTTGATGTAATGGTTGAAGTAAAAATAGAAAATAAACCTGTTTATGTAACTGCTTGGCTATATGTTATACAGAGCACAACAGGCGGGAAACTTCCTATCTTATTTCTTGATACAGACATTCCGGAAAATGATCCTCAATATAGAACTCTTACTCACTATCTTTATGGCGGAGATTTAGAATATCGTCTTAAGCAAGAAATTGTTCTTGGTATTGGAGGCATAAAAATTCTTAATGAACTTGGTTTTGAAATCAAAAAATATCATATGAATGAAGGACATTCAAGTTTTTTAACTCTGGAACTTCTTCAGAGATTTAAAAGACCAATTGAAGAAGTCTGGTCTGAGGAACTTGTATGGAATATTGAAAAAGTAAAAAATTTATGTGTTTTTACAACTCATACTCCAGTTGCTGCAGGACATGACAGATTTCCATATGAACTTATTCAAAAAATAGCTGGAGAAATAGTTCCACTATGGCTTTTAAAAAAGCTCGCTGGAGACGGAATGTTAAATATGACTTTGCTGGGATTTAATTTGAGCGAATTTATCAATGGAGTCTCTAAAAAACATGAGGAAGTCTCTGAAAAAATGTTTCCTGGTTATGAAATACATGCAATAACAAATGGAATACACTCCTATACATGGGTATCAGAGCCTTTCAAAACTCTTTATAATAAATATCTACCAGGATGGGCAAATGAGCCTGAAATATTTGTAAGAGCATGGAGAATTCCTGAGGATGAACTCTGGGATGCACATATTCAGGCAAAGAAACATTTAATTGACTTTGTTAACAGAATAACGGGTGCTAATTTAAACTATGATACCTTCACAATAGGTTTTGCAAGAAGAGCAACTCCTTATAAAAGAGCAGATTTATTGATTTCGGATATTGAAAGACTTGCGATGATTGGAGAAGGAAAAATTCAAATAATATATGCTGGTAAGGCTCATCCAAGAGATGAAGGTGGGAAAAAACTTATTCAGAAAATTTTTGAAGTCAAAGAAAAATTAAAAAATAAGGTCAAAATAGTTTATTTACCAAATTATGACATGGCAATGGCAATGAAACTTGTTGCAGGAGTTGATATCTGGCTTAATAATCCTCTAAAACCATATGAGGCATCAGGTACATCTGGAATGAAAGCCTCTCATAATGGTGTCCCTAATTTAAGCGTTCTTGATGGATGGTGGATAGAAGGATGGATTGAAGGTTATACAGGCTGGGCTATTGGAACTCTTGAAGAAACTTCAGATCCCAAGAAAGATGCGGAAGACCTCTATTATAAACTTTCAAGTGAAATCTTACCTTTATTTTATGAAAACCGTCATATATGGATAAAAATAATGAAAAATGCCATAGCAATGAATGCCTATTATTTCAACACTCATAGAATGGTCAGATTTTATGTAACTGAAGCTTATATAAGATAATTTCTATCCAAAATACCAATTCAATATTTTTTCACCTAAAAATAAACATATCAAGGCACCAATTGAAAGAAACGGACCAAATGGGATCTTGCGGTTTCCTGTTTTTTTAAAAATTATAATACCAACTATTGAACCTATTAAACTTCCTATAAAAATTGTGAGTAAAGCTGCTTTCCATCCAAGAAATGCCCCAACCGCTGCATTCAATTTTATATCTCCTCCTCCCATGCCTCCTTTGCTTATTATTGAAACAATCAAAAGACTTCCTCCACCAACAACTATGCCAATCAAAGATTCTTTAAAATCTGAGACAAACCCTGTATAACCATGTGAAAACAGAGAAAAAATAAAACCGATAAAAATCAAAGGGACTGAAATTTGATCAGGAATAATTTGAAAATCAATGTCAATAAATGAAACAACTATCATGGCTGAAATAAAAATTAGAATGAATAACAAATATGGTGTTAAACCAAAACTTAAATATGCTAAAACATAAAGAATACCATTTAATATCTCAACAAATGGATATCTGAATGAAATTCTCGAGCCACAGTAAGCGCATTTGCCTTTAAGCAATATAAAGCTTAAAACTGGAATATTATGCCATAGTTTAATTGAATTTCCACAGCCAGGACAAAATGATGCAGGCTTGATTATAGAGATTTTTCTTGGGATTCTATAAATACACACATTAAGAAATGAGCCAACAATTAGACCAAGAACAAGAAATATCAGAACTTCCACTGACTCATATCCTCAAGTTCTTTAAATTTATTTCTTTTGTCTTCTATTTCTATTTCTATTTCTCTTATCTGTCTTACTAAACTTGATATTTTTTCATTTTCTTTAACTTCTAAATCTCTGTCCCATGAATCATATATTTCTTTGCCAATAGATTTAAGAAGTTCATCTTTTTTTAGATTAAGTTTATTCATTTCTCTGATAAGTTTTAAAACATTTATCTCAATCTTGATTCTTTCAGAAATAACTGTAGACCAGAATTTAAAAGTTTTAAGCCCTTGCAAAAAATCTCTTTTAATTATTTCAAGCATTTACCCAACCTCATCAAGATGTCTTACTTTAAACTTAACACCCAATGAATTGGCAATCTCCTCACACTTTTTAATATCAACTTCTTTAAGATTAACCACTGTTATCTGCACAAAGGGAACATATTTTTTAGCATCCTTGATAAATTCTATAACTGCCTCAAAGGCATTTGGCTTAACAGGATTACAAATTTTGTTGTAGGTTTCACTATCATGTGCATTAAGACTTATTGACATTGAATCAATGAGTCCAGCAAGTTCTGGAAGTATCTTTCTTTCATGAATTAGATTTCCCTGTCCATTTGTGTTGACTCTCACCCTACCACCTTGTTCTTTTATCCATTTTGCCACTTCTTTAATTAAATCAAGTCTTAGAAAGGGTTCTCCATAACCACAAAAAACAATCTCTTTATAATTTTTAGGATCGCCTATTGTTTGTATTAAATCCTCTGCCGAAGGTTCTTTTTCAAGCCTTAAATTATGTCCTTTAACATAATCAGTATGAAATCTAACACAGAATCTGCATACATTTGTGCATCTATTTGTTACATTTAAATAAAGAGTATCCCTGATTTTATAAGCAATCTCACCTTTTGGAAGGTCCCCAATACGAAAAAGCCTATTTACATTTACAGTAGTTATTCTATCAATGTCTTCAATAGTTACCCCCCTTAAGTCTGCTAAAGCCTTAGCTGTGTAAATTAAAAAAGAAGGCTCATTTCTTTTACCCCGCATTGGTTCAGGTGCAAGATATGGAGCATCTGTCTCAATCATCAAATATTCATCTGGAACAAACCGAGCAACTTCTTTAATAGTTTTTGCATTTTTGAATGTAACAACGCCTGATATTGATATAAAAAATCCAAGTTCAATAGCTTTCTTTGCCTGAGATAAGTTTCCGCTGAAACAATGCATAACTCCTTTATGAACATTTTGTTCTTTTAGAATTTTTATTGTATCATCAAAGGCTTCTCTTGAATGAATAACTACTGGCAGTCCTATATCACGGGCAAGTTTAAGTTGTAAGGCAAAAGCTTCACGCTGAACTTCTTTCGGTGAATGTTCATAATGATAGTCAAGTCCTATCTCACCTATACCAACTACTTTTGGATGTCTACTCAGTTCAAAAAGCTTTTTTAATACCTCGCTGTTTAACTCCTTTACATCATGCGGATGGATACCAACAGTTGCATAAACCATCGGATATTGCTCAGTTATTTTCATGATTTCATCAATACTTGCAATATCTGAGCTAATTGTGATAATAGTACTTATTCCTGCATCATAGGCACGTTTTAATACTTCTGAAATTTCTTCTTCAAACATTTCAAGATGACAGTGGCTATCAATCATGCCCCAAACTTCCTTAATCTCAAAGTATTTGCCAGAACAAGTGGCATAATTGATGTAGCATGAATTATTCCAAGTTCTCCCTTAAGACACTCCCTTTCTGTGAAGGAATTAACCGTAGCACCAAAAACATAGGGTGATTTAATAAGCAATGGAACAGGATGCCAGCTATGTGTTTTAAGAAGACATGGAGTGCTGTGGTCACCTGTAATAACCAATGTATCAGGATTTAATGAAAGAATCTCTGGTATAAAACTATCAAATTCTTCAATTTTTTTTATTTTACCTTCAAAATTCCCGTCTTCACCAAAGGAATCAATCTTTTTTATGTGAAGAAAAACAAAATCATAATCTTTGTAAACCTTTTTAAGTAACTCCATTTCCTCTTTAATATCACCCTCTACAGGCAATATATCCATACCAAGTAATTTTGTAATACCACGATACATTGGATATACTGCTATGGAACATGCTTTAAGACCATATTTCTGCTCAAAAGAAGGTATATCTGGTAACGCAGAAAAACCCCTTAAAAGAACATAATTGGCTTTTTCCTCATTTTTTAAGATTTCTTCTGCTTTTTTAATAAATTTTTTAGCTATTTCTGCAACCTCAATAGACTCCTTATTTAAAGCAATGGGCTCAGCAGGTGGTTTTCCTTCTTTTTGAGGGTCTGTATCTGTAACCATCGCCTGTTTTTCTGTAATATTTTTTGAAAATCTCATTACAAGACAAAATCTGTGTTCCTTTCCAGGTTTCAGAATAATTTTTACTCCGTCAATCTCCTTTATATTTTCTGAAAGCATATTGGTAAGCTCTATATTTTTTTCTGTAGGTATTCTTCCTGCTCTTCTATCAACTATCAAACCATTTTTAATAGTGGCATAGTTACACCTTAAAGCTACATCAGTTTTTTGAAGTTCTATATCAAGCCCTAATGCCTCAAGAACACCTCTACCAATCTCATACTGAAGAGGATCATATCCAAAGACTCCAAAATGACCAGGTCCGCTTCCTGGCGTAATCCCATAATCTACAGGAATATGCAATCCACATGCTGATACTCTTGCAAGACTGTCAAGATTTGGTTTATTTGCCATCTCAAGCTCTGTTTTTCCATTAATAGGAAGCCCACCAAGTCCATCAAGAATTACAAAAATTATTTTTGTATTATTTTTTTGAATCAAAGAAGACAAATCCATAAATGCACCTCTTAAAATCAGAATAAGTGAATAATAAACAATTAAATAATAACAAAAAAACATTTAAAAATAGAACAATAATTGATAAATTGAAATTTTTATGGATAAAATATAATTTATGCAAATAATTGATTTTCATACTCATGCTTTCCCAGATGAAATTGCAGAAAGAGCAATAAAGAAACTGGAAGAAAAAAGTCAGGTCAAAGCTTGTCTTAATGGAACACTTGATAATCTCCTTCGTTCAATGGACAAAAGTCAGATTGCAAAGTCTGTATTATGCAATATTGCGACAAAACCAGAACAGTTTAACTCAATTATTAAATGGAGTGATAAAATCCGCTCTGAAAGAATTATTCCTTTACCATCAGTCCATCCTGATGATAAAGAGGCCAAAGAACATATTAAATTGATTAAAAAATCAGGTTTTTATGGGATAAAAATGCATCCATTCTATCAAGATTTTTCAATTGATGATGAAAAGATTTACCCAATATATGAAGCACTTATTGAAAATGATATGCTGATTGTTATGCACTGTGGCTATGATATAGCCTTCCCTGAGTGGGATATTGCTTCCCCCAAAAGAATAATAAATGTCATAAATAGGTTTCCAGAGCTCAAGTTTATTGCAACTCATCTTGGGGCATGGAAAGAGTGGGATAAGGTAGAACAATTAATGATCGGTAAAAATATTTTTATGGAAATATCTTTTTCATTTGGATGGATGCCCGATGAAAAAATTAAAGAACTAATTCTTAAACATCCATCAGACTATATTCTTTTTGGAACTGACTCTCCATGGGCAGACCAAGGCAAGGAAATAGAAAACCTTAAAAAACTTGGTCTTTCAGGAGATTTTATGGAAAAAATATTTCATCGTAATGCAGAAAAGTTGCTCCGATGCTCATAAAGCTTCCGAAGGCTTTTATTATAAGTTTAAAAGATTTTTATAATGATGAAGGAGTTTTTTTAAGCTCTTCACTTGCCTTTTTTTCAATTTTATCAATTATTCCCCTGAGCATGTTTATTGTTAACATTCTGATGAATATACTACAAGAAGAAAGAGTTGTAAAATTTGTATATTCAAAATTAATCACATTTTTTCCTGCAATAGAACTACATATGATTAAAGAACTCCGAAAAATTTTGGCATCAAAAGAAATAAGCAGTATTTCATTAATTCTTTATGGTGTCTTTTCTTTACAACTTTTTACAGCAATTGAATTTTCACTTAACAAAATTTTTAAAACTGCAAAAAAGAGACATTTTATAATGTCACTTCTGATGTCATTTTTTATAATTCTTCTTATAACATTTACAGTAGCAGCCTCATTTGCTTTTACCTATCTTATAAGAATTTTTCAACCCATGATATTTTCTGAACTAAGTATTCTATTAGGCTTTTTTCTGAAGTATCTTCTGCCTTTTGTATTGATGTTTGTTATTACAACCTTGCTTTATAAAATTTTACCAAACAAAAAAATTAAACTTAGTTCAATTTTAATAGGAGCTTTAATTACAACAGTACTAATTGAGATTGCCAAATATGTTTTTGCTTTTTATGTTGTCAAAATAATCAAAATAAATACTCTTTATGGTTCTTTATCAACCTTTCTTGCGCTTCTTATGTGGCTTTTTTATGGTTGGGCAGTTTTTATTTACGGAGCAGAATTAATAAAAAATATTGAAAAAAAATGAAAATAGCTTTAACTATAGGAGCCTCAGACCCAACATCTGGAGCAGGAATCCAGATGGATTTAAAAGTTTTTCATTCTTTAGAAGTCTATGGATTAAGTATTCTAACTGCTGTTACTGCTCAAAGTACAATAGAATTTTCCTCTGTTTTCCCTCTACCAGAAGAAATTATAAATAGTCAGTTTGAAACTCTCTTAAAAGATTTAAAACCTCATGGAACAAAAATAGGTATGATTTACAGTAAAGAGGCTTTTCAGTGTGTAATCAGCAATATTAAAAACTTAAATATAAAAAACCTTGTGATTGACCCTGTAATGACTTCTACATTAGGAGCTAAATTATTAGAAAATAATGCCCTAAAAACTCTAAAAGAAGAACTTATTCCTCTTTCAATGGCTGTTACAGCAAATATTCCTGAAGCAGAAGCACTCACAGAACTAAAGATTGAAAGAATTGAAGACTTATATGAAGCTTCAAAGCAACTCTATCAGATGGGAACAAAGTTTGCTATAATTAAAGGTGGACATTTTGAAAAAAAAGCAATTGATATACTTTATGATGGGAAAAATTTTTACAAAATAGATGGGAAAAAAATTCCTGGACAATTTCATGGAACAGGATGCGCTTTTTCATCAGCTTTTGTTTGTTTTTTATGTAAAGGATATAATCCATTGGAGGCATTTAAGGCATCTAAGGACTTTGTAAGAAAAGCAATTGAAAATTCTTTAAAATTAGGGCAAGGAATAAATCTATTAATAATTTAAGGGAGGAGACACGTGAAAAATGTGGTTCTTGAAACAAATCTTAAAGGAGTAAAACTCCTCAGAAGAGGTAAGGTCAGAGATATTTATGAAATTGAAGACTATTTACTCATTGTTGCAACAGATAGAGTTTCTGCTTTTGATGTTGTATTGCCAACAGGAATTCCTGAAAAAGGAAAAATACTAACTCAGATATCTTTATTCTGGTTTGATAAAGTAAAAGATATTGTTGAAAACCATCTTGTTTCAGCAAATGCAGACGAATTTCCTGAGCCTTTACCTGCTTATAAAGAAATTCTTGAAGGAAGAAGTATGCTTGTAAAAAAAGCTAAACCTCTTCCTGTTGAATGCATTGTTCGTGGATATCTAAGTGGTTCAGGATGGAAAGATTATCAAAAAACAGGAATGATTTGCGGAATAAAACTTCCTGAAGGACTTGTTGAATCTGCCAAACTGCCAGAACCTGTTTTCACCCCAAGCACAAAAGCAGAACAAGGACATGATATAAATATAAGTTTTGAAGAAACTATTCAAATTCTCGGAGAAGAAACTGCTCAAAAAGTTAAAGAGCTTTCATTATCTATTTACAAAAAAGCTGCTCAGATTGCTGAAAAAAAAGGTATTATAATTGCTGACACAAAAATGGAATTTGGATTTTACAATGGAAAACTTATTCTTATTGATGAGTTATTAACGCCGGATTCTTCTCGTTTCTGGTCATTAGAAAATTATAGGATAGGCTATCCTCAAGACAGCTATGATAAGCAGATTGTAAGAGATTATCTCCTTTCAATAAAATGGGATAAAAAACCACCAGCACCACAACTACCTGAAGATATAGTTAATAAAACTGCTGAAAGATATAAAGAAATCTTCAGGATTCTAACTTCTTAAGAATTTCTCTTACAGCAGTAAGATTTTTTATATCATCTTGAGGAGATTTTTTTGGGGTCTCAAGAATTAATGGGACATGGGATATCTCTTTTATTTTAAAAAAATTTTCAAATCCTTTAATGCCAATATTTCCTCTACCTATATGCTCATGTCTGTCTATTCCTGAGCCAACAGATGCCTTTGAATCATTTAAATGAATGAGTTTTATGAGATTAAAATCTCCAAAATTTTTAACTTCTTCAATAAATTCTGAAATTACCTTTTCATTAGAAATATCGTAACCCGCGGCAAACAAGTGACAGGTATCAATACAAACTCCACTAACATTTTCTGTATTAATATTTTTAAATGTGTCAAAAAGATCTGAAATTCTGGCAGTTATTTTGCTTTTTGCTGTATTTTCAATAAGAATTTTACATTTTTGAAGTTTTCCAATTTTACTGAAAGCTTCTCTGACTTTGTCAAAAATTTCTTCATTTTGCATTTCCCGATTATCCTTTAAGTGGATTACATAATAATCAGCACCAAGCAAATCTGACATTAAAACTTCTCTTTTAAGAAGATATTTTGAGGAGTTTATAGTTTTTGGATTAGATGAAATAAGATTTATTAGATAAGACGCATGAACAACAAAAGGACTGAGGTTGTTTTCCTGAATCTTTTTTTTAAATTTTTCAATAATCTCTTCTTCAAATTCAGGAATCTTCCATATTCTTGGACTATGAAGAAAAATTTGGAATGTTTCACATTGAAGATTTTTTGCCTCTTCAATTGCATTAAGAATACTTTCTTTTATTGAAGTATGAACACCTAATGGCCTCATTTTCCTCTCGGATTGAGTTTGATTTTTTTATTATTCTGAAAAGCGATGCGAAAAATTTGTTCATTTTTATTATGAATATATCGTTCTAAGATACTCAATTAACAGAAAGAATCTTTGAATTTTGATAAAAGTTAAGGGAGAAAATATCTATAAACCTATTACAAAAGGCGACGGCCGGATTCGAACCGGCGAATGGCGGTTTTGCAGACCGCTCCCTTAGCCACTTGGGTACGTCGCCAATAAAAAAGCGGGCGACGGGATTTGAACCCGCGACCCCAACCTTGGCAAGGTTGTGCTCTACCAGCTGAGCTACACCCGCATTAATTGATTCTTTTCTTAGGATCAAGTGAATCTACAACTTTCTCAAAGACCGCCAATTGCTCTTCCATATAATTTATTTTTAATTCTAACTCTTTTATCCTTCTATTTGCAAATTCCTCAAGTACCTCTGCCCTTTTTAATAAATTTTCACGCATTTCTTCAAAATCTTTTATTAGTTTATTAAATTTTTTTAATTGTCTTTTCTTTCTCCATTTTCTTAAAAATGACAACATGTAAAAAATTATCATAAAAGCTTTATACATGTCAATCTTTAGACCTTTTCTATTCAAGACAGATTGAGCTACATTAGAGATTTGGAATTTTCAACTCTTCAGAAAACAATTGAAGTGATGTTATATTAAATACATGTCTAAAATTAAGAAAATAAAGATAAGCTCTTTGTTTTATCTATCTGGTTTCTTATTTATATTAGCTGAAACCATTCTTCATATTTATGGGAAAAGTGTTTGCTCAACCGAAGGATGCAAAGTTGTAGAAAGCTTCGTCAAAGGTGGAAATCTTGTCCTTCTTATTGCAGGCTTAATTTTATTCGGAACACTGTTTTTTATTTCATTTCATAAATTTTCTGAATCATTAATTAGTTTTGTTGAAAAAGTTCATTCAGGCATTCTTATTATAGCTTTATCAATAGAAGGTTATTTATTAGGATTCCAGACTTTCATAATAAAAGAATTTTGTGTTTTTTGCTTTACTGTATTTGGAATCCTCTTTCTAAGTAGTTTATTTAGAATTTTTGAGAGGCGATTTGAAATAATTCTTGCATTTGCTGGTTTTATCTCTGTATTTTTCATGACTTATATTATAAATCCTGAAATTAATCAAATACCTTCTAACCAGTATGTCCTTGTTTACTCTAAAGGATGTCCTCACTGTGAGGAAGTAATTCAATTTTGCAAAAGTCATTCAATTTCAATTCAGACTGTTGAAGCAAAAAAACTTGCAGGTATTCTTAAGTCTTTGAAAATAGAACATGTTCCAATTTTAGTCTGTGATGAAGGTGAAACAAAAAAATTTATTATTGGTCAGGATAATATAAAAGAATATTTGCTCACAAAAGCTTCAACAACAAATACCGAACAAGGGGTTTGCCCTATTTTTGAGAAGGAGAAATGTCAGTGAGCAGTTCTTTAAGTTTTAATGCATTTTTTACAGCATATCCCATATAGTCGTTGTCAAAGTAAATATATGCAGGTTTATTCCATATTTTAAGTTTTTGAACCCATTCACTGAGTTCTTTATCTGTATACTCTGAAGCATAAAGCCTCTGTGAACCGTGAAGTCTCACATAAACAAAATCTGCTGTAATTACCTCGTAATAAGGAAATCTTCCAGCAGAGTCTGCTATGCAAAAAGCAATATTATTCAATTTCAGAATCTCAAAGAAAATATCATTAATGAATGTTTTATTCCTCGCTTCAACTGTATATCTATATGTTTTATCTAACATGGAAATAAAATTATCAACCACCACCTTGTCAAATTTTAGTCCTGGTGGAAGTTGAATTAGTATAACTCCGAGTTTTCCTTTCAAAGTTGAATACTTATTAATAAAATAATCAATTGTAGCTTTATCAATTTTGAGTTTCTTAAAATGTGTTATCTGTCTTGAAAGTTTTACTGAAAATAAAAAATCTTCTGGTGTTAGATTATACCATTTTTGAAATGTTGAAGGTTTTACATCTCTGTAAAAAGTTACATTTATTTCAACTGTAGAAAAATGTTTACAGTAATAAGAAAGCCACTCTGAATATTTTAATTTTTCAGGATAAAAAATACCTTTCCAATGCCCATACTGCCATCCAGATGTGCCAATATGATAATCTAATCCTCTTTGTATAGCCTGCTCCATAAGTCTTCATAATAAAACAACTTCTTAAAAAGCCACGTTCTATTATTCAAATTCCACTCTATTGTAGATTTTAAACCTGATTCAAATTTTGTTGTAGGTGACCAGCCTGTAGTACTTTTTATTTTTTCACTACTAATAGCAAACCTTTTTTCATGTCCCGGACGGTCAGAAACAAATTTTATCAGATTTTCAGGCTTGTCAAGAATTTTCAATATTTGTTTTACAATATCAATTACTTTAAATCTTTCTCCACTACCTACATTGTATACCTCACCCGGTTTTCCTTTCTCAAGAAGAGCAAAAACTGCTCTAATACAGTCGCACAAATAAAGCCATTCTCTTATTATGTCGCCTGTTCCATGAATTGGAATCATTTCATTTCGTAAAGCTTTCAGGATTGTCATTGGAATAAGTCTTTCAGGATTTTGCCAAGGTCCGTAAATACTGCATAACCTGACAGTAATAACAGGAAGCTTTAAAGCTCTCCAATAAACCTGCCCAAGCATATCAGCAGAAGCCTTGCTCACAGCATAGGGTGAGCGAGGATTTAAAGGACAGTCTTCGTCTCTTTCTCCCTCTTTAATATCTCCATATTCTTCATAAGATGTGATATTTATAAACTTTTCCACCCCAAGCTCCTTAGCAAGTTCAAGAAGATATATTGTTCCTATAATATTTGTTTCCATAAAAACGCTTGGTTCTATAACTGACCTATCTATGTTTGTTTCAGCTGCGAAATGTAACACAGCCTCTGGTTTTTGTTTTTCAAATATTTTTCTTAATTCTTCTTTATCAAGGATATCAACATTATAAAAATCCAGTCTGTCTTGAATTGGTTTAAGTCTTTCCATATCGCCTGCATATGTCAATTTATCAACAACTGTAACCTTCCAGCCTTTTCTTGCAGCTAATCTCACAAAATCACTTCCTATAAAACCGGCTCCACCTGTAACAAGAACTTTCATTTTTGAAGCCTCCTAAAAAATTTTTTACTTAATTATACCAAAAATAAAGAATGATGTTTTAAAATAAAATTTATTAATATATTTAGGTTAAGGGGGTGCATTAGAAATGCCAATTTATGAGTATGAATGTATGCAATGTCACAAAATTCACGAAGTTATTCAGAGATTCACTGAAGAACCCCTAAAAAACTGCCCTGTTTGTGGGGGAGAGGTTAAAAAACTTATCTCTCAGTCTTCCTTTATTTTAAAAGGCAGTGGTTGGTATGTAACTGACTATGCAAGAAAAAATAACTCAGGCAATAGTTCATCTAACTCAAACAAAACATCTAAAAAAGTAGAAGGAAAATCAACATAGATGGTAAAGTCTCATATCCATGTGCCATATGATAAAATCTATGACTATATAGATATTATTACAAGGGAGAGATTCAATCTTGAAATATATTTTAACTCTCAAACTCTTGATAATATCTCAAAAAAAGACATAGAAAAACTTAAGAAGGCTTTTTTCAATGAAACTTCCTTATCTTTTCATGCACCATTTATGGATTTATCCCCCGGTGCAATTGATTCAAGAGTAAGAGAAGTAACAATTGAAAGATTTAATCAAATTTTTGATATTGCTACTTTATTAAATCCCAAATCAATAGTTTTTCATTCAGGCTATGAAAAATGGAAATATGCTTTTAAAGTAGATATATGGCTTGAAGCAAGTCTTAAAACATGGGAAAGAATTTTGCCAAGAGCTGAGCAGTTGAAAATTAAAATCGCAATAGAAAATATTTTTGAGGAAGAACCTGAAAGTTTAAGAATGCTTGTAGAAAAAATTTCCTCTCCATATTTTGGAATATGTTTTGATACAGGGCATTTTAATCTTTTCTCAAAAAAGAGCATTGAAGAATGGATGTTCTGTCTGAATGATTATATTGTTGAAATTCACCTACATGACAATAATAAAAACTTTGATGAACATCTTGCTATAGGAAGCGGTTGTTTTGATTTTGAAAAATTTTTTGAATTATTTAAAAATAAAAATTGTATCTATACAATTGAGGCTCATTCACCTGAAAACGTATTTAAAAGCCTAAAAATGTTGGACAAATTGATTAAATAAAAATTATTATGGTATTTTATTGTTTAAAATTTATAATATAAGGGTATAGCCATGGCAAAGATGAAAGGTGCGGAAATTTTGATTGAATGTTTAAAAAGGGAGGGGGTAAAACATATTTTCGGATACCCCGGTGGAGTAATTCTTGACATTTTTGACCTTCTTTATGATGACCCAGATATAAAACTAATTCTCACCAGACATGAACAAGGAGCAACGCATGCAGCTGATGGATATGCAAGGGTCAGTGGCAAACCAGGTGTTGTTCTTGTAACAAGCGGACCTGGTGCAACAAATACTGTAACAGGAATCGCAAATGCATATATGGATTCTGTTCCACTGGTTGTCTTTACAGGACAGGTTCCAACATTTCTTATTGGAAATGATGCTTTCCAAGAGGCAGATATAGTAGGAATTACAAGACCATGCACTAAATATAACATTCTTGTTAAAGATGTTAAAGACTTAGCAAAACAAGTAAGAGAAGCTTTTTATATTGCAACTACTGGTAGACCAGGACCTGTTCTTATAGACCTTCCAAAGGATGTTACACAGGGAAAAACAGAGTTCATTTGGCCTGAAAAAATTCATATAAGAAGCTATAATCCTACTTATGAAGGCAATGTTTATATGATAAAAAAAGCAGCACAGGAAATAGCAAAAGCAAAAAAACCTGTTATTATTGCTGGTGGTGGTTGCATTATCTCCAATGCTCATGAATATTTAAAAGAACTTGCAGAGTTTACACAGATTCCTGTTGCAAATACTCTCATGGGATTGGGAAGTTTTCCAGGCACACATGAACTTTCACTTGGAATGCTCGGTATGCATGGAACATACTATGCAAATATGGCAGTTCAAAATTCAGATTTGATAGTTGCAATTGGAATGAGATTTGATGACAGAGTTACAGGCAAAACAGATGCTTTTGCACCTAATGCTAAAATTATTCATATTGATATTGACCCTACGTCTATTCGTAAAAATGTGAGAGTAGATATCCCTATAGTTGGTGATGTAAGTAGAGTTTTACAGGTCTTAAATAAAATCTTAAAAGAAGAAGTTAAACCTCAATGGAAAGAAATAAGACAAGCATGGCTAAAACAGATAAATCAGTGGAAAAAAGAAAGACCTTTAACTTATGAATTTGACGAAGCAGTAATCAAGCCGCAATATGTTATTGAAAAAATATATGAAGTTACAAAAGGTGATGCTATTATTACAACAGAAGTTGGGCAAAATCAAATGTGGGCAGCACAGTTTTATAAATTTGACAAACCCCGCAGATTAGTAACATCAGGAGGGCTTGGGACAATGGGTTATGGATTTCCTGCTGCAATTGGTGCTCAGCTTGCTTTTCCTGACATGACTGTTATTGATATTGCAGGAGATGGAAGTATTCAAATGAACATACAAGAACTCGCTACTGCTGTGATTTATAATCTGCCAGTAAAGGTTGCTATAATTAACAACAGTTATCTTGGAATGGTAAGGCAGTGGCAGGAAATCTTTTATGGGGAAAGATATTCACATACTTACTTAAGCACTGCTCCTGATTTTGTAAAAGTTGCAGAATCTTACGGAGCAGTTGGGTTAAGAGCTACAAAACCGAGTGAAGTTGAACCAGTTATAAAGGAGGCTCTATCAATAAGAAAACCAGTATTTATGGATTTCGTTGTTGACTGGAAAGAAAAAGTCTATCCCATGGTTCCACCAGGAGCTCCTATTGACCAGATGATTTTTGAAGAGAAGAAAAAAGAGCGTAAACTCAAAGCAGTGAAATAGGAGGCAACTGTGAGACATACAATCTCTGTGCTTGTAGAAAATAAATTCGGTGTTTTAGCAAGAATAGCAGGTTTATTCAGTGGTAGAGGCTATAACATAGAAAGTCTATCAGTTGGTGAAACCATAGACCCTAATATTTCAATAATGACAATTGTTACAACAGGCGATGACAGAGTTATTGAACAAATTACAAAGCAACTCAATAGATTGGTTGATGTAATTAAAGTTGTTGATTTAACTGAAATAGACCATGTGGAAAGAGAAATGGTATTAATTAAGGTTGCACCAAGAAAAGAAAATAGATTGGAGCTATTGAAAACAGTAGAAATATTCAGAGGTAGAGTAGTTGATTCAGGTCCAACAACTTATACAATAGAAGTTACAGGAGATGAGAAAAAAATTCAGGCTTTTATTGAACTAATGAAGCCTTTGGGAATAAAAGAGTTCGTTAGAACAGGCAAAGTAGCTATTCCACGAGAAATATCTCAAAAAAAACAATAAAAAATTATTCGTAGGAGGAATAAATGATAACTAAAGGTAAAGTATATCTTATTGATGTAACAAATAGAGATGGCGTTCAGACTTCAAGAATATTACTTCCAAAGCTTTCAAAAACTCTACTCAATCTATACCTTGATGAAATGGGAGTGTATCAAAGTGAAATTGGTTTCCCAACATTAAAGCACGAAGTTAATTACATCAATGCTAATTTAGAACTTGTTGAACTTGGTGCATTCAAAAGAATTCATCTTGAAGGATGGGCAAGAGCAATTCCTGAGGATGTTGAACTGGCTTTTAAAAATTGTCCAAAAATAAAACATCTTAATCTTTCAGTTTCTACATCTGAGATAATGATACAGGGGAAATTTCAGGGAAGAAAAACATGGGATGACATTGTAAAAGGAATGTATAATGCTGTAAAACTTGCCAAAGAACTGGGAGCGGAAACAGTTGGATTTAATGCAGAAGATGCTTCTCGCACAGAATTAAGCAGATTAATTGAATTTATTTTAGCAGGAAAAGAAGCAGGGGGAGATAGATTCCGCTACTGTGATACACTTGGCTGTGAAGACCCGATTACCATTTATGAAAGAATCCATACTCTTGCGCTGGCAACAAGATTTCCGATTGAAATGCATTGCCATAATGACCTTGGAATGGCAGAAGCAGTTTCTGTTGCAGGAGCACAGGGAACAATAGAAGCAGGAGTTGACAGTTATATAAATACAACAGTTAATGGATATGGTGAAAGAGCAGGAAATGCTGATTTGGTTTCAACAATTCTGGCATTAAAATTTTCTCATGGTTTAAAAGAAAAATGCCCTCTTGACGAACATGTTAATCTAAAAATGGCATGGAAAATAGCAAAATATGCATCATATGCTTTCAATATTCCTATTCCTATAAATCAACCAGGTGTTGGTGCAAATGCTTTTGCTCATGAATCGGGAATTCATGCTGATGGGGTTCTTAAAGACAGAGCTAACTATGAGCTTTATTCTCCTGAAGATGTAGGACGTGGTGAGCCTGAACTTCTTGAGACAGGCAGAATTATAACAACAGGAGAATATGGTGGAATTAAAGGCTTCAGATATGTATACAGCAAACTTGGAATAGAATTTCACGATGATAATGAAGCAAGAAATATACTTGAGCTTGTTCAGTATGCTAACCTTCACACTCAGAAGCCTCTTACCGATGACGAATTAAAATTCATTGCAACCTATCCTGACATTGTCAGGCAGATTCTAACAGTAACACCCTAAGGAGGACATAACTAATGTATAATATTACCCTAATTCCTGGAGACGGAATAGGTCCTGAAATTTCAGAAGCAATGAAAAAAGTTGTTGAAGCCACAGGAGTTCAAATTCAATGGGAAATTCAAAACGCAGGTGAAGAGGTATATTTAAAAGAAGGTAATCCTCTCCCTGAAAGAGTTATTGAATCAATAAAAAAAAATAAAATTGCTATAAAAGGACCTGTAACAACTCCTGTTGGAACAGGGTTCAGAAGTGTTAATGTATCATTAAGACAGGCTCTGGATCTTTATGCATGTGTCAGACCATGTAAGAGCTTTAAAGGTGCAAGAACATTATATGATAATATTGATTTAGTCATTGTAAGGGAAAACACAGAAGATCTATATGCAGGCATAGAGTTCAAAAAGAACGAGCCTGAAACACTTGATTTAATTAGATTTATTGAAGAAAAATCAGGCAAAAAAATTAGAGAGGATTCAGGAATAAGTATTAAGCCAATTTCAGTTTTTGGAAGCGAAAGGATTGTCAGATTCGCTTTTGAGTATGCAAGAAAAAATGGCAGAAAAAAAGTTACAGCAGTTCATAAGGCAAACATTATGAAACACAGTGATGGACTTTTCCTTGAAGTTGCAAGACAAGTTGCCACACATTATCCTGATATTGAGTTTGAAGACAAAATTGTTGACAATATGTGTATGCAGCTTGTTCAGAAGCCTGAATTATATGATGTTTTAGTTTTGCCAAATCTTTATGGAGATATCATCAGTGACCTTGCAGCAGGACTTATTGGTGGACTCGGATTGGCACCGGGTGCAAATATAGGAGATGAATATGCAGTTTTTGAACCAACTCATGGAAGCGCTCCAAAATATAAGGGATTGAATAAAGTAAATCCTTTTGCAATAATATTAAGTGCAGTAATGATGCTAAAACATGTAGGAGAAGAAAAAGCTGCAAATAAAATAGAAAAGGCAGTAGCTGAAATAATAGAAGAAGGTAAATTTGTTACCTATGATATGAAATCACCTGATAACCCGGTTCCCCCTGTTGGAACACAAGAGGTGGCAGAGGCATTGGTAAAAAAGATAAAAAGTTATTAAAATGTTTAGTGTGCAAAATAAGCCTCTGCAAAATCTCCTATGTCAAATTGACAAGAAAAGTATTTTTAGGTATTCTATGACAACATCTGAGATGAGGGATTATAATTTTATCCTCTTTTTATTAATATGAATGAAATTTTTTTAATAATTTTTCTCATCATTTTAAATGGTTTTTTTGCTGCAGCTGAAATTGGAGTAGTTACATTAAGAAAAACAAGACTTAAACAGCTAATAGAAGAAAAAAGACCGAATGCTGAAATAGTTCAGAAATTTAAGGAAAACCCAGATAAATTTCTTGCAACAATCCAGGTTGGGATCACTCTCATAGGAAGTCTTGCTTCAGCATTAGCAGGTGCATATGCAGTAAAAAATATAAAACCCTTGATTGAGATTTTGCCATTTAGTTTTTTAAAAATTTCTGCGGAAGTAATATCTATAGCAATAGTTGTAATATTGGTAACGTACTTTTCAGTTGTAGCTGGTGAACTAATTCCCAAATCCATTGCACTGTCTCATCCTGACTGGATAAGCTTAAAAACAGCAAAATTTATTGATAGATTTTCAAAATTAACCTTCATTTTTGTAAAAATTCTTACTATTAGCACAAACTTTCTTCTTAAACCTTTCGGACTCAGAGCATTTTCACAGAGAGGTTTCATTTCTCAGGAGGAATTAAAACTTTTAATTGAAGAGGGAGAAGAAAAAGGAATATTTGAACCCGATGAAAGACAACTTATTCATAGTGCATTCAGTTTCGCTGAAATAACCGTTAAAGAAATAATGGTGCCTGCACCTCAAATGGTTACTGTTAGCATTTATATGAGTGTTAATGAAATTAAAGAAATTATAATGGATGAAAAATTTTCAAGATATCCTGCCTTAGGCAAGGACCTGAATGATATTAGAGGAATACTTCATGCAAAAGACTTCTATAATGCACTCATTAAAAATCCTGACTTATTGGATATAAAAAGACTTCTTAAGCCTCCAATGTTTGTTCCTGAAACAATGAAAATAAATATACTTCTTAAAGAGATGCAGAAAAAAAGAGTCCATATGGCAATAGTTGTTGATGAATATGGTGTTGTAACAGGACTTGTAACCCTTGAAGATATTCTTGAGGAACTTGTAGGCGAAATCAGAGATGAGTATGACATTGAAATGCCTGTAATTACACTTCCTGATGGTTCAATGATAATTGATGCTACAATCTCCATAAGAGATTTAAAGGAAGACTACGGAATAGAAATTGAAGAATCAGAAGAGTATGATACTTTGGGAGGATTTATTCTTACATCACTTCAGAGAATACCGCATGTCGGTGATACTGTAGATATGGATGGAAAAATTTTCAAAGTAATAGAAATGGTAGGACAAAGGATATCAAAAATAAAGTATGAAGCTATAGATGTTAAGAAAGAATAGGCATTCTTCTTACAATAAATCTGTAAAATAGTATTATCAAAACTACAACTCCTAATGAGAGAGCAATTTCCATCCATGTAGGATAATACTTTTCTGAAAATGGAATATACCAGTTGTATGCAATTAAACTTACATTGAATCTATTAATTATAACTCCCAATGCTATAAAGAAAGCCATAATCCGCACCAATTTAGCAAATTTTATTTTTATTGCATAAATTAAAATAATTGCAGGAGCAAAAACAAAACCAATATTTTCAAAAAGATACCATAATCCATAATCAGTAGTTAAATAATGCCAGTTGTCATAATGAGTAAGATCAAAAATTTTAAGAATTAAGTATATAAAAAGGGCTAAAACAAGCACTTTAGCAAGTCCTATGGTTTTACTATCAAAATCTTCTTGATCAAAGTTTTTGATTCTGTCTCTGAAAAATTTATGTGATATCGTGCTTTCTATTATTACCATTGATATCCCAGCAAAAATTGCGGAAATAAGGAAAAACAGTGGAAGTAATGCTGAATACCAAAGTGGATGCACTTTGGTAGGAGCGACAAGGAAAAGCCCTCCAAGTGCCGATTGGTGTCCACCAGCTATAATAACTCCAAAAACTGTTGCCCATATACCAAGTTTTGAAAAAAATTCTCTTAACTTTTCTCTACCAAGCCATTCAAAAAATGAAGGAAACATCTCAATAAAGCAAATAATAATATATAAAAAGAAATGCCATGCGATCAGAAAAAGTATTGAATTTAAGCCCCAAGACCAGCCAATTACATAGACAACACGATAGTATCTACCGAGGTCAAACATTAAAGCAAAGACTGCAAATACATAGCCAAGAAGGCTTGAAAGAATTGCTGGTTTAGCAAAGTGTTTGTAATCCTTTATTCCAAAAAGGTAAACCGCAGTTCCTACTGCAAGTCCTGGTGCAGCAAGAGCAATTCCTGCAAGGATGTCAAAACTAATCCATAATCCCCATGGATAGGTATCTGAGAGATTTGTTGCAGGTCCGAGTCCGTAAATAAGCCTGTATATCATTGAGTAAAAAGATGCAATGAGCACAATTAAAGCAATAATATTCCAGAAAGTTGTTCTGCTTAATATATATTCTTTAAATGTCATACCTAAAAGAATTTTTTCTCTGAACCAGCTATTCTTTCTCATGGCTTTTATCTTTACTTTTTTTGTTTTTTGAAATCATATAGTAAGCTCCCCAGACAAGTGGAGCAGCAGCAACTATTTCAAAAACTTTGACAGTGAAAAGAAAACTTTTACTAACCTTTGGAATCAGAGTTTTATCAAGTTTTGGAAATCCAAGCTTTTCAAAGGATGTTCCTGAAATATAAAGCCAGCTTGTTCCTCCAGCTTCATGTTCTCCATAAACATGAGGAATGTATCTCTGAGGATTATTATTTATTGTTTCATAAGCAAGTTTAAGCATTTCACTCCTTAATCCGAATTTCATAACATCAGCTGAACATATTTCAATACAGGCAGGGAGTTTGCCCACTGTGATTCTATCAAAACACATTGTGCATTTTGTAATCTGTGGAGTAATAGGATCATAATATTCATAGGCTGGAATATCAAAGGGACATGCAATCATGCAGTAACGACAGCCTACACAAAGTGATGGATTATAAAGAACAGCACCTTGTTCAGTTTTCTTAAATGCGTCAACAAAACAGGCAGACTGACAGGCAGCATCAATACAATGCATGCATTGTTTTTTAACGTATACAGGAGCATTGTTTTCATAAAATCTATTAACTACTGTAAATGAACCAGCAGTAGGTCTCCGAACTTTATCAAAAACTGAAGGCTTTTTATCTTTTGATTCCTCAAACTCTTTAATAGGGCTATTAGGATTTTTATTCCATTCGTTGCATGCCCATTCGCATCTACGACAACCAATACATTTTGTTAGGTCAACTAAAACAGCATAGGGTTCTTTTTGTAATACACCTGCTTTTTTTACTTCCTCATACTTTTCCCAGTTTTTTCTGTTTGCCAGATTTCCTGTAGAGTAAGTAGAAGAATCTGTACCAAAAGCATTTTTGCCTATAAGAGTTAATCCTGTAATCGTAAAAGCTTTTTTTATGAACTCTCTCCTATTCATAATATCCTCTAATACTTTTTCTTTTCTCTAATCATGTTACAAATTACTATAAAAGCAAATATTGAAATTATAGCAACTAAATATTCATATCCATGATGTGAAAAAAGTTGCTCAATTATGGGCATTTCCTTTGCTCCCTTTTCTTTCATGACATTCATGACATTTTCTTGGTTTTTCAAGTCCCATATTTTCATGACATTTTATGCACATACTGTGATATGCTGATTGAAGTCTCGGTCTTCCCAAAGCCTTTGAATCAAAAGAAATGCTATGACAACTTGCACATAGAGGAGGCTTGTTTTTTTGAGCTTCAGCATCTTCTTTGCTTTTATGATGGCATCCCTTACACATAGTCTGTATATCTTTATGAAAGTATGTTGCCATAGAACTTTTGTTTGATATATCAGTAAGCTTTTTAACCATTTTATAATGAGGGATTTTTGCAGGTTCAAACTCCTTTTCAATATGTTTGATTATTACCTCTTCTTTTACTTTATCTGATGAAACAGTAAATGATTTTATTTCTTCAGGTTCTTTTTTCCCTGTATGACAACGATTACAAATTTCTCTGTTACCCACTTCTGTTTTAATTGGTGCAATAAAGTAATGGCAACCTGAACACTCTTTTTTTGAAGTCATCTGTTTATGACATCCCTGACAACTTATTTCTGAATTAAGTGAATGGAAAGCTGTAAGAGTATTTACAAATCCACCTTCTTCTTTACCTTGTAAACTATGGCAATCTCTACAAGCCTTTAATGTCTCATGGTGACAGACTCTACATGTTTTATTATTTTTCTCATGGAAGTTATGTTTAAAAGCAACACCTTTCATTCTCCCTTCTTCAACATTAAGGAATACTTTATCTGGTTGATCTCTTTCAGGTCTTGAAACTTCTTTAAGCTCCTCAGTTGTTTTATATTTTCCTGTATGACACTTTGAGCACTCTAAAGGACCTGCGTTTAATCCCTGTAGTTTATTTTGCATATGACAGTTTAAACAAAGTTTATGGCAAGAATTTTCCATATTTAAATTCTTTTCTTTTGCTACTTTGACTATTTTTGACAGTTCAGGACCTCTTTTTTTAGTAAAATCATGGCAGTAATAACATGACTGCTCAGTTCCTTTCTCATATACAAGTGCAAGTTCCTTATTTTTTTCTTCCATGTCATAGATATGATGACAGAGGCTACAGTCTTTTTCATGTTTTTTAACATGCTTGTCATGAAGGTAAAAATCAAACTCAAATATAGGATATTTTACTTCAAATTTCTCATTTACCTTTTTATGACAATCCCTGCAGGAAAGAATTTCAGGACCTGTTTTTTTACCTTGAGCACTTATTTTTTGATGACAGATAAGGCACTTACTATGATAGGCATTTTTAAGATTTTCAGGATTTTTTATGTTTTCTTGAAAAGAAAAAACAAAATCATTATATTTATCCTTTAAGTGACATTCCTGACAGACTAATTCTTGAGGTTTATTAAGTATTTTTGCCATAGAATCAACATGTTTTTGATGTTCAAATATTACTTTACCATACTGAAGAATGCCAAACACCTCTTTATGGGCTATTTCTACACGATTTTCAGGCTCTTTTAACACTACTTGACTTTTAGAGTAAATTGTCATAGCCAGAAAAATAAATACTGATAAAACTAAAAGAAACATTTTTTTCATGGTTTCATCTCTTCTGGAATCTCTATTACTTCAGCGATAATATCAGTTAAAAATTTAACATGCACTCCAAGTTTATAGTAGTCATTTAAATCTTCAATTCCTTTGTGACAGGTATGACACGGAGCTATCACTATTTTTGCACCTGTATCTTTTATCTGTTCTGCTTTTATTTTTCCCCCTTCAATCCTTGCCATCTTCCATGGAGGTCCTGCATCTATCATCCCTCCACCTGCGGAACAGCAGTAGTTATATTCATATCCAGGATTTATATCAATAAAGTTTTCACATGTGGCTTTTACTATATATCTAATCATATCTCCCAATCCTCTATATCTTACGATATTACAAGGATCCTGAACTGTAACCGGTTCTTCAATTTTTTTTGCGATTTTAATTTTTCCATATCTGATTAGTTCATAGAAAAACTCAACACCGTGAATGTAAGGAATGGGAGAATCTTTCCAGCCAAGAAATCTTACTCCCTCATAAACTCCAGTTCTAAATGCATGTCCACACTCACCCATTACAATCTTTTTCACATTTAATTTAAAGGCAAGCTCATAATGTCTTCTTACAACCATACCCATTGTTTCTGAATCCTGAGCATAAAAAGCTTTATTTGTATAGTCCCATCCATCAGTATCCGGCATGGTCCAGTCAACTCCTGCAACATTCATTATTTTTGCCATGTTTGTAAGAAGTCCTGTCATATATTTTGCTTCAAGTCCATGAGCAAGATAAAGAATTTCAGCATTTTTCTTACCAAGAGGAATTCTTGCATTTTTAATTTCTGCCCTTAATTCATCTTCAAGCCACTGGACCGTATCAAGCCATTCATCCTGTCTAAACCAGAGCATATTTGTTGTTTGCATATGGCTCAATGCCTGATCCTGTATATACTGCGGCACTGCTCCAATAAGGCAGCATATCCTTCTTACAAGAGAGATTAAATAAGCAATGTCTATACCAAAAGGACAAAACTGTACACATCTCCGACAAAGATTACATTCGGAAAAAGCAATTCTGGCATACTTTTTAATATCATCCTTGCTAACATTTCCATTTTTATTAAGCATATCCCAGACTGTCTGTTTTACTTTAGCTGCAGGAGCATAGGTAGGATCATTATTATGAGCAAGATAGTGATGACAAGAATTTGTGCACATTCCGCATCTCATGCAGGTTTCAACAAAAATCTTAAGTCTTGCAGATGCTTCATTTTTTAAAACTTTATCAATAGCTTTCTTTATTTCTGCTTCAGAGATATTTTCTAATGTTTTATCTATGCCTATATCTGTAACTGGCTTTCTATTAAAGGGAAAAATCTTTTCAGCCATATTAGTAATCCTTTGAATGTCTTACAGCACCAAATTCAGAGCCCGTATGAGCTCTTGTTAACCAGAATAAAAACATATGGCTTAACCTTGTGAAAGGAATTGAAATGAGCATAATCTCTCCAGCAATAAAATGAATTACAAGCATAACTTTATATTCAAATAAAAGCTCATAATGGGCAAGAAATCCTGTTATAAAAGGCAAGGAAACAATGAATAGAGATAGATAATCGGCTTTGCCTGACAGAAATTTTACATCTGGCTGTAGCATTCTGCGTATCAGGAGTAAGAGCACACAAACTATAACAATGATTGTCATCGCATCCGCTAAACCTTGAGGTAGACTCCACCAACTAATTTTCCATGACTCATACCATAATTCAATATGTCCTATTAAAAAAATCGGAGTAATAATAAGGCATATATGAAAAATAAATGTAATCATTGTAAACCATGGATGTTTTTTCATGCTTATACTTCCATAAGGCATAAGCCAGTGAATAACAGAACGAAGGGTGTATTTTAAGCTTAGATAGGGATAAATAACTCTTTCTTTTTTTGCAAGCTGGAGAAATTTCCATATCCGATAAAACATTCCAATAAAAAACACTGCAAAAGCAAACCATACAAGAGGACCTCTTGCCAATGTATAAATTGAAGGATCTTTAAAAAACTGTTCCATTACCTTAAAATCTCTCCAATTGTTAAAATTTTTCTGTAATACCTGCCATTTTTAATACATCTTACAAGAATTTTTTCACCATCAGGGCTAAATTGAGGTTCCCACAGTATATCAAAGGTATCTTTTCCTATTTCTCCATCTAAAACTATAAAATAGACTCCTTCTTTCTCTGCCTTTGTTATAATATGAGAACTGTCAGGACTAAATTGAGGTGACCAGACTCTCTCAAATCCTCGTTTCCATGGTATCCCATCAACAGCTACAGTCCACTGATTATTTTCCCTTACAACCGCAGCCACTTTTTTCCCGTCAGGACTGAATTGAGGAGGTAAAACAGCCTGAGAAAATGTCCTATTCCACGGTATCCCATCAACTGCAATAGTCCATTTTCCAAAATCCGTGGCAACTACCGCAGCAATTTTTTTCTTATCTGTACTTACTCTTTGATTCCAAAGTTGAACAAAGTATTTATCCCAAATTGTTTTACCATTCATTGCAAGTGTAAAACCTTTTTGAGTTTTCACTGGCACACAAATATGATTTTCATCTACAAACAACGGTTCCCAAGCATAAGGAAAAATTTCATTCCATATTTCACCATTAGCAGCAACAGAAAATTCCTGCTGTGAAAGCCTTACTGTTGCTGAAACTTTTTCACTATCCGGACTAAAATTGCATCCGTAAACTGAAATAAAATTTTTATCCCATGCAACGCCATCAACTACTACAGTCCATACACCTTCTTTAAAAGTGAATATATCAAGAACCTGAGGATTCTTTGTTCTGACATAAGATGCGGTTTTTTTACCATCAGGAGAAATAAATAAATCTCTTGTATCAAAAAATAAGTTCTCCCATACTTTACCATTTATACAAACTCCGTAAGAGTCTCCTTTTTTTATGTTGAATGCTATTGTTGAAGCATCTTTACTAAACTGAAGATTCCATGCATAATCAAAAGTTTCTTCTAAAAGGTTTTCCTCTACTGCCAATGTCCATTCATAGTTTTGTAAAACAAGACAAGCAATGGAATTGTCAGGAAGAAAATTTAGAAAGCAAATCCTTTCATATGAACTATTCCATGTTTTTCCATTTATACATGGTGTAACCTTTTTATCTTCTATCTCAACTGTTGCAGCTAATTTTTCTCCATCTGGGCTTGCAAGCAACTCATGGACAAAAGAGAACTTCTTTTTATATTCATTAACATCACAGATAAATTTTTCTTTAGTTTCCCAATCCCAGTTGAACATGTTAATCGTTATCTATTAAATAACAGACTAAAAAAAAAGTCAAGTATTCGCCTTTACTCAAAAATAATCTCTCTAAAAACGCATTGTTTACACATAATTGACAAAGGAGGCAAACATCCATTATCTCCTACTATTTTGGCAATGAATAAAAAAGTTAGGAAGATATATTGCTGGTTACCACATGTCTAAAGAAGTACACACTATAAAGGACAGATTAGTCTATACTGAACCTTTAAAGAGTGGACATGGTGTACATCAGGGAGTTGTTGCTAAAATAAAACCCCAAAAAACAATCAGTCTTGATGAAGCTTTAAAAAATATCTGCATATAAAAATGAACCTGCTTTTTTTCTTATTCTTGATTTAATTGAAGATCCTCAAAACTTTGGAGCAATTCTGAGAATTGCTGATGCAGCAGGTGTTCATGCAGTTATATATAAAAAAAACAAGGATTAAAATATTTGCTGCAAAGACTCAAGGAAAATATATTTTTTGTAAAACTGATTTTTACTCAACTTTTAGCTATAATATTTAGCTCTGAGAAAAAAGGGATAAGATAAACATTAATACCTTTCTGTGATGAAATTATTCAAATTGCAATGAAAGGCAAGATAAATTCTTTAAATATAGCTGTAGCCACATCTTTACTTGTTTATGAAGTTTTAAGTCAGAGAAAATTATCTAAATAATGAGATTAATATTTTTAATGTGAAAATTACCTTGACATGTGATTTTTTAACTGATATACTTTGTCTAAAAGCTTCAATGCAGAATCGCCATTAATTTTAAGGAGATGAATTAATGGAAAAAATGCTTAACTTAAATGATATTCATCTTTTTTCTATTAGAGATGAGCATTTTCTACTTGATGTTGAAGGCAATAAAATTTTCTCCATCAGTCCTGAAGCATATGAAATAGCTCTTTCGTTAATGTCAGGTAATAAATCAACAAATAAACTTTCTCTACGATATATTCGCGCTGAACGCGAACTTCGTAAAATATTTGATTCTTTTGAGCCATTAAATTCTGAAGAAATAGAGCATAGAAGCAAATTACTTGAAGAGAAACCTTATAAATTGAATGGATTATGGCTTGGACTTGCTCATGCGTGTAACTTGGGCTGTTCTTACTGTTTTGCTAATACTCCCAATTATCTTCAGAATCATCGTCCTTTTATGTCTGAAGAAACTGCTAAAAGAGCTATTGATTTTCTTATAAACCAATCACCTGATATTGAAGAGTATGACATTATTTTCTTTGGTGGAGAACCTCTTTTGAAATTTGATTTACTTCAAAAAGTTGTAGACTACGCTTCATCTTTTCTAATTAATGGTAAAAAGTTTGAATATTCTATTACAACAAATGGAACTCTTTTGACACCTGATGTGTTTAGTTACCTTGTAAAAAATCAAGTATCTATTATGGTTAGCATAGACGGAACCAAGGAAATGCATAACAAGAATAGACCTTACAAGAATGGAAGACCATCTTGGGATGATATAGTTAAGAATATTTCAAGTATTCAGGATGTTGGAAACTGGATTATGGCAAGGGTTACCATAACTTCAACAGATATTCCTCTTATTGAAATTTATAAAACTATGCGTTGTCTTGGATTTATTGATATTGCACTTGTTGAAGTATGTCCGAATTCTGGTGAAATGCCAGTTTTTCCATCAGAAATCATTCCTATATGGAAAGAACAATATCTTGAGCTTGCTGAGCATATTATTGAGACAGAACCAGATGCTTATGAAAGAGGACTTAAATGTCTCACAGTTAACATGCAGGCTTTGAGAGAACGAAGACGTTCTTTTTACTGTTGCTCTACAGGAATCACTTCTTTATATTTAACTCCTGATGAAGAATTTTATCCCTGCATGAGATTAATAACAGAAAAAGGTGAAAATCGTATGGGGGATCTTAAATCAGGCATTGATATGATGAAAGTTAGTCACTTTATTCAAAATCATATTTTTAATAAACGCTGTAAAGAATGTTGGGCAAGATATCTATGTGGAGGAGGCTGTTACGGAGATTCCTTTGCTTATGCAAAGGATATAAGAGCAACAATAGACACATACTGTATTATGACCAAACATAAAATTCATGTTGCCGCATATGTTTTAAAAAAGTTAAAAGACAGAAAACTAATTCCTAAAAATAATACAAAAATCTCAGGTATTCTTACAAAAATTCGGCGTTTCGCCGGATTGTAAGGATTTTAGAAAATAAAGTTGGAAAGGAGGTGAAAAATAATGAATGATGATCGTCGTTCTTTTCTGAAAAAATTAGGATTTATTGCTTTAGGTGCTGTTGCTTCCATGATTTCTATTGGTTCAAATCGTAATGTAAATTTATTGAGCCTTGCTGATGAAGTTCATGCTCAGGACCCTGATAATATGCCAGACCGTTGTCGCTCTGGTTCAAAAGGTTTGACCCGTTGTAGAAATCATTGGGGTGCCTGCGATGGTGAATGGCATGCCTGCAGTGGGCATCAAAGTGGTGGTCGCGGTAGTGGATGTAAAAAAACAGTCCAGTGTAGAGATCATAATTTTAACCGGGGACCAAATCGTTAAGTTAAATGCCTTGTCTAATAAGGTGTTCATTACAGAGATGAACACCTTATTTAATTTAATACTGAATGTTAAAATAAAAGTGGTTAATCCCAAACACTGCATAAATCCATAATAATAGTTGAAGGATTAGATTGTTTTTTTCTTGACATTTTATTTAAATTTACGTAAATACGTTATACTATGACTCATTCTGAATAGGCATTAAAGCATAAAAGAAAAGAAACCGAGATAAGGTTCCTAAATGGCACTTACTATCCATATGGAGTGACCAATAAATGTAATTCTCAAAAAAAAGACACAAATAAACTCTGTTGTTGAAAGGTATTCTTAAAATGTTTTATTATTAACAATGATTTTTAATTAATTTTGGAGGTAGCAGTGAAAACATTAGTTAATATAGATAATGGGAAAAAAGTCAGAATTTTAAAAATTTCAGGAGGCAGAGGTGTTCGCCAACATCTTCAATGTCTTGGATTACATGTTGGTGATATTGTAACTTTAAAAAAAAGCTCCTTTTTAGGCGGGCCTGTGCTTTTAGAGGTTAATGGCTATGATGTAGCAATTGGTAAAGGAGTGGCTTCAAAGATAGAGGTTGAAGAAGTAGAATGAAAATTGCTTTTATAGGACAACCAAATGCTGGTAAAAGCACAATATTCAATGGTCTTGCAGGATACAAAACAGTAACAGCCAACTTTCCTGGACAAACAGTCCACTATACAGTAAGCAAAGTAAAAGTCGGAAACGAAACTTTTGAAATAGTTGATTTACCAGGTATTTATTCCCTTACAGCCATTGACATGGCTGAACTGGAATCAAGAAAATACATTTTATCTGGACAGGCAGATGTTGTTATAAATGTAATTGATGCTTCTACTCTTTCAAGAAGTTTGGAACTAACGCTTCAACTTGCGGAACTACAGGTTCCAATGGTTATCTGTTTGAATATGATAGATGAGGCTCGTAGAAAAGGCGTTGAAATAAGCCAAGAAAAACTTTCTCAAATTTTTGGAGTGCCTGTTATTGAAACTGTTGCAAATAAAGGAATTGGTCTTGATAAAATTTTTAGTTCTGCAAAACAGGCATATTATGAAAAACTTATTCCAAAAATTCAATTTTTTCACAAAGATATAGAAGAAAAAATTGAAGAAATTGAAAAAATTATTCCTTATGAATTCTTAAAAAACATTCCCAGAAGATATATAGCTATAAAATTATTAGAAGGAGATAAAGAACTTTTTGAGATAATTGGAAAATATCCTGAAATCTTAAAAAAAATTAATGATTTGAGAGAAGAAATTAAAACAACACATGGAAGACACGCTGATACTGTTATATCATCTGAAAGGCATGCCCTTGCAATGAATTTATTTGAAGATGTAGCAAAGGTTGGAGAGCCCTTGAAATCATTTAGAGAAAAGGTTGACGATCTTCTTACAAATAAATATCTCGGTTATCCTCTATTGTTTTTAATTCTATTTGGAATATTTTTTATAGTATTTGAAGTTGGAAAAATTATAGAAGAACCTCTCACAGAAATCTTCAATTCTTTAATTAAAAGACTTCCAGAATTTGTTCAGGAAAACTCTCTACTATTTTTTATTTTTAAAGGATTGCTTGAAGGCTTCTCAGGAGGCTTAGGAGTTGCTATTCCCTATTTAATCCCATTTTTTATAGGGCTAACTATTCTTGAAGACATAGGATATCTACCAAGAATGGCTTTTTTAATGGATACAGTAATGCATAGAATTGGTTTGCATGGTAAAAGCATCCTTCCTTTTGTTATTTCCTATGGATGCAATGTTCCAGGAGTTATGGCAACAAGAATACTTGAGTCTCCAAGAGACCGTTTTATTACTGCAACACTTTCTGTTTTAATTCCATGTGCAGCACGAACAACAGTAATATTCGGATTGATTGGAGCATATATCGGAGGATTTGCTGCAGCAGGGCTTTATCTTTTTAATATGTTTGTAATCATGATTTTAGGTGCAATATTAACAAAATTTATTCCAGAAACAGCAGGATTAATAATGGAAATTCCACCATTGAGAATTCCAGCAATAAAAAATGTTTTTATGAAAACATGGCTTAGATTAAAAGATTTTATGGTTGTTGCCTGGCCTCTGCTCATTATAAGCAGCATTATTCTCAGTTTTCTTGAGTATTTAGAGCTTGATCTAATTCTGAATAAAATTTTTTCTCCAGTAGTTAGTTGGCTACTTGGGTTACCAGAACAAACTGGTATAACGCTTCTTTTTGGTATTCTCAGAAAAGAACTCTCAATGATAATGCTTTTTCAGGCAATGCACACAACTCAGTTAAATACTGTTATGTCAAATTTGCAATTGATTGTTTATACAATATTCACGATATTTTATATACCCTGCGTTGGAACAATGGGAGCATTGCTCAAAGAATTAGGCTTTAAAAGAATGATTTTAATAACTATTTTAACCATTGCTTTGGCATTAATACTGGCTTTGACTTCAAGAATAGCTCTGTCTATTATCATTTGAGAAAAAGTTTAAAATTTTGATATCCTTAAATTAAGGAGGCAAATCAAAATAGCTAAAGTTTACGGTAATACAACAGGATTAAAAAAAAGTATAATTAATACATTAGAAAGACTTTATAGAAAAAGACAATCCTCTGAATTCTTTATAACTCCAGAATTGGCAAAATCTTTATGCTCTATATCCTACGAACTCAACAGGCAAATTGGAGTATTAATTGATAGGTCAGGCAATATAACTCATGTCATAATAGGAACTGCTCACTCAATTTTTATTCCTCCACTGGAAGATTTTCCTATCGGAAAAAAGCAATTAAGAGGTTTAAGATACATCCATACTCACTTAAACAAAGAGATGCCTGACAGAGAAGATATAACTGACCTAAGACTTCTCAGATTTGATCTTGTTGCTGTTTTAACACATGAGAAAGGAATACCTGAAACTGTTCATATTGTTCATCTTTTACCTTATGGAAAACAAAACCAATTTGAAATCATTTCATCAAATCTTTATTCTCTTAAACACAATTTTAAAGAATTCATAGATAATCTTGAAGCAGAAATGGATAGAGCAAGAGTTATTGATATGCAAGACCCTCGAGAAAAAGCTATTCTTATCAGTGTATCTACTGCTCCAAAATATATTCTTGAGGAACATATGGAAGAATTAAAAGACCTTGCAGAATCAGCAGACCTGATTGTAATAGATAAAATTATTCAAAGAGTAAAACAGATAAATCCAAAATATCTTCTTGGTGAAGGAAAACTCAGAGAATTAATTATTAAAGCAATGGATATGGGAGCAACACTTTTGGTATTTGACCAGAATTTAACTCCATCTCAGATAAGAGCAATAACTGATATGACAGAGTTAAAAGTAATAGACCGTAGCCAGCTTATACTTGATATTTTTGCTAAAAGAGCTCATACAATGGATGGAAAAGTTCAGGTAGAACTTGCTCAACTCCGTTACATGCTTCCAAGACTTACAGGTAAAGGAACTGCTATGTCAAGACTTGCAGGAGGCATTGGAGGAAGAGGACCTGGAGAAACAAAGCTTGAATTAGATCGCAGAAGAATAAATAAAAGAATCCATCATCTTGAAAACGAACTTGAAAAACTCACGCTGGCAAGAATTGAAAGAAAAAAACGCAGAAAAGAACTTTCAATCCCTATTGTCTCAATTATAGGATATACAAATGCTGGTAAATCCACACTTCTTAATGCTCTTACAAAAAGTTCAGTCTTTGTTGAGGATAAAATGTTTGCAACCCTTGATACATCCTCAAGAAGACTGAAATTTCCTGAAGAAAAAGAGCTTATAATTACTGATACAGTAGGTTTTATCAGAGACCTCCCCGATGACCTTGTAGCAGCATTTAAAGCTACATTGGAGGAACTACAAGACGCATCTTTGCTTATTCATCTTGTTGATATTTCTAATCCTCAATTTGAAAATCATATTGAGTCTGTAAATAGAATTTTAAGTCAATTAGGGCTTGATATAAAACCTGTTATTCTAGTATTTAACAAAATTGATAAACTCTCATCATTGGAAACAAAGCAAATTTGTAATAGATACAATGCAATCGGAATCTCTGCAATAGATAAAAAAACTCTTATCCCACTAATAGATGAAATAAAAAATAGACTCTGGGAAGAAAAAGTTACTTGTAACGCTCCACTTTGAATCTGTAAATTTCCACATCAGAATCATACGGGTCAATACCTGCTTTTAGTTTAGCAATTCTTAGTTGTTCATCTACTGTATTAACACCTTCTATATCTGGAAGCAATAATCCCCTTTGCCATCCCTTTACAACAATTACTCCGTATTTTTTAGGGTCAAGTTCATCAAGACTTTTAACAGGTTCAGGTGGGCTGAGTATATCAACTGAATATTCCAATTCTTGAAGTTCCTGAGGATGAACAGGAGGAAAGCGAGGATCTTCTGTTGCTGAAGCTATAGCATTTCTAACTATTTCTGTGTATATATTTTCAGTGGTAGGAACAAATGTTCCTATACAGCCACGAAGTTGACCTTTTTTCTTAATTGAAACAAATACCCCTGCTTTTTTATTCATCTCAGGGGGAATCTTATCAGGGATTGTGGGTATTTTTCCGGTTTTTACATATTCTTCCACAGTCTTCTTAGCAAGTTCTACAAATGGATGCATAGTAAAGTATACACTAAATTATTCATACAAATCCAATAAAACATCTGGAAAAGTTTGACAATTTAAACATTTTTGTGATATATCTTTAAAAGATTGGGGAGTCGTCTAACGGCAGGACGGCAGACTCTGGATCTGCTTGTAGGGGTTCGAATCCTCTCTCCCCAGTATTTTTAAAGGTCCCATCGTCTAGCCAGGTCTAGGACGTAGCCCTCTCAAGGCTAAAACACGGGTTCGAATCCCGTTGGGACCGTTTTAATTTAGACAATAAATTTGACATATGAAAAAATGTTTTTATTTAACAATTATATGTTTCATATTGCTGAATTTTAATATCTCTTCTGGTGAGACATTTTCGGTCTCACAGGATACAACAATTATTGGAAAACTCCAAACTCATATATTAAAAAACAAAGAATCACTTATAGAAATCGCAAGACATTACGATTTAGGTTATAATGAAATCGTAGATGCCAATCCTAATTTGGATCCTTTTGTGCCCGGAGATGGAAACAAAGCAATAATTCCCACTTTCTGGATTCTACCTGATAGAGTGAACAACTTTCAGGGAATTATCATAAATCTTTCTGAAATGAGACTTTATTATTTTCATAAAAAATCCAAGGAACAATTAGTTACAACATTTCCAATTGGTATAGGTGATGATGGAGTTGAAACTCCAATGGGTAAATTTAAAATATCTCATAAAATTGTTAATCCTCCATGGTATGTTCCAGAGTCAATAAAACAGGAAAGACCTGAACTTCCAGCAGTTGTTCCACCAGGTCCGGAAAATCCACTGGGAACACATGCAATGAGACTTTCTGGTTTAAGCTATCTGATTCATGGGACAAACAGACCATGGGCTGTTGGCAGAAAGGTTACTCATGGTTGTATAAGACTTTATCCAGAAGACATTCCAAAACTATTTGATATAGTTCCTGTTGGCACAGAAGTAATAATTGTAAGACAACCTGTAAAGGTTGGTAGAGTCGGCAATGAGGTTTACATTGAAGTCCACAGAGATGACCAATTAAAAGACTATGATTATCTTAAAAACGCAATAGAACAGCTTGCTAAGAAAGGACTTTTAAAACATGTGGATACTTTCAAACTTTACTATGTAATAAAACAAAAAAGTGGAATTCCCACCTCTGTAAGCATCAAAAATAAAGAGCCACAAATCCTGCCTTCGGATTCGTGGCTCTAAAAAAATCTAAACTACTTCTTCTGCTGAAGCTCAAATGCTTTTCCTGCTTTTTGTGAAGCAGCTTCTGCTCTCTTTGCTGCATCCTCTGCTCTCTGAGCAGCAGCTTCTGCTTTCTTTGCTGCTTCATCAGCCTTTGTGCAGCAGTCATCAACCTTCTTATCAATAGCGTTAACTTTTGATTCAAGATTATTTACTTTGCTTTCAAGTTTTCCTATTCTGTCAACCAGAGGGTCAATTTCCTGTTTAACATAGTCCTTTGTTGCGCAACCAAAAGCAAAAATAAACATAGCAGATACTACAACTAATAAAAACTTCTTCATCCTTTCTCACCTCCTTTCTTGAAAAAATTCCAATTAATACAACTTTAGCTCAAAATTAAAATTTTTTCAACCCTTTTAAATATCCTTCTATAAAAATATCTCCTCCAAACATTCTTATTTTTAAATCTTTGATTTCAAAAGCTTCATCAAGATTTTTATAAATATTACCTCCAATGCTTGGATAAGATTGTGCACCGCCTATTATCTTTGGTGCAATAAAAATCATCAGTTTATCAACTATCCCGCTCCATAAAGCATAACTATTTAGTGATGAACCTCCTTCTATCATTAAAGAAGTTATCTGTCTTTTTCCTAATTCTTCCATAAGCCATTGAAGGTCTACTTTTTCTGAAGAAAAAGATACAATTTCTATCCCTCTATGTATAAGATGTTTTATATTTTTATCATTTAATTTTTTCTCATGCACTACAGCTATGGTATTTGGAGGAGGATTATAGACATGATAATTGAGAGGAATCTTGAGTTCTGGGTCTATTATAACTCTCAAAGGATTTTTTCCACCTTTTATTCTTGATGTAAACATCGGATTGTCTTTCAACACGGTTCCGTAAGCAGAAAGCAAAGCATCAACTCTTGAACGTATCAAATGCACAAATTTTCTTGATTTTTCTGATGTAATCCACTTAGACTCACCTAAGGGAGTGGCAATTTTGCCATCAAGAGTCATTGCTATTTTAAGAATTACAAAAGGACGGCTGGTTGTTATGTATTTTATATAAAACTCATTTAGTTTCTTGACTTCTTCTTCCAGCACTCCTTCTATAACTTTAATTCCATGATTATTTAAAATTTCTACACCCTTTCCTGATACCTTCGGATTAGGGTCCCTCATACCAATAACAACTCTATTAATTCCTGAGTTTATTATAGCGTCTGTGCATGGAGGTGTTTTTTTATCTTTATGACAGCATGGCTCAAGAGTCACATAAAGAGTTGCACCTTTTAAAGATTCATTTGCATTCCTTATAGCTTCAGCTTCAGCATGGGGTAAACCTGCTTTTTTATGATAGCCTTCTGAAATAATTTTTCCATTTTTGACAATCACAGCACCAACCATTGGATTTGGAGACGTTCTCCAGTTTGCCTTTTTTGCCAAAAGCAATGCTTTTTTCATAAAAAATTTATCGTCTAATATATTGCTTTGCATTGTTTAATTGTAACATATTTAAACCATTTGTAAGCATTAGAGGTATGGTAATTAATAAATAAAAATTGATTTTTTTAATCTGATTCTGTATAATATGGAAGCTATGAATCTCTTCAATAAAAAAGAACAAATAAAGGGAATTATAGAATCTTTATTGTTCATTGCTGAAAAACCTATTTCTACAAAAATCCTGCTTACAATACTAAATATATCTGAATCGCATCTTAAAGAAATTATCTTTGAACTTATGGAAGAATATAAATTAAGGAATTCAGGGATTATCATTATTAAAATTGAAGATTCTTATCAAATGGTTACAAATCCTGAATATGCGGAATGGATAAAAATATTTCAAAAAATACATACACATAATAAACTTTCTGAACAGGCACTTGAAACACTCGCTATCATAGCTTATAGACAACCTATTACCAAGGCAGAAATAGAAAAAATAAGAGGTATAAACTCAGATTATGCAATAAAAAGCTTAATAGAAAAAAAACTTATAAAAATTGTAGGTAAAAAAGAATTACCTGGTAGGCCTTTTCTTTATGGAACAACAAAGGAATTTTTAAAACTTTTTGGTATTTCAAGTTTAAACGAATTACCGGGGTTGACTGATTTTCAAAAGATAAATGCTGCATAAGGAGGTGATTTATATGGGTAAAATATTTATTTTTTTAATTAGTTTAATGATTTTTCCCTGTCTTGTGTTTGCTCAGACATATACAGTAAAAAAAGGTGACAATATCTGGCAGATTTCAAAAAAATTTAATGTTTCAATTAGTGATATTAAAAAAGCAAATAATTTGAAAAATAATAAATTGCAAGTAGGTATGAAATTAGAAATCCCTCAAAAAAATGAAAAAATTACAAAACAATCAAAATCAAATGAAGCAGAATATCACATTGTCAAAAAAGGCGATACACTATTCAGAATTGCAAAGAAATACAATATATCAGTAGAAGAACTGAAAAATCTTAACGGTTTAAATAGTAATAAACTTAGCAAAGGACAAAAACTTATTGTAAAAGCTCCAGAAAAACCTAAAGAAAATATCTCCATAAGAGAGAATGAAAAAGTTCCTGTTTTAGCTTCGGCAAAATTAGATATAGATGAAAAAGCAGAAGAAATAGAAGAGATTAAAGCATCAGAAGATCTTTCCCAAATGAGTCTCACAGAAAGGCTGCTTTTATTTGCAAAAAAAATGCTTCATCTCCCATATAGATTTGGTGGAAACAGTTTTAACGGACTTGATTGTTCCTTTTTTGTCAAAAAAGTATATTCAATGGTTGGTATAGAACTGCCAAGAAGTGCAAGAGAACAGTTTACAATGGGAATTCCAGTTAAGAAAGACGAACTTCAGCCAGGTGACCTTGTATTTTTCAGAACCTATGCAAAATTTCCATCGCATGTAGGAATTTATCTTGGAGACAATCTATTTATTCATGCATCAACAAGATCAAAAAAAGTAACGATTGATAGTTTAGAAGCTCCCTATTATCTGAGCAGATTTATTGGTGCAAAAAGGATTCTGGGTATTGATAAAGAAACCATTGAAAAAGCTATTGAAGAGCTTAAAAATAATCAAAGCTAATTAGAATAAAATATTTTCCCCATATCTGTAGTATCATAACCACCGAGTTTTTCAACTGCTTTTCTAAATTCTTTGTCTTCCTGTATTACCCTTAAAACTGCTTGAATTATTTTAAGCTCAAGAAATTCATAGGGAATCAAAATATCGTATCTTTCCTTAGCTACTGGTATAAAATCAAGATCAAGTGCCTGTGCAGCAGCAAGAATACCCAACCCTACATCAGCTCTACCTGTAAGCACAGCTGAAGCAATTCCCATGTGAGTATATTCATCTGTATCATAGCCTTTTATCTGAGATGGTGATATTCCCAGTTCTTTTAAATGTTTATCAAGTAATAGCCGTGTTCCTGAACCTGCCTGCCTATTTATGAAAACTACATTTTCATTTGTAAGGTCATTAAATCCTCTAATGTTTTTAGGATTTCCCTTTTTCACAATAAATCCCTGTATTCTATAAACAAGATTTATAAGAACAACTTTTTTATCAGGCATAAGTTTTTTTATAAATGGAATATTATACTCACCAGTTACTTCATCAAGAAGATGAGTGCCTGCCATATGGGCTTCTCCTTTTTTAATTGCAACAAGACCACCCATTGAACCAACATGAGCAGAGGAAAGAGTAACGTCAGGATAACTTTTTCTTAAAAAATTGTATAAAACATCAAGCGTATTATCATGACTACCAATGCATACCACAGTATTGTCAATTTCTTCTTTATTTCGCCATAAGTTAACTTTTACTTCCGCCCCTTGTGAAAATCCTTCAGAACCTTTGGGAATAACAATATATCCATCAGCTCTTACAACAGACATTAAAAGTCCTGCTCCTCTTCCCATGGGCGTTACTGTATATTTTCCCCCTACCCTACCTACTTTTACTCTAACAAACTCATCAACTCCCATATTTGAAGAAATTTGTCTTGACAGTATTGCTTTAAGTTTTTCTTCCTTTTTTACAGATATACCTAAAAAAAGTTCAATTAAGGGTTTAACAAAAAGGTCAAAACATAGAAATGCTGATACAGGATATCCAGGAATTCCTAATATGGGTTTATTTTTGATAAATCCTGCAATAAAAGGTTTACCAGGTTTTATTGCTACACCATTTATAATGACATTGCCAAGCTCATTAATGACTTTATATGTAAAATCTTCCTTTCCGTATCCAGAACCTGCATTTAAAAGCACTATATCACATTCTTTGATAGCATTTAAAATAGCATTCTTTATTTCCTTTTCTTCATCTGGAACTATTGGATAAACCTTTGGCTCTGCTATAGCCTCTTTAATCAAATTTTCTAAAACAGCTGAGTTATATTCAATCAGTTCTGGTGGTTGTGGCATTCTTTCTTTAAGTTTTTCTGGCTGAATTAATTCTGAACCTGTAGGAATAATCCCTATAATAGGCTTCTTTCTCACCTTTATTTCAATAATTCCACTTGCTAAAATAGCTCCAATATCAACAGCTCTGACTACATGGCTTTCGGGAATTATAAGTTCTGTTGCAACAATGTCTTCTCCAATTGGTCTTACATCATTATAGGGAGGTACAGAGGAATAAATCTCTATAAATCCATCTCTAAGTGTTACATCCTCAACAGGGATAACAGCATCAAAGCCATCAGGGAGAGGGTCTCCTGTTTCAATCCATTGAGCATCAACACCTATTTGAAGTCTTACAGGCTCTCGTTCTGTTGCTAAGAATGTTTTTTGGGATTTAACTGCATATCCATCCATTGCAGCTGAATGGAAATAAGGAGAAGAAAATTTTGCTAAAACAGGCTCTGCTGTAATTCTTCCTAATGCGTTTTTAACTAAAATAGTTTCAGATTCAGTAGGAACAGGTATTATTTTTTTTAAGTTGTTAAAAAGTTTTTCCTTTGCTTCATCAAGTGATATAAGCTCGTGAAAAACCTTTTTCCCCATTACTTTATTACTCTTAACCCAATAAAATTAGGAGATCTTCTTATATATCCTTTTTTTTGAGCTACTATGTCAAGAGGTAAACTAATCAGGTCAATCAAAAATGGATCTCTGTATTTAATATAGTGATTTTCTCTGAAACTTTTTATATAAGTGTTACATTCAAGACAAACTTCTGCTCTTATTTCTTCATCATCAAGAAGTATTTCAATTTTACTTGAATCCTTATTAAAGCAATAAGGACATCCTATTCTGAAAAAGCTTCCACCATGTTCACAAAGTGGACAAATCATTATTTTTTCATTATTCTCTGTAATCATAGCAAGAGATGAATCTGTTCCACAAACAGGACATTTACCTGTATCCATAAATGATGCCTGTTGTCCTTCCTTCCTCAGAAATACAAAAAAAGGTTTACTCAATATAAAAAGCATCCTTTCCAGTTCTTCTTTTGAAAGTTCCTCACTTTGTATGGGAAGAAACCAGAGACTATCAGGCTCTTTTATTATGTCTTTGCCAGATTTTATAATTTCATCCTTTAGAAAAGATATGGATTCAAAAGGAATATTAAAAATAGAGGAAAAATTTTTAAGAACAATATCAATCAAGGCAATATCATTGTCAAGTTTCACTCTTTCTTTTTCTTGTTTACATTGCTCTGTTAAATTTTTTATTTTTTCATAAAGCTCAAGTGGGCTCTGTAAATGAGGCTTCTCTTTTATTATTTCTTCAATTTTCATAAATCCTCCTCAATAGAAATACTTATGGAATATCAGGTGGTTTTATTTTTAAATCTTCGCCACTCAGGGCTTCAACAAGAAATGTTTTTAAAACTTTTTTCTCTTCTTCAGTCAAGTTAAGAGGTTTCAAAACTTTATTACCTTCTCCTCCACCCTTATTAAAAAAGTCTATAACTTCATCAAGACTCTTGAATATACCATTATGCATATATGGAGCAGTTTTTGCAACCTCTCTCAATGTAGGTGTTTTAAACGCTTTATAATCTTTTTGTTTTTTGGTTTTGAAATATCTCCCGAGGTCTTCCTTGATATTCATGTAGTCTGGATATTTATTTATCTTTGCTACATATCTTCTTGTAACAATAAATTTGTCTTCATTAGCATATTTTGGATTTTCAGGAACCATAAGCGCATGAAATTCCTGATCACTTAAGTAATAACCATAATGACAATCTATGCATTTTCCTTTACCTGTAAATATTTCAAGTCCTTTTTTAGCTTCAGAAGATAATGCGTTTTTATCTCCTTTGAGGTATCTGTCAATAGGTGCATTTTTTGAAATTAGAGTTCTTTCAAAAGCAGCAATAGCCTTTGCAATCAATTTAATATTTACATCCTGCCCAAAAATCCTCTTAAATGCTTCCCTGTATTCAGGCACTATTCTAATTTCTTCCTCTACAAAATCAAGATTTTGATTCATTTCAAAAGGTGACATAATGGGAAACTCTGCCTGTTCTTCTAATGTTTTAGCTCGTCCATCCCAGAAAAGATGTTTAGCATAAGCAGAATTCATAAGAGTCGGAGCATTCCTAAAGTTTCTTGTGGTGGGATAACTTAGAGATATCTCAGAGGCATCTGTAAATGCCTTCTCAGGGTCATGACAGCTTGCACAACTTGTTGTTCCATCGCCTGAAAGTCTTCTGTCAAAAAACAGCTTTTTACCAAGTTCTATTTTTTCCTGAGTCATTGGGTTATTCTCAGGAACAGGCACCGCTGGCAAAGGCTGAATTTTCTTTTTCTTTTTTTCAGAAGCAAAGCCTTCAATATTAAAAAACAAGGCAATCAAGCATAAAAAAATTAAAATACTATTTCTTCTTAACATTTTTAAGTTCTCTGAAAATTATCTCTTTAAAGTATTCGCTGTCTCTAACACCAAGCACTTTTATACCGTTAATATAAAAAGCCGGTGTTACATAAAGATCAAGCTCTTTTGCAAGCTTTAAATCTTTATCAATTATTGATGCACCTTCCTGATTATCTATTGCTTTTATAAATTTTTCTACGTCCATATTCAGCTTCTTTGCGTAATTTATAAGTGATTCTCTGTCAAGTCTTGGAGAGTTTTTTATTAATAAATCATGCATTTCAGTGAACTTTCCCTGTTTCCAAGCCTCTACTGCTGCTTCAGCTGCAATCCTTGAATAATCTCTATACCGATAAGGGAAAAATTTTATAACAAGCTTAACCTTGCCTTCCAGTTCTTTTACCAATCTATCTATGGTCGGACCGACCTCCACGCAGTGTGGTCACTGATAATCAATAAATTCTATAATTGTAACAGGTGCATCCTTATTACCAATGACAGGAGAGTTTTCAATAGATAGATTATATCTCTGGTCAGCAGCTATAGCAAAAGAATAAAAATAGAAAATAAAAAAAAGCATCACAAAAATTCTAAATTTTTTCATAATCTATTCCCTTTAAAGTTATTTTGAAACAATTATAACAGAATTAAGATGAAATAAAAAAGGAACAGAATAAAAAAATTTAAAAATAAATGCCCCCTGCAGGGATCGAACCTGCGACACCAGGTTTAGGAAACCTGTGCTCTATCCTACTGAGCTAAGGGGGCTTAAAAAATTATAGCAAAAAATTAAATCAAAATGCCAAGTCTATACTTTGTATTTATAAGCACTTGACAAAATTTTTAAAAGTGGATAAAATTAGTCAACAATAAAATTTAGGAGGGAAGTATGGACACAGTTTTATTAAGCAGGCTACAGTTTGCTGCAACTGCAGCCTTTCATTTTATCTTTGTTCCTCTTACTCTCGGACTATCCATTCTTGTAGCCTACATGGAAACAAAGTATGTAAGAACTGGAGACAAAGACTACTTAAGAATGGCAAAGTTCTGGGGGAGGCTTTTTGTTATTAATTTTGCCTTAGGGGTTGTTACGGGAATTACTATGGAGTTTCAGTTTGGAATGAACTGGGCAGAATACTCCCGCTATGTAGGCGATATTTTTGGTTCACCACTTGCGATTGAAGCAACTGTTGCCTTCTTTCTTGAGTCCACTTTCCTTGGTGTCTGGATTTTTGGCTGGAATAAAATATCTCCAAAACTTCATGCCCTTTCCATCTGGCTTGTGGCTTTAGCTACCAATCTGTCTGCTTTATGGATTTTGATTGCCAATGGCTGGATGCAGCATCCTGTGGGATATGTAATAAATAATAACCGTGCTGAGATGGTTGATTTCTGGGCAGTTGTAACAAATGCCTACGGGCTTCTTAAATTTGCCCACACTGTTCTTTCAGGCTGGGTAGTAGCAGGATTTTTTGTGCTTGGAATCTCAGCCTACCATCTGCTCAATAAAAATGAAACCGAATTTTTCAAAAAGTGTCTAAAAATTGGTGCTATATTCGCTCTTGTAAGCTCCATATTGGTTGCTGCAGTTGGTGATTTTCATGCAAAGGAAGTAGCACATACTCAGCCAACAAAGCTTGCAGCAATGGAATCTCTTTGGAACACCACTACGAACGCACCTATGTATTTACTCCTTATCCCAGACCCTGAAAATGAAAAAAACTCAGTTGAGGCAATAGGAATACCTTCAATGTTAAGTATACTTGCTGGAAAAAAGGAAATCAAAGGCTTAAAAGAGTTTTCACCCTCTGAAAGACCTCCTGTTACTCTTACTTTTGTGAGCTTTAGACTAATGGTTGGATTAGGTTTTCTCTTTATTCTGCTTACTCTTTTGGTTTTGATAAAGTTTAGATATATTGAAAACAGTACAATTTTTTTAAAATTACTTCTTTGGTCAATTCCTCTTCCCTATATTGCAGGTCAGCTTGGCTGGATTGTGGCAGAAGTAGGGAGACAGCCATGGATTGTTTATGGACTTCTAAAAACAACTGATGCTGTATCAAAAGCTGTTGAGCCCTCACAGGTTTTAGCATCCTTAATTGGCTTTACAGTCTTTTATGGTGCATTAGGCATAATTGATATATACCTTCTTGCAAAATATGCAAGAAAAGGTCCTGAACCAAAGGAGGTGTAATCATGGAGTTTCAAATTATATGGTTTATTTTATGGGGATTGCTCTGGGCGGTATATTTTGCTCTTGATGGATTTGACTTTGGAGCTGGTATTCTTTATCCATTTATTGCAAAAGATGAGATGGATAAAAAAGCAGTAATTCATGCAATAGGACCTGTATGGAATGGTAATGAAGTATGGCTTATAACTGCTGGAGGTGCAACTTTTGCTGCATTCCCTACTACCTATGCCTATATGTTTAGTTATCTTTATACGCCGCTCCTTATAATCCTTTTTGCTTTAATTTTACGGGGTGTTGCTGTAGAGTTCAGACCAAAAGCCGTAACAGACACACAAAAAAAACTGTGGGATATTGGTATTTTCTTAGGAAGTCTCATTCCCTCTTTACTTTTCGGTGTTGCCTTTGGAAATATATTTATGGGGCTAAAATTTGATGATTCTGGTTACTATGGAACACTATTTAGCCTTCTTAATCCCTATGGATTACTTGTAGGTTTGTTATTTCTTTTCACATTCATAGTTCATGGAGGATTATGGATATCTCTCAAAGTTCAAGATACCTTAGCAGAAAAAGCAATGGCAAGAGCCAAAAAATTCTGGTATCTACAGGCTATATGCGCTGTCTTATTTCTTATTCTTACAGCAGTATTTACAAATCTTTACGATAACTTCCTCAAACTTCCCTTTTGGTTTGCTGTGCCTGCATTGGCTGTAACATGTCTGCTTGTAACAGGCTTTTATATAATGAAAAACAAAAGAGGTAGAGCTTTCATTTCATCAGCCTTGTTCATTATATCTCTTGTATTTAGCGGTGTCATAGGGCTTTATCCAAATCTTATTCCTTCTTCAATTGACTCTAAATACAGTCTTACGCTATTTAACTCTTCCTCAAGCCCTTACACTTTGAAAATAATGACAATTGTTATTATAATTTTTGTTCCGATTGTTCTTTTTTATCAGGCATGGACATATAAAACATTTATGTATAAAATTACAGAAAAAGAGCTTAAGGAGGAAGGCTATTAAAGGACTACAGATTACAAGGGAAACAGATTATGCAATTAGAACTGTGCTTTATCTTTCAGGTAAAAAAGATTACTCTGCACGGGCAGAGGAGATATCACAACAGATGCAAATTCCAAAAAGCTTTTTAAGGAAAATACTGAAACAGCTTGAAAAAGTAGGATTAGTTCAACTTAAAAGAGGGGTAAGCGGTGGCATAAAACTTTTAAGAGAGCCTGTAGAGATAACACTGTTTGATGTAATAGTTGCAATGGAAAAAGCAGTAGCTTTAAACAGATGTGTAATAAATGACAAAATCTGTGGACTAATCTCTCACTGTCCTGTACATCCTGTCTGGTTTAAAGTTAGAGAAAGGCTTATTCAGGCTTTACAGGAAATTAAATTTCAAGAATTAGCTAAGGGGGCTGCTTCATAAGGCAGTCCCTTCAAACATATTAATCCATTCCTTAAAAATTCTGACCTTTTCTTCACCGTATCTTGAAAGGTCTTTGATAATCTCATCAACTGTTCTTACTCTTACTGAACCATCAGATTCTTTTGAGAAAAATTTATCTGCATAGGCAATTATTTTTTCCTCTAATGTAATGGGGATCATGTCTCTTTGAGGTAAAGGAAGATTTTTTTTAACTATTTCTTCCTTTGTTATTCCTACGCCAGTGTGTCTCTCGCAAACAAGAGCATGATTAGGATATCCCTCCTTTTCAAGTATTTCTTTTCCAAGATAACCATGAGCTAAATAGGGATATTTGCCATGACAATCAAATTTCGGAGTATTTGTCATAAAAATTCCTATGTCATGCAACATTGCTGCCTCATAGATAAACTGTTTATCTGCATTTAAATTTTCCGCTATTTTTACTGCTTTTTCTGCAACTTTCTGTGAATGATTAACAAGAATAATAAATGCCAAACTTTGAGGACTATAGTATTTTTTTATGACTTCTAATGGATCCATTTTTTCATTATATCATGAAATTCTAATACGAGTTGCAGGTAAAATTTTAAGAAAAATAATTCCTCCAGCTAAACATATTAAAGAATAAAGTTCAAGCACTGGGTTAACGCCAAATCTGTCAACAAGAATTCCCGCAAGTAAATTCCCAATTGGAGTAAATCCTAAAAAAACAAACGCAAAAAAACTCATTATTCTTCCTCTGAGTCTTTGTTCTGTCTGATGCTGAATAAAGCTGTTACTCACAATAAAAAAATTAACTAAGGCAAAACCTATTATAAAAGCAAATGAAATTGTAATGTAAAATTCATTGAAAAATGCAATTCCGAAAATAGCAACAGGAAATAAAAGCGATGCTCTAAAAATGTGATTTAGCTTTTCTTTAATATCTTTTTTTAATGCTATGAGAATGCCAGCTAAAAGTGAACCTGCTCCTATAGATGAGACAATTATACCAAAACCCTTAGCTCCAACATTTAAAACCTCTCCAGCTATTATAGGCAGTATTGTCATAAAGGAAAGGCCAAATAATGTAAAAATTCCCACTGCACAAATTGTATACAAAATTTGTTCATTTTTAAGAAGAAACCTAAATCCTTCTTTCAAACTTTTTCTGAAAGACCTATTTTCTGAAGCACTTAAAGGAAAGTCTGGTTTAATGCTCAGAAGAATTAAAATAAGAGGTATAAAACTCAATGCATTAAGGTAAAAACACATATAAAAACTCAAATGAGTCACAATAAATCCTGCAAAAACAGGTCCTGCAATTCTTGCGATATTAAAAGATATTGATTGCATTGCTACAGCAGTAGTAATCATCTCATGAGATACTATTTCAGTTATAAAAGCCTGCCGAGCCGGCATATCAAAAGCAGTAGCTACTCCAAGAATGAAAGATGCTGCGGCAATATGCCAGATATTTATAACATTTAAGTGAATAAGGATACCAAGAATCACAGCAGGTAAACATGATAAACACTGGGTTACAATTAAAATATTTCTCCTTGGATATCTGTCAGCTATTACACCTCCAAATAATGTGAAAAGAAGCGCAGGGAATGAAGCAAGAAAAGAAATCAATCCGAGATAAAAAGCGGATTTAGTAAGAACATAAACAAGCCAACTCTGTGCTATTTGCTGCATCCATGTGCCACTTAAAGAAATTATCTGACCTATCCAGTAAGCTCTGAATTCCTTAATTTTCAATGGATGGGACATCTTTTATTATATCATTTTATGTTCTTTTGACTTGCCTTATAGTATGAAGAACTTTTTATTTTTGAGTTAAAAAACATTTATGAGAGCTTTATTCAAGTTCTTGTTTAATTATTTCAATAGTTTCCATGACTTCATCAACCGTTGTAAATTTTCCTGTGCTTATTCTTATTGAGGAGAGAGCATCTTCAGGAGAAACACCCATTGCAAGCAAAACATGGCTTGGTTTCCTTGTTCCTGCATGGCAAGCAGAACCTGATGAAATTGCGACTTTGCCAGATAACCTCTCAACGAATTCATCTGCCAATATACCTTTGATTGAAATATTTATTGTGTTTGGAAGTCTTGGAGCTTTCTTTCCGTTAAACTTAACATTATGAATCTCAAGAAGTCCGTTAAGTAATGGCTCTGTAACATGATGAAGATGTTCGGTTATTTGAGAAAACTCTTGAGAGATTATTTCACTTGCTTTTCCTAATCCTGCAATATAAGCAGTATTTTCAGTCCCTGGTCTTAAGCCTTTTTCATGAGATGCGCCCAAAAGCACAGGCTTTATAATAAAATTTTTTCTTATATAAAGCGCTCCAATTCCTTTAGGTGCATAAAATTTATGCCCTGCTAAACTAAGCATTGTAACAGGAAGTTCATTTACAGAAACAGGAACTTTTCCAATACTCTGAGCGCAATCTGTATGAAAAGGTATTTCTTTTTCAAGAAGAATCTCTCCAATTTCTTTAATTGGCTGAATTATACCTGTTTCATTATTTGAGTGCATTATAGTTACAAGAATCGTATCCTTTTTTATTGCTTTCTTTACATCTTCTGGATCAACAATGCCTCCAGGACTTACAGGAAGAAAAGTTACATCATATCCCATGCGAAGAAGTTGTCTGCATGGATTAAGCACTGAAGGATGTTCAATTGAAGATGTTATTATATGCCCTTTGCTAAAACATAAAGCTCTTCCAAATATTGCAAGATTGTTTGACTCTGTGCCTCCTGAAGTAAAAATTATCTCTTCAGGTTCTGCTTCAATAAGTTCTGCTACTTTCTTTCTTGCAGTTTCAATGATTTTTCTTGCGTTTTTACCATAGCTATGAGAGCTTGAAGGATTTCCGAACTCCTCAAAAGTTCTTATTATTTCTTCTTTTACTCTTGGTTCTAAAGGAGTTGTTGCATTGTAATCAAGGTAAATCATGTTATATAAATTTATCAAAAAATATATTTTTTATGCTATTATTTATTTCATGAAAATTCAGTTTTTCGGAGCAACAAAAACTGTCACAGGTTCATGTTTCCTCCTTGAAATAGAAAAACAAAATATTCTCATTGAGTGTGGACTTTTTCAGGAAAATGATAAAGAATTCCTAAATTATGAACCTTTCCCATTCAATCCAAGAAAAATAGACCTCGTTATTCTTACTCATGCTCATCTTGATCACTCTGCTCTTATTCCAAAGCTTGTCAAAGAAGGACTAAGATGCAGAATTATCACAACTCCTGCCACAAAAGACCTTCTTGAAATAATGCTCTTTGATGCATTAAAAGTACAAAAAAATGAGAATCATAAACAACTTCTTTATGATGAAGAAAATATATACAAAGCTTTGAAACAGATAGAAACTTTACCCTATCAAAAAACATTAAATTTTAATGGAATAAGCATAAGATTCCTTGATGCCGGACATATTCTTGGCTCAGCAACTGTTGAAATAAAAATTAATAATAAAACGATTGTATTCTCAGGAGATATTGGAAGAACAGGGAATCCGATTTTAAAGGATCCTATCCCTCCAACTGAAGCAGACTACCTTGTTTTAGAGTCAACCTATGGAAACAGACTTCATAAAAATCTTGAAGAAAGTATTAAGGAGCTTATTCAAGCGATAAAAGATACATTTAAAAAAGAAGGGAATGTTATAATACCAGCTTTTGCTGTTGGAAGAACCCAAGATTTGCTTTATATTCTCAATAAATCTGTAAGGCAGGGAATTTTAGAACCAATAGATGTCTATCTTGACAGTCCTCTTGCAGAAGAAGCCACAAGAATATATCTTTCACATCCAGAACTTTTTGATGATGAAGCCTTAAGAGAAATGAGACACCCGAATCGCTCATCCATAAAGCTTCATTTTATAAAAAGTGTTGAAGAATCAAAAAAACTTAATACAATTAACTCAAAGGCTGTTATTATTGCTGGAAGCGGAATGTGTCAGGGTGGAAGAATAATATATCACCTTTATCATAATATTTACAGAGAACAATGTAGCATTATCTTCGCAGGATTTCAGGCTAAAGGCACACTTGGAAGAAAAATTGTTGATGGAGAAAAAGAGGTTTTGATACTTGGTAAAATGCTTCCAGTAAAAGCTAAAATTTACACTATTGGAGGTTTTTCAGCACATGCTGACAGAGATGAACTTCTTGAATGGCTTAAAGCTATCAAAACAAAGCCTGAAATTTTTATTGTGCATGGTGAACCAGAAGTCATTGATATTTTTAAAAAATCAATAGAAGAAAGATTCAACTTTAGATGTCATTGTCCAGAAAGGCTTTCCACTTATGAAATTGGGTAAGTATTATCTCAATGAAAAAATCTTTATAAAACTAATTGAGTTTCCTGCACTTTATAATATAAAAACAGATGAAATTTACTGTATTGATAAAAGGGCATTAAAAATACTCAGTGACATATCAGAAAGTAATGCTCTACCCAATACACTCAATAAAGGGGAAAAAGATGACAAAAAATTCATTGAATACTGCTTAAATGAAGGAATTTTAACTAAAATCCCTCAAAAAAGAATTAAAACTGCAATAGAGCAATCACCAATTCCATCTCTAAGATATCTTGAGCTTCAGATTACAAATCGTTGCAATCTAAGATGCAAACATTGCTTTGTAAATTCAGGTACATGTCAGAAGAAAAAATTTTCGCATTTTGTAGATATAGACAAGTCTCAGGAACTTTCTTTTGAAAAAATAAAAAAAACTCTCAAAGAGTTTGAAAAAATGCAAGGATTAAGAGTTCTGATTACAGGTGGAGAACCTTTATTACATTCAGAATTTAAAAAAATTAATAATTTTATAAAAGACCTCGCTATAAGGAAAATTCTTTTTACAAATGGACTATTACTCAATGATAACATATTAAAAAATCTAAATTTTGAAGAAATCCAGATAAGCCTTGACGGAATGAAAAGAGGACACGAAATATTAAGAGGACAGGGAACATTTGATAAAACTTTAAAAGCAATTAAAAAATCCATTGATTACGGATTTCAAGTAAGTATCGCAACAGTTATTCATAAAGAAAACATAGAAGAGTTTGATGAACTTGAAAACCTTATCAAAACTTTAAAAATAAGGGAATGGACCATTGATGCCCTTACAATTACAGGAAATTTGAAATTAAATAAAGAACTCTGGGTTTCTCCAGAAAAAACCTACACAATCATGCAGAAATATGGGTTTTCCGTAGAAGACCATCCAAGAGCAGAAGGATATGGATGTGGTGCCCATCTTATGGCAATCCTTGCAACAGGTTCAGTTGCTTTTTGTTCTTTCTATGAAAATGAACCTATTGGACAAATTGATGAAGGGTTAGAAAATCTATGGAAAAAGAAAAAACAGATTATTTTAAAAGAACTTGAATGTTCTGAAATAAACTGCGCATTTCTTCAGGAATGTAGAGGCGGTTGCAGATTTAGAGCCAGAACTTTAAGTGGAAATGAAAAATCTCCTGACCTATTTAAATGTTATCAGTTTGGCAGGCTATAGCTATTGCTTTTTCGTACTCCTTCCACAAAGCCTCTTTGCTTAATCCTTCATGTTCAATAAAATCCCATGGGAGATAATCATTAAATGATTTTATTTCATAAAGGCTATCCTGTATTTCATCAAAAAAATGCCAAAAATTTTCTCCCTTTGAAAGTCTCTCAATCACTGAAATTGCTTTTCTTGGAGCCTTTGCAAAATAACCTTCCATGTAAGAATACTTCGGGACTTCATGAACAAGTTTAAATCCTTTAATCTGCAATGTGTCTTTTTTTAGTTTTTTCAGTTTCTCTTTAACTATTTCATATTTCTCCATTCTATGCCATTGAAACGGAGTAAAAGGCTTTGGAACAAATATACTGACACTTGCTGTTATCTTGCGTTGAAAAACACTCCGAATTTTTTTAATAAGATTAACTATTTCATCAATCTCTTCGTCCTTTTCAAAAGGAAGACCTATCATGAAATAAAGCTTGAGAATTTCAAGTTCTGTTTCATTAAGCTCTTGAGCAATAAGCAATAAATCATTTTCACTTATTTCCTTTTTTATTATCCTTCTGAGTCTGTCAGTCCCTGCTTCAGGAGCTAAAGTGACGGTTTTACGTAATGCGAGAGTTTTTAAAATTTCAATAGTAGATTTATCCGCCCTTAAGGAAGTAAAAGACAATTCAACATCAGAAATTTTTAATAATTCTTTTAGTTCCTTATAAGCTGTAATTGAGGGAGCTATTAAACCTGCCTGAAAAGGTTTAAGTTCCTCAATTTTTGATTTTAAATCTTCAATGTTAGCCTTTCTGACAGGTTTATATACATGTCCTACAAGACAAAATCTACAACTAAAAGGACATCCACGCATGGTTTCAACAAGAAACATATTAGAAAATACAGCTTCTTGTGTTATTATTTGAGAAAAACTAAATTTTTTTGTAAATTCTTTACAGTAAACTCTTTTTATCTTTTCAGAAGCATTGTTCCAGACGGGTTGTCTTCCAATCAATTTTCCATGTGCATCATGTATTTCCTCATAAGCCTCTGGAACATAAAATCCATCAAGTTTTAAAACTTCTCGTTTAAGATTTTCTTTAAAATCCTCTTCATAGGAATTATTCTTAACAAACTTATAAACTTCAATAAATTTATCAATAAGTCCTTCAGCCTCACCAATGAAAATAATATCAAAAATTTGAGCTACAGGTTCGGGATTAGTAAAACATAAAACTCCACCTGCTATTACCAAAGGATGATTAAAATTCCTTTGAAAACTATAGTAAGGAACCTTACCGAGTTCAAGGATTTTTAAAATGGATGGATAATCATTTTCAAAACAAAGACTGAAAGCCAATATATCAAATGCATAAATAGGAGTTTTTGATTCAAATGAAACAAGGGGATATTTTTTATAATCCTCTATATCTTTTGGAAGAAAAACTCTCTCACAGACAATATCTTTTCTTTGATTAAAAAGCCTGTAAACAGTTTGAAATCCTAAATTTGATATTCCAATCGGATATAAATTTGGATATATAAGACATATTCTTATTCTGCCACCATGTTCTTTAAAAATTGTGCCCTTTTCTTTCTCTAATAGAGCATTAATCTTTTCAAATATTTTTCTCATTCAGTATTTTATGTTTCTTTCTTAAATAAGCTGGAATATCAATTTCATCTTCAATCTCTGGAGGAATATCTTTGGAAGGTTCTTTAAGAAAGATAACTGAATTTTCATGTTCTACAGGCTCTGTTTTTTGTTTTTCATCAGTAGGCTCTAATTTTGTTTCAGAATGTTTAGTATTTTCTTGAGCTGAGACTGAAGATACTAAATGCTCATCTGTTTCTTTTTTCAAAGAAGTTTCTGATGCGGTCATATCTAAATCTGACTGTTTACTGGAAAAATTTGAAACTGAATCAAGACTTAATGAAGAAAGAGATTGAATATCTTTTGAAATAATTCTCTTTGTTTCTTTCAAAGAAATGCTGCTACTTTTAGGCATCCATTTCTCAGTGGAGCTTAAAGTTATCTCTTCAGATTTATCCTCAAAACCTGTTGCAATGACCGTGACAAATATCTCATTTTCTATTTCAGATTTTATTACAGTTCCAAATATTATATTTGCGTCTTCATGGGCAATATCATATACAGTCCCAGCAATTTCTTGAACTTCATCAAGAGTAAGATCAAATCCTCCAGTGATATTTATGAGAATTCTTTTAGCACCTTCTATGGATGTTTCTTCAAGCAGTGGATTATTAATTGCCCGGCGAGCTGCCTCAGTTGCTCCTTCCTGTTTTGTGCATGTTCCAAGTCCTATCACAGCCTTACCAGAGTTTTCAATAATAGTCCTTACATCTGCAAAATCTCTATTTATAAAGCCTGGACTTAAAATAAGATCTGAAATTCCCTGAACAGCCTGCCTTAAAATATCATTAGCAATTGCGAAAGATTTCACAAGAGGAGTTCCTTTTTCAACAACCATGTAAATTCTATCATTAGGAATAACAATTATAGTATCTACATATTTTTTAAGCTCTTTTATTCCAACAACTGCATTATGAAGCCTTTTTTTACCCTCAAAATAAAAGGGCTTAGTAACAACTGCTACTGTCAGTATTCCAAGTTCTTTTGCTAAAGAAGCAATCACAGGTGCAGCACCAGTTCCTGTTCCTCCACCCATTCCAGCAGTTATAAAAATCAAATCAGAACCTTCTATGCAAGAAAGAAGTGTATCCTTGTCTTCAAATGCTGATTTCTTGCCAAGTTCTGGATCAGAACCTGCACCAAGACCTTTTGTAAGCTCTTTTCCAATCTGCACTTTAACAGGAGCTAAGGAAATTTCAAGATGTTGTATATCTGTATTTACTGCTATAAATTCAACTCCATAAATACCAGAAGAAATCATTGTATTTACAGCATTCGTGCCTGCTCCTCCAACTCCTATCACCTTTATCTTTGCTACAGGTCTCTCTACTTCTTCAATTTCAAACATTTTGCTCCTCCTCCCTTCTAATTTTATTTAAACTTTCTTAAGGTTTTTTCCATTATCCATGTTCCAATTTTACTAAATAATTTCGCTAAACCAGAGTATGACTCACTAAAACCTCTTGTTTTAATTGCATAAATTATTGTTCCTATGGTTGAAGCAAATTCGGGAGTAAAAATTTCTTCAAATTCCTCTTTCTGCTCCATTATACTTTCATCTAAACCAAACTCGGAACAAACTGTCATGAGTCCTGTATCTGGTTTTCCTATTCTTGCAGGTATTGATAAAAATCCTTCAGCTAAGGAGATAAAACCCTGCATCAATGATGTCCCACCTGTAAAAACTACTGAAGATATAGAAATATCCTGAGGGATAGAGGTAAATTCCTTTTTTAAGACTTCCAGTATTTCTTCACATCTTGCATAGATTATCTCTTTTATCACATTAAGAGGAATTTTAATAGAATGCTTATCCAGTCCAACAATTTCTATATCTTTTTCATTTTCTTTGAACTTCAAACTACCAAATCTGATATCAGGCAATGCAACTCCGAATTGCGTTTTTATTCTCTCTGCTTCATGGAATGGAATTTTTAATCCTATTGCTAAATCATTTGTAATGTGATTACCTCCGATACCATATGTTGCAACATGTCTTAAATAACCATCATAAAATACTGCCATGTCTATGCTTCCTCCACCTATATCAACAACCAGTGTTCCCATTTCTTTATCATGTTCTGAAAGTGTAGCCTCCGAAGAAGCCACACTCTGAAGCACAATGTCTTCAACTTCAATGCCCGCTTTATTACAACATGTAATAAGATTCTGAATATGTGACGATGAAGCAGTTATAATATAAACCTTAGACTCAAGCCTTAATGCCTTCATTCCAACAGGATCTTTTATCCCGTTTACTCCATCCACAACAAATTCAACAGGTAGAATATGAACTGCCTGTCTATCATAAGGAATCTGCATAGCAGTTGCTGCTTCAATTGCTAAATCAACATCCTGTTCTGTTACTTCTCTCTTCTTTACTTTTACTGCTGCATTACTACATATACCTTCAATATCACTTCCAGAGGAACAAACAAAAGCTTTTTTCAATCTTATTCCTAAGGTGCTCTCTATATCCTGTAAAGATTTCTTAATAGATGAAATCATTGCTTCCATGTCAACTATTTTGCCTCTTTTTAAACCAGCAGATGGATAACTCTTTAAAAAATCAATTACTAATTTTCCACTTTCAATTTTTGCTCCTGCAAATGATATTTTTGTTGTTCCAATATCAATTACTTTAATCATTTCACTCATTTTTAAAATCCTCTATTCAACAGGTTTTACTATCACTCTATCGGGAACTCTTAGGTCAATGTATTGAACATTTAAACCTCTTTTTTGAATCTCGCCATTAACTACAAGATATTTCGCAAATTTTGCTTCAAGCTCTCCTTTGCCTACAATAATTGGGAAATTATTTATATAAAGAGTCAGGTCATCTGGATTATTGCCTGTTATTATTATTTTATCATCAGCTTTTACAAAACCTTTATGATTAATGAAATTGAGTAGTTTGACGGCTTCATTAAGAGTTTCTTTGTTTTTGAATGGATCAATATTTTTTATGATAGGTAAAAAAATGGTTGGGTTTGTTTCTTTGGTGTCTACTTCAGAAACATGCTTATCCTTTTGAATCTTTTCAGTGAAATTCTCAAGAACCTGAGCTTCGTAATCAACCAAATAATAATTTTCATTAAACATAGCAATAGCAACCGGAGTGGATTCCTTTATATAAATTGTCATTGTTCCGTTTAAATCTTTTCTTATAATTGCATCTTTTATCCATGGCGTTTTTTTTAGTCTTTCATATAAAGTCTTTGATGACGGATAAATGATAGAATTCCCTTCTTTTATTGACAGGATTGCTCTGATTTCTTTATCAGTTAGATGTTTATTACCAATAATAACAACATTCCTTACAGTAAATTCCTCAAAAGCCAAAAAACCAACTAATACAACAAAAAAAACGCATATTAAAATTATCCATTTCTTACTTTTCATTATTTTTAAGTGAAAGTTCCAGAATCTCTTTAACTAAACCTTTAAAATCATAACCAGCAAGTGAAGCTATTTTAGGTAAAAGAGATGTTTCTGTCATGCCAGGAATTGTATTTACTTCAAGAACATAAGGATTACCTTGTTGATCAACTATCATATCAACCCTTGTACCCCCTTTACAATTTAGCGACTTATGAGCTTTGAGTCCAAGTTCTTTGAGTTTCTCATAAAGAGCATTATCTATCTCAGGAGGCAGTATATATTCAGTCAAACCTTTTGTATACTTTGCTTCATAGCTGTAAAAACCTTTTTTAGGTCTTACTTCAACTCCTCCAAGAGCTTTATCTCCTAATACTCCAATATGTATTTCTCTGCCTTCAATAAATTTCTCTATAATTACTCGTTTCCCAAATTGGAATGCTTCATTAATTGCATTCTTAAACTCTCTCTCATTTTTAACAATGTTTACTCCTATAGATGATCCTTCCTCTGCAGGTTTTACAACACAGGGAAAACTAAAAGATGATAGACTAACGGCTGAACTTATATAATCTTTTTTATTAAGCACTTTAAAAGGAGGAACAGGAATACCGTGATAAAGAAATATCTTCTTTGATGCTTCCTTATCCATTGCCAGAGCAGAAGCAAGAACTCCTGAACCAGTATATGGAATACCCATAACTTCAAGCATCCCCTGAACTGCTCCATTTTCTCCCCATCCACCATGAAGAACAAGAAAAGCTATATCAATTTTTTCTATTTTTATCTTCTCACAAAGGTCTATTCCTGCATCTATAAATACCACATCATATCCAAGTTCTTTTAAGGCATTGAAGACCGCCTGTCCACTCCTAAGAGAGACTTCTCTCTCTGAGGAAATTCCTCCCGCGATTACTCCAACTTTCATATTAAGCCTCCAAAATTTTTATCTCAGGCACCAATTCTATTGAAAAAAGCTTGAATACCTTTTCCTTAACAATATCCATTAACTTTAAAAAATCATTTGCCTTACCTTTACCAACATTAATGAAATAGTTAGCATGGAGATGACTTATAAGTATATCTCCAACTCTGAATCCTTTTAGTCCTGCTTTTTCTATTAAATAACCTGCTGATTGTCCTTCTGGATTTTTAAATACGCATCCTGCAGAATACTCTCTTAAAGGTTGAGTCTGTTTTTTTCTTTGGAGAAACTGTTTCATCCTGTTAAAAGCCTCTCCATCATCTTCCTTTAAACTAAAGGTTGCAGATTTTATAAGCCATGTTTCAACCAAATTTGAGCTACGATATTGAAAAGTAATATCTTGTTTTTTTAGAATTTTAGTTTCCAGTTTATCGGTTATAATTTCAACTTCTGCAAGGCAATCACTAATTTCATATCCAAAAGAGCCTGCATTGCCTTTTATTGCACCTCCAACTGTTCCTGGTATACCAATAAGACCTTCTATTCCTGAAAGCTTTATTTTTAAAACAAAAGCAAGAAGTCTTGGCAACATTACGCCAGCTGAAGTCCTTATGGTAAATCCTTCAAGATTTATTCTCTTCATTTGCTTTGTATTGATTATCACTCCCTTAAATCCTTCATCATGCACAACTAAATTACTGCCTCCTCCTATAACATAGTATGCTGTTCCTTCATTTCTTATAATTTCAAGCAATTTTAAAACAGAGTCTTCATCTGGAAATACAACAAAGTCTGCATATCCTCCAATTCTAAGAGTTGTATATTTAGCCAAAGACTCATATTTTTTATAAGGTATCCTATTTTCTTTTAAGAAAATTTCAATATTTTTCATAACTTCTCTTTAATGCTTTCCCCAACTTTGTATACATCTCCTGCTCCAATCGTAAAAACAAGGTCTCCTTCTTTTAATTCTCTTAAAATATCAATTTTTATATCTTCTTTGTCAGGATTGAATATCACATTAACTCCTACATTTTTCAATTTTTCATATAAAATCTCTGCACTTACTCCTTCAATAGGAGGTTCACTTGCGGCATATATATCCATGAGAAATAAAACATCATTTTTTCTTAATGTTGTCTTAAAAACCTGAATAAACTGTTCCATCAAATCTCTTGTTCTTGTATATCTGTGAGGCTGAAAAATTACGCAGAGCCTTTGTGGTTTTAGCCATAAAGCAGTTTTTATTACAGCCTTTATCTCTGTTGGATGATGTCCATAGTCATCATAAAATTTTACACCATTTTTCTCACCTTTAAACTCAAATCTTCTGCTAATGCCTGTAAAATTCTCAAGGGATTCTCTTACTTTTTCAATAGGTATGGAAAGCTCCTTTGCCACAGCTATAGTTGCAAGAGCATTTAATACATTGTGATTTCCCGGAACAGTAATTGCAAATCTTCCAAGAAACTTATTTCTAAAAAAAGCGTCAAATAAGACTTTTGAGGATGAATATTCAATATTTTTCGCGCAAAAATCAGATGCCTCATCAAAACCATAGGTTACATATCTTCTTGTTAGATGAGGAATTAAATCTCTTATATGTCTGCACTCTCTGCAAAGAACTGAAACACCATAAAAAGGAACTTTATTTGCAAACTCAAGAAAAGCTTTTTTAATTCTTTTAAGATTTTTGAAATAATCAAGATGTTCTCTGTCAATGTTTGTAATAACAGAAACAGCAGGTGAAAGTTTAAGAAAACTTCCATCACTTTCATCAGCCTCTGCCACAAGAAATTCACCCTGACCTAATTTTGCATTTGTTCCTATAGATTTAAGTTTCCCTCCAATAACAATTGTAGGATCAAATCCAGCATCACTTAAAATAGTGGCAATAAATGAAGTGGTTGTTGTCTTACCATGTGCACCTGCAACTAAAATGGAATATTTAAGTCTACAAAGTTCAGCAAGCATCTCAGCTCTTGGAATGACTGGAATTCCAAGTGATCTTGCTTTAATAATTTCAGGATTATCAGGTTTTACCGCAGAAGAAAAAACCACCACTTCTGTGTTATCAATATTATCACTGCTATGTCCTATGAATACTTTTATCCCAAGTTTTTTTAATCTTCTTACAGTGTCAGACTCTTTTATATCAGAGCCTGAAACTGTATAACCCATGTTATGAAGAACTTCCGCTATACCGCTCATTCCAATTCCGCCAATTCCAACAAAATGAATTCTTTTGTATTGATACATTTATCTTTTCCTCCTGAGCAAACTTTCTGCAATTTCTATAATTTTCTCTCCTGCATAAGGTTTTCCAAAAGCAAGTGATGCCATTTCCATCTCTTTCATAATTTCTGGTTTATTTAAAATTTTATTAATCTTTTTTGCAAGAACCTCCCCATTTAACTCCCTGTCAAGAATAAGTTCACATGCACCTCTGCTAAGAAGTCTTCTTGCATTCATTTCCTGATGATTATATGCAGCATATGGATATGGAATAAGAATTGATGCCTTACCAATAGCTGTGAGCTCTGCAACAGTGGATGCACCCGCCCTTGAAATAACTAAATCTGCTACTGAGTAAGCTTCTACCATATCATATATAAATGGCAATACAGTTGCTCTAAATGATAAGTTTCTATACTCATTGTAAACCCAGTTATAGTCAGCCTCACCTGTTTG